>CAJFUP010000161.1 GCA_904420225.1 uncultured Lachnospiraceae bacterium
TCTTTCAAATTCCGTATATTTGGGGAGGACACATTGACGAAGTCTGGGTTGTGGCATATAATGGGACCAGATTGGAGGAGTAAAAACTTATGGGGAAGAGAAATCAGTACAGGGAAATGAAAAGGCAGTTGCGGGAATGGGTGGAGGATGAGGAATGGCTGATTAAAGAAGAATACATCAAAGATCCGCTGTACTATTCCTGCGTAAAGGACATTTTTGAAAATAAAGCGTTTCAGTCCATGAACCAGTTTATTCAGCATGGGTCCACCACCACCAGAGCCCACTGCATCCAGGTATCTTATCTGGCGTACCGCTTGGCTCTCAGGTTCAATCTGAATTTTCGTGAGGCGGCCAGGGGCGGGCTGCTGCACGATTTGTTTTTGTATGATTGGCATACCCATGCCAAGGAAACGGGAAACCGTTTTCACGGATTTACCCATCCCAGGGCTGCCCTGAAAAATGCGGAAAAGGAATTCCAGCTGACAGACCGGGAGAAAAACATTATCCTGCGTCACATGTGGCCTTTGACGCCCATTCCGCCCCAATACGCCGAGGGATTTTTGGTGGTATATGCCGATAAATACTGCGGAACCGCCGAGGTGTTTTTGGAATGGAAGAAAAAGCTGGCCATGCGTTTTCTGGTGCGGCAGGTGTAGCGTCAGAGGAGATGTACAGGGGAAAGATAAAGCTGTTTTGACAGAGTGAGGGAGATAGTATATGGAAGTGTTTGGAATGGAACTGCATTATTTTACGCTCTGGTTTTTCTGCTTCAGCCTATTCGGCTATATACTGGAGTGTATTGTGCTGACCATTGAACAGAAGCGTTTGGTGCTGAATCGCGGATTCACCCATGGACCGTTCTGCATTATTTATGGTTTTGGCGCAGTGGGGGGATACCTTTTCCTGAAGCCCATCTGCCATAATTTGGCACTGTTGTTTGTCTGCAGTTCTCTGCTTGCCACCACAATGGAGCTGGTGACATCTTGGATGATGATTCGGCTGTTCGGAAGCTTTTGGTGGGATTACAGTAAGAAACCGTTCAATTATAAGGGACGCATCTGTCTGGAAAGCAGTATTGGATGGGGATTTCTTGGAATTGTCTTTTTCTATTTTTTAGATTCTTTCATGAAGATGGTGGTGGACTGGATTCCCAAAGGCGTGGGAAGGCCCCTGGCTTTGCTCTTATTTGTGGGCTATGCCATTGACTTTATCTTCTGTATGGTGAAGAGAAGACGAAATCCTCAGGAAGAAGAGCCCGTGGTGGGAAGAATGCGGGTGGTGAAATAGAATAAGAGTCCAATTGAAAGGGGAAGAAACAGCAGAAAACTCTGTCGTTTCTTCCTCTTCTTAATGCAGAAAATCACTCCACCTGACGAATGTGGCTGATGTCGGAGGGCGCCAAGAGGGAATAGTTGGTGTGATAAATGACAAATCCCGGTTTCCCCCCTCCGGGCTTTTTCACGTGTTTCTTTTCAATGTAATCCACTTCCACTTTGTCCGCGCCCCGCGCTTTGGAGTAATAGGCGGCCAGCTGTCCGGCTTCCTCATACGTGCGGTCTGGAATGGAACGTCCGCCGGACTTGATGATCACATGAGATCCAGGGATCTTTTTCGCATGCATCCAGATATCGTTCCCATCGGCGAATTTGAAAGTTAGCTCTTCATTTTGATAATTGTTTCGCCCCACATAGATATCGAAACCATCAGATGATATAAAATGATGGGGGCGACATTTGGCATTTGCCGCTTTTCGGCTTTCTTTGGAATTGGTGAGATGCTTTTTGATATATCCGTATTCGGCCATTTCCCGTCGGATTTGGTTCAGATCGTCCACCGTATCGGCCAGATCGATGGAGGTGGCAATGGAATCCAGGTGCTGAATTTCTTCCTCTGTTTCCCGCAACTGCACCGTGAGTGCTTCAAAAGTTCGCTTTTGTTTGCTGTATTTTTCAAAGTAGCGCTTGGCGTTTTCGTGGGCAGTCAGATCCGGATCCAGAGGGATGGTGACAGGCTCGCCGGTGTAATAGTTGACTGCTTCCAGGGAGCGGGAGGCAGGGGCAGCTTCGTAACCGTATGTGTTGAGCAATTCACCGTAGATGCGGTAGCGCTCCCTTTTTTCTGTGTCCTTCAGCTGTTTTCGCTGTAAATCATATTTTTTTCGGCTTCTGTCCATGCAGGTCTGCACTACTTTCCGCAGATCCGCAGATTTTTGGCGGATGCGGTCCGCCGTATTTTTGGCAGCGTAGTAAGACTCCAGCATCTGGCTGGCGGAGGGTGTTTCCTTTTTTTCGTATCCGCTGTAAATACCCATGAATATGGAAGAAAATTCTTTCGGTTCTCCATTTTTTAGGTAAATGGCTGGATGGAAATGGCCTGCCTGGATATCTTTCACCAGAAGCAGAAGTTCACGGGCGAATTGTTGCCGATCCTGATCCGAGAGGGCATCGGCGGACTGGGTAGAATCCACACCGCTTCTGTAAAGCAGTTCCTCTGCTGCCTGGGGGCTGATACCTGTCAGGGATGTATAGATGACTTTGGCGGCATTGCCGCGTCCGTGGAGAATAGCCGCTGCCTCTGTTTCTGTGATGGTCAGCGGATTTTTCTTATGCATGGTATCGGGTATGAAATAGGGCCGTCCCGGGAGAACCTCCCGAACAGAACTCATGGAAGAAGGCACATGTTTGATGCTGTCCAAAATCACATGCTGATGGTTGGTAAGGATGATATTGCTGTGTTTTCCCATGAGCTCAATAATCAGATGTTTCCGGCAGAGATCCCCCATTTCATCCAGATGTTCCAGGCAAATGTCAATAATGCGCTCCAGTCCGGGCTGCGTGACAGACAGGATTTTGCCGTTTCCAGCATGTTTTCTAAGCAGCATACAAAAATTGGGTGCAGTCAGCGGGTTGGCTTTATTGGACTCAGTAAAATATGCCAGGGGGAGACTGGCGCTGGCAGAAAGCAGAAGGCGATGGGTATCCTTCTGATTTTTCACAGTGAGGAGCAGTTCATCATTTTCCGGCTGTGCGATTTTGGAAAGGCGGCCCCCTGTCAGTTTTTCATTCATTTCGTGGACAAGATTTGATACAACGATACCGTCTAATGCCATGATATAACCTCCATTTCCTAAGATTTCCTTTATGATAAACACCGGTGTCAATTTCCTGAACTGCACCAGTATACCACAGAATAAGTGGAAAATCCACAACAGAAGCAGAAACAGCTGCTGTGTCCAACTGTGCGAACTTTCATATTGACTCTGGAAAAGTAATATTTTATAATGGATAAGACGTAGTTTGCCATGTTCAGGAATACCTGGACAGAGCTGACAGATTCTGCGGGAAGGATTGATGTCCAAGCGGACGGCCTGACCTGAGAACAGCAGAGGAGACAGCCATGTTTATGAACATAGGATTCGGGAATTTCATCAATTCCCGTCAGATTCTCTCCATATCCCGATTTGATTCGGCACCCATGAAGCGTCTTGTCCAGAGCGCCAAGGAGGCGGGAACGGCCATTGACGCCACCCAGGGAAGGAAGACGAAATCGGTCATCATGATGGCAGGAGGGTATGTGGTGCTTTCCGCCTTATTGCCGGACACCATCGCAGCCAGATACCGCATGGGAGACGGGCAGGAAGAGGCGACGGATCCGGAGGATATCTGAGCGGCATACGCAGCATGTAAAAGCAGAAAATCTGCGGAATGAGAGGAAACATGAAGAAAGGAACACTGACGATTTTATCCGGCTTTTCAGGAGCTGGAAAGGGAACTGTCATGAAAGCCATGCTGGCAAAATATGAAGACCGGTATGCATTGTCTGTTTCCGCCACGTCCAGAAAACCGCGTGCGGGGGAAGTGGACGGACGGGAATATTTTTTTAAAACCAAAGAAGAATTCGAGGAATTGATTGCCGGAGAAAAGCTCATTGAATATGCCAAATATGTGGACAATTATTACGGGACACCGGCAGAGTATGTGGAACAGCAGAGAAACGCCGGGAAAGACGTGCTGCTGGAAATCGAAGTTCAGGGAGCGCTGCAGGTGAAGGAAAAGTATCCGGAAGCGCTGCTGATCTTCCTGACTCCGCCCAGTGTGGAGGAACTGAAAAAGCGGCTAATCGGCAGAGGCACCGAGGAGATGGACGTCATTGAGCAGCGCCTTTCCAGAGCCAAGGAAGAGGCGGTTTATATGGATCGGTATGAATATATTGTGGTCAATGATACGGTGGACGCGTGTGTGGAGCGGATTCACCGCCTGATCCAGAGTCAGCATGATTTGGCGTATTACAGACAGGATCTGATCGCCGGGATGCGGGAGGAATTGAATCGTCTGGTTGGCTGAGCAGCAGATTATTTGAACAAGTGAAAGGAGATATGAGATATGTTGCACCCATCTTATACAGATTTAATGGAAGCAGTAAACAGTGAGGTAGAGCCGGGAGAACAGCCTGTGGTACAGAGCCGTTATTCCATTGTGTTGGCCACAGCCAAGCGTGCGCGGCAAATCATCGGCGGTGCTGAACCTCTTATCAGCAAAGCGTATAACAAGAAGCCTCTCTCCATAGCTGTGGAGGAGCTTTACAGCGGTAAGGTAAAGATCCTGGGAGAGGATGACACTTTGGATGATGAGCATCCCAGAAGCATGGAAACGGCATCCCAGCCAGCAGATGAAGCACAGGAAGAGGAATAGAAGACAGATGCCCATAAAAGTAATGTTTATTTCACTGGGATGTGATAAAAACCTGGTGGATGCAGAGAAAATGTTGGGTATCCTGAGACGCGATGGCTATGTGTTTACAGACGATGAGGCAGAGGCGGAAGTGATTATCATCAATTCCTGCTGTTTCATTGGGGATGCCAAGGAAGAGAGCATTAATACCATTTTGGAGATGGCGACTTATAAGGAAGAGGGAGTTTGCCGAGCCCTGATTGTGACCGGGTGTTTGGCGGAGCGGTATCAGAACGAGATCTTACAGGAGCTGCCGGAGGTGGACGGCGTTCTGGGAATTGCCTCTTGGCAGGAAATCGGCCGCGTGGTCAGGGAAGCTTTGGAGAAAAAAACACCTCGCATTTTTTACGATAACAATGCTCTTCCGGTTACGGACGCAGAACGTGTGGTCACCACCGGCGGGTATTATGCCCATCTCAAGATTGCAGAGGGCTGTGACAAGCATTGTACCTACTGCATTATTCCCCGTATTCGCGGAAAATACAGAAGCGTACCCATGGAGGATCTGGTGGCAGAGGCGGCATCGCTGGCCTCCCAGGGGGTCCGGGAATTGATCCTGGTGGCTCAGGAGACCACCCTTTACGGTGTGGATTTGTACGGAAAAAAGGCGCTTCCCCAATTGATTCGGAGGCTGGCTGCCATTCCGGGCATTTATTGGATCCGGATTCAGTACTGTTATCCGGAAGAAATTACGGATGAGCTGATTCAGGTGATTCGGACAGAACCAAAGGTATGCCACTACTTGGACATCCCCATTCAGCATGGTTCGGACAAAATCCTGAAGCGAATGGGGCGTAGAACGGATGCCGCTCAGCTGAGAAAAATTATCGGCACCCTCAGGGAACAGATTCCTGATATTGCCCTGCGGACCACCCTTATTACAGGATTTCCGGGAGAGACGGAGGATGATTTCCAGGAATTGTTGGATTTTGTGGATGAAATGGAATTTGAGCGTCTGGGAGTATTTGCCTATTCACAGGAAGAAGATACGCCTGCCGCCTCCATGGAAGATCAGGTGCCTGAAGAGATAAAGCAGCAGCGGCGGGATCAGGTGATGGAACTCCAGCAGGAAATTGCTTTTGAAAAGTCAGAATCCATGGTGGGCAGGACGTTGGATGTGATGATAGAAGGAAAGATAGCAGATGAAAATGCCTACGTGGGCAGGACATATATGGATGCTCCGGGGGTGGATGGGTATATTTTCGTCCAGTCATCGGAAGAATTCCTGTCCGGAGATTTTGTAAGGGTGAAGGTGACTGGCGCCGTTGAATATGACTTAATAGGAGAAGTGGCAGAATGAATATTCCAAATCGATTAACTGTACTGCGCGTGCTGCTGGTGCCGGTGTTTGTGGTATTTATGCTGGTACCGTTTTCGGGTGAGTGGGCCAAGTGGGCGGCGCTGGCTGTATTTGTTATTGCCAGTCTCACTGATCTGGCTGATGGAAAAATCGCCAGAAAATATGGCTTGGTGACCAATTTTGGAAAGTTTATGGATCCTTTGGCCGATAAACTGCTGGTATGCTCGGCTTTGATCTGTTTTGTGGCCACAGAGCAGATACCAGCGGCAGTGGTCATTGTCATCGTGTCCCGGGAACTGATCATCAGTGGTGTGCGTCTCATTGCCGCTGATCAGGGCGTGGTGCTGGCAGCCAACATATGGGGGAAATTAAAGACTACATGTCAGATGATCATGACAGTGGTTCTCATTGCTGATCTGGACGGGCTGGAGATGGCGGAGCAGATTTTGATCTATGCCTCCCTGATTCTGACAGTAATATCCCTGGGATGTTATCTGTATCAGAACCGTGGGGTGCTGAAAGAAGGGACAAATTGATATGGTAGTGGAGTTGATCTCAGTGGGAACAGAACTTCTGCTGGGAAACATTGTAAATACCAATGCCCAGTACTTGGCGCAGCAGTGCGCCGGTCTGGGACTTTCTGTATATTATCAGACTTGTGTCGGGGACAATGGAAAACGGCTGTCCGATGCCATCTGTCTGGCCCTGACCCGAGCAGACATGGTGATCTTGGGAGGTGGGCTGGGGCCCACTGAGGATGATATTACCAAAGAGACGGCCGCGGCAGTCTGGGGAATGGAGCTTAAGGAAGATACCCATACCAAGGAACGCATCCAGGCATATTTTCACGGAAGGGAAAAAAATATTCCTGAGAATAACTGGAAACAGGCCATGGTGCCTTCTGGGGCTTTGGTGCTGGATAATGACAATGGCACGGCACCGGGACTGATTTTGGAGAAGGAAGGGAAGACGATGATTCTCCTGCCCGGTCCTCCCAATGAATTGATTCCCATGTTTCAGGAATCGGTGGTTCCCTATTTGAAAAAGAAGCGTTCCAGCGCTCTTGTGTCTGTTATGGTGAAGTCCAGCGGAATCGGTGAGAGCAAGGTGGCAGCCATGCTCAAAGATCTCATAGACAACCAAACCAATCCCACCATAGCTACGTATGCCAAGACGGGGGAAGTCGATATTCGTGTGACGGCCAGTGCTGCCACGGAGAAAGAAGCTGGGAAATTGGTGAAACCCGTGGTGGAAAGAATCCGGGGAGTGTTGAAGGAAGCTGTCTTTACCACAGATGAGACTGTGACTTTGGAGCAAGAGGTGGTGCGTCTGCTGGATAAGCACGGCTTAACTCTGGTGACAGCGGAGTCCTGTACCGGTGGATTGCTGGGAGGACGTCTCGTGAATGTGGCCGGGGTTTCTGATGTTTACAAAGCGGGATTTATCACCTATTCCAATAAAGCCAAGCGAAAATACTTGGGTGTCAGCAAGAATACCCTGAAAAAATACGGTGCTGTCAGCAAAGAAACTGCAAAGGAGATGGCAAAAGGAGGCGTTTTCCAAACAGACGCCGACGTCTGTGTAGCTATCACAGGTTTGGCGGGACCGGGAGGGGCCACCAAAGAGAAACCAGTGGGACTTGTCTATATTGCCTGTTATGTCAATGACAAGATTCAGGTGAAAGAATGCCATTTCAAGGGAAATAGGAACAAGATCCGAGAGCAGGCGGTGATCTGCGCCCTGGATACTGTCAGGAGATGCATCCTGGAACATTATCACGAAACAGCGAGGAAACAGTGATGTCTGATATGGATACAATCATGAAAAATCTAAAAAAGGGAAAACAAGTGGAATCCAATCTGGCCATGTTTGCCAACAGTATGATGACCAATGCCAGCCGATTGGCACAGATTCGATTTACGCTGAATTTTCCGGTTCTTTATGAGAGTATGCTGGAGGAGGAAGCAGCGGCTAATCTTCCCGCTCCCCTGCAGCAGGTGATAACGGAAATATTCCGTCTGGCCTGGAGACTCGTCGAAGAACCCTTTTCTGGCGCCGGAATGGAGGAAGAGGTGCAGAGAACTGACAGGCTCCGCAGTGAGATGATTGGGCAGATGAAGCTTCTGACAGCCCTATCTGACCGTTTTACCCTGTGCGAGTATGTGATGAATCGGGTGGAGTACCGATTCCGAGAGGGTAATCTTCCTCAGGGATATGGGAATGAGGAACTGAAGGAGCGGCTGATGGCATATCTGACGTCCGACAGCGATCGCACGGCCATGCAGCTGAAAACAGTAAGAGTGCTGGAACAGCTTCCCATGCGCATGAGCAAGGGACGTTTCTTCCAGGTTTTAGAAGATGGTCTTTCTGTATACAGGGGATCTGAAAAAAAGACCGTGGAAGAAGTGCTGTATATGATAAGGACGGGAGCCATGCTGAGCGAAGAGGAAGACCTGGACGTAAGCTACTCCTCTCTTCAAGAAATTTCCCGCCAGGTGTTTCAGACAGATTGGAAACAGGCAGATGCCTCTTTGTTTGATGCTCTTCATCAAAAAATGCAGAAGGGATTTGGGCAGCTGAATGTCTATACGGATTTGCTGATGCTGAGTCAGGAATTGGTCAATGATTTGTATGTGATTTTTCTGAGCCGTCCCTATGCCATGGCGGATTTGGAGGAAAAGAAAACCTGTGAGACAATTATAAAAGAAATTTGTCTTGCATTTCAGGCGTCTGCCGGTCCCTTACCTTCGGAATTATTCCAGAAATTTTCACGCCTGGAGGGGGTACAGGAAAGATGTTCTGCGGCTTTGGAAGAGGCCAATGCTCAGCTGGAGGAAATTCAGGACAAATACAAGCAGCTGCTTCCGGGTCTGATGTTGGATAAAATATATGCATCCCTGTCGCTGATGGAAAAGCTGTTTTCCAATAGCCTGTTTGTTGAATTGAATGGCCAAAAAGAGGAAACAATGGCAGAGACAGCGGATGAAGTGTACATTGCACAGGTATATGGAGATTTGGCTGGAGAGCTGAAGGCTCTTTTGCGTCAGCTTCCCAGAAATGTGGGGCGTGCAGTTATGGCCAAGGTGCTGACCTTCTTGCCTTTGTTCGTCACCAATCGTCAGGAGGTGGAGGCTCATATTGAAGAGAGTCTGGCATCTTGCAGTGATCAAGCGGAAAAAACAGCTTGTGTGGAAATCCTGGAAACCATGATGAAGGACGACAAAGAGATGGCATAATGGATTTTTGGTTGGATGCGCTTCCCTGTCTGCGAGGATGGGGACAGGAGCTGTGAGGATCGGAGGCGGGTATGCGTTTTTACAAAAATCTGTGGGTGGGAAAGCAGGCGGCGGGAAAAAAGTGGAGAATCCTGTGGAGCCTGAAGCACTTCAGGCCTTTGAAAGATGTCTTTGTGCTCATATTGGCCCGAACTCCCCATGATCTGATTCATATTTATCCTTCCGAGGAATTTTTGCAGCCATACTATAAAAAAAGAAGCCGGGAACTGTTTGTTATCGGAATCGCATGCGGAAAACAGGAGGCTCTGGAATTGGTCTGCCGTATTGTGGAAGAGGTCTACAGGGAAACAGGAGGCTGTGATATCCGGAGATATATCAAACTAAAAGCAGGGAAGGGATCAGATGCTGTATATTTTGTGGATAATCATTAAAATTATACTGATAGTTCTGCTCTGTTTTCTCTGCCTGGTGGCGGCTGTTATTTTGACGATTATGTTCGCGGCGCTGCGTTATGATATCAAGATTGCCCTTTTGGATAAGAAAGCCAATGGCGTTGTGAGGGTCAGCTGGCTATTCCGGATTCTGTCGTTTCGAGCAGTGATTACGGATAACCGTGTTTTGGCCAAGGCGATGGTTTTTGGCCGGGAGCTGTCAGGCGGAGGAGAGGGAGAACAGACGAGAAAGCATTCTCCCAAAAGACGCAAAGCAAAGAAAAAAGAGGAGAAACCTTCAGACAACGAACCCGTCTCCACGGCAGAAGAGATGGGGGCAGAAGAGATCAGACCGTCCTCTTTGGCTGAGGGGCCGGAGATGACAGTAAAGCAGGATTTATCTGATCATACCATGTCGGAGGAAGAGGCTGGAGGCGATGGAAAAAA
>CAJFUP010000162.1 GCA_904420225.1 uncultured Lachnospiraceae bacterium
GGATAATGTCTGTTATACGCTGGTGGCCGGGGATGTGGCCGTGTTTTCTCCCTTTGACCTGCACTATGCTGAGAGCCGGGACAGCGGCCATTACGGCAGATATGTGATGAATTTCCAGCCGGAAATCTTTTCTGCCATTTTGGAAAAGCAGGAGGAGGAGATATTGCTGCGCAGGCTTTATCCTTGTGTGATTCATATTCCGAGACACAAGTGGGAAGATTTGCTGGGAGATTTTAAAAGAGCGGAGGAATGCGCGCAGAGGAATGGATTTCTGGCAGAAAAAATGGCAGCTTCCGCTGTGCTGCATCTGGTGATGCGGGTTCAGGAATATATGGGGAATTCTTTTCAGGTTCAGGGAAAGCAGATTCCAGGATCCATTATAAAGGCTCTCACCTATGTGGAAAAACACTATAAGAGGCGGCTCACTCTGGACGAGATTGCCAGTGAGAGCGGTATGAGCAAATACTATTTTTGCCGCCTTTTTCAGAAAGTGACAGGAGCTACAGTGCTGGAATATATCCGCAATATACGGCTCAGACGGGTTCACGACATGCTGCTGCACACCGAAGATACGCTGGAGGCCATCGCCGGTGAGACGGGATTTGCGTCAGCTGCTGATTTGGCGAGGGTGTTTAAAAAAGTGTATGGCGCGGCGCCAAGAGAGTTTCGAAAACAGTACAGAAACCTTTGCGGTAAGGTCATAGAGCGGAAATGATCGCATGTCATAAGGCAAGAACAGAGGGATACCACACCCATCAAGGCAAGATCGGTGTGGTATCTTTTTCTTTCTAGTCGTATAATACTTACAGTGGTTTAGATGCGCGAAACAGGCTGTAAAATCGGCAGCATGGGCCAGGAAGATCAAAATCCAGCGATAAAGGGAAGGAGATAGGATCCGTGAATGAGAGCATGAAAAGGGGCACGGAGGAGGCAGCAGGCGTTCTGTCCAGGATACCGGACAGGGTGATCCATGCCGGTGATTTTAAAGAAAAAGGAAAGTATGCTATCGCAGCGGCAGTGGAGGCCTGCGCCGCCGCCGGAGGCGGAACGGTTCAGGTGGGTTCAGGCGATTGGGAGACGGTTCCCATCCATCTAAAAAGCAAAATTCATCTTCGGGTGGAGGAGGGCGCCAGGCTGCTGTTCAGCAGCCAGTTTTCCGATTATCTTCCGGTGGTGTTTACCCGATGGGAAGGGGTTGAGTGCTACAATTATTCCCCTCTGATCTATGCCAAAGACTGCACCGATATTGCCATAACGGGAAAAGGGACGTTGGTGGGAAACGGACAGGCTTGGTGGCACTGGAAAGTGTTGCAGCAGGAAGCGGCCACTGGCCTAATCCGTGCCCAAATCAACCATATGCCGGTGGAAAAAAGGGTGTATGGCACTGAGCGGGCAGCGCTGCGTCCATCGTTTGTTCAGCCCATAAACTGCCGCAATGTGTGGCTGGAGGATTTGACAGTGGAGGACGGACCTCAGTGGACAATTCATCCTGTATACTGTGAAAATGTCGTGATTCGGGGCCTGGACATTCGAACCACAGGACCCAATACAGATGGCATTAATCCAGATTCCTGCCGAAATGTGCTGATTGAAGGGTGCCGTCTCGATACAGGGGATGACTGTATTGCCATTAATTCCGGTATGAATGAGGATGGGTGGCGGGTAAATCGTCCCTGTGAAAATGTGGAGATCCGTCATTGTGTCATGGAAGGAGGCCATGGGGGTATCGCCATAGGCAGCGGTCTCTCCGGCGGCGTGGACAAAATCTATGCCCATGACTGTGTCATCCGCCATACCATGCAGGGGATCCGCATCAAATCCATGCGGGGGAGAGGCGGATATGTGGATCATACCCGGTTTGAGAATATCCGGTTGGAGGACACCACCCATCAGGCCATTCAGATCACCATGTTCTATGAATATTCCACGGTGGTGCCCAAGAGCAATACGCCCTCTGATTTTCGCGGGATCCAAATTCAGGGCGTGTCCGGGGGCGGCCATGCGCTGGGAATTCAGATTTTAGGGCTGCCGGAGCATAAGATGAAGGGCGTCAGCCTGCGGCAGATACACTTGGAGGCAGAGCAGGCGATGGAATGCCGGGATGTGGAATCCATGGAATGGGAAGACGTGAAAGTGGGACACATTGGTTAGGGAAAAAGAGGAAAAACAAATTCGAGACGAGAGGAGAATGATTCATGTTGCGTTTATTTGAACAGCACCGCATCCGCAGGGTGTGCAGTTTGGATGGAATGTGGAACTTTAAGGCCGAGGGAAGTGAAAAAAGTTACAGCCTTCCGGTTCCCGGCTGCTGGGAACAGCATCCTGATTTTTTGAGCTATCGGGGGAAAGGAACGTATACGAAGCAGGTGGATATAGTAAATGGCGGAAATCTGCGTCTGATTTTTAAGGGAGTCAGCCATACGGCTCATGTGAGCTTTGATGGGGAAGAGAAGGGAATGCATTACAACGCGTTTACCCCCTTTACTGTGCCGGTGGGCAAGGTGGAATCGGGATCTCATACAATCTGTGTGGAGGTGGATAATAGCTTTGGGGAACACTCCGCTCTGCATATTCCCAATGATTATTATACATATGGAGGCATCACCCGGCCTGCGGCTATGGAGTGGCTGCCGGATGTTTATATTGAGAAGATTCAGTTCGTTCCATTCCAAAGAGATGGCCTTTGGCATGCCTCCATTGGAGTTACTGTACAGAGCATTTCCACAAAAGAAGAGACGATCCAACTCTGTGCAAGGCTTGGGGAAGAGAGCATGGTATCCGGGGAAATCTCTCTGCCAGCTGGAAAAACGGCAGTGCTGACGATGGAACGGGCATTTCGCGGAGTAAAGTCCTGGTCCCCGCAGGATCCTTGCCTCTATTTTCTGCATATGGTGCTGAAGCGCAATGGCAGAGAGGAGGACGATCTTATAGAACGGGTGGGATTCCGTACCATCCAGGTCAGCGGGACAAAACTGCTTCTCAACGGAGAAGAGATTTTCCTGAAAGGCTTCAATCGCCATGAAGACTATGCCCTGTTGGGGTGTGCCATTCCTTTGCAGTTGATGGCATCGGATATGGATTTGATGCAGGACATGGGAGCCAACGCCGTGCGTACCTGTCATTATCCCAACGATGAGCGTTTTCTTGATTTGTGTGATGAAAGGGGAATTCTGGTTTGGGAAGAAAATCACGCCCGGGGCCTGAAGCTGGAGGATATGCAGAACCCCAATTTTGACAAACAGTGTGCGGATTGTATCCGGGAGATGATCGAGTCCCACTGCAATCATCCCTCCATTGTCATTTGGGGCATACTCAATGAATGCGCCAGCGAGACAGAAGAAGGCAGAGAAAAATATAAACGGCAGTATGAGCAGATTCGCTCCATGGATTCGTCCCGTCCGGTTACATCCGCCACGTGCCGCCATTTTACCGATATCAGTCTGGATCTGCCTGATATCGTATCCTTCAATATGTATTCCGGCTGGTATCAGGACGTCTCCGCAGAAGGGAGAAATCGGCAGGAGATTGAGTGGATCCGTCGGGTCGGAGGGGAAGGAAAGCCTATCATCGTCAGCGAAATGGGAGCTGCCGCCATTTATGGCTACCGGGATCGGAGTCGGTGCAAATGGAGTGAGGAACGCCAGGCAGACATCATCCGCGAAAATCTGGATGTCTATATGAATGATCCGGATATCACAGGAGTCTTTATCTGGCAGTTTGCCGACTGCCGCGTGACAGAAGAAGGCGGATGGTTCTCCACCAGAGCCAGATGCCATAACAATAAGGGAGTGGTGGATGAGTACCGCAGGCCAAAGATGGCATACGATACAGTGAAGGAATGGTTCCAAAAGAAATAAGGAATCAGCAGACAAGTTACATTTATTCTGGCAATCATGAAAATTTCTGCCAAAGTGAGCTGCCTATATGGTATCATATTGGTATATGTCTTTTTAGGTAGTTGACGATGGTTTTATCTTATTTGGTGATGTAAAGGGGCGAAATTATGTCAGGATTTTCAGAGAGATTGTCGAGATGGATGGAAGAACGGGATGTGACGGCGGCGGATATGTCCCGGTTCTGCAAAACAGAACCAGCTCAGATGTACAAGTATGTAAAGGGGAAAGAGCTTCCCCCATCGGAGGATATGGTGGAACAGATGGGAATCTGTATGCAGTTGTCCCCAAAAGAGGTTCAGGAGTTGAAGGTGGAATATGCCATTGAGCGTATAGGCAGGGTGACGTATTATCGGCGGCGCAGTGTGGAGGATTTTCTACTGCATTTCCCAGAGTTCGCGGAGGATGCGGGACAATGGCCTCTGGTTCAGACACAGCAGCAGGGCAGACAGGATTTCCAGGACTGTCACGCCATAGAGGGCCGAAAGGCTCTGAACCAGACCATCAGCCGTATCCTTTTGGAAGAAGGGAAGAAAGATTCCGCCCATATCTGTCTGATTCTGCAGCCAGAGGACTCTTTTTTATTTGATTTTCTGGCAGCCCGGGCGGGGATCTTTTCCAAAGCCAAAATAGAGCATATAATCTGTATGAACAATGATAAAAACAGCATTGAGAAAAGTACAGAAAATTTATCCAGCCTAAAGCGCATGCTGACACTGCAGTCCAGTATTTTGGATTATAAGTCCTACTATTACTATGACAATGCGGAATCCCATTTTCACAATCTTAATCTTCTTCCCAACATGATTCTTACATCATCCCATGTTCTTTTGTATCATCAGGAGGAGGAGCGGGGGCTGCTGCTTTGTATGCCGTCGGCGGTATCCATGATGAAGAAGAAGTTTGAGGACTGTCTGGCCTTTTCCGCACCGTTTATCCGTGTTATCACAGATGGGTTCCAGGAATTTGATCAGCTGAGCGTTATTGTATTTGCTCAGACAGCCCGCTCCATTCAGGCCGATCCCTGTATCATGCCCCTTCTGACACCGGATATGGTGCCGGATTATGTGGACGAGCCCATGCGAATCACTGCCATGCAGCAGATGCTGATGGGGTATGAGAATGCTTATGGATGCAGAAAACCGGGGGACAACCGGTCCTATATGACCGTGGCTGGACTGGAATATTTTTTGGAGACAGGCATCAATCTGGAAATCCCCGTATTCTTAAATATCCGTTTCACAAAGGAGGACCGCATCATGCTGCTGAAGCGCATGATTACTCAGGATAAAGTGGATAGTTTTATTCTGAAGGGTTCCCTGGCACAGCTGCCGCTGAACATGCATTTATATCTTTCTCAGGCAGGAGCCGCTCTTTTATTCTATAACCAGAGACGGGAACAGATTTATATGATTTTGAAAGAACCGGGACTTTTGGAAATGCTGCGGGATTATCTGGAATCTTTAAGCGACAGAGAACATTACTCTCTGGAGGAAAGTCACGCCATTATTGAGGATATGATAAGGACGTATGAGAAGAAGTGGGGAATGAAGAAATAAGGAGGAGGCATATGACAGAGTTTTCGGAGCTGCTCAATGGATTTGTGGAGCAAAAAAAGGTAAAGATTACGCCCATGGCCCAGTTTTGCGGTACAGATAGAGCCACCACTTATAAATATCTCAATGGAAAACGACTGCCGCCATCGGAAGAAGTGATGGAAAAGATGGGGGAATTCATGCGCCTTTCTCCGGCGGAGATGCGGCAGCTCAGGGAACAGTATCGAATTGCCCGCATTGGCGGAGACAATTATTACCGGAGACAGCGGGTGAAGGAATTTCTCTTGTCCTTTCCGGAGGCAGAGGAGAGGGAGGAAGAACGAAAAATGCCTCAGGTAATGGAATATGTGGAGACGACAAATGAGGACTGTCTTGTGATTCAGGGAGAAAGGGAACAGAATCGGGTGTTGTGCCAGATGCTTCTGGAAGAGGCCAGGAGGGAAAATGCCAGAATTGGCCTGGTTCTTCAGCCGGAGAACGCATTTCTCGTGGACTTTCTCATTGCCCGTTCTGAAATTTTTTCGCGATGCCGCCTGGAACATGTAGTCTGCATGGATAACAGCCGCAAAGGCAGGAAAAAGGGGACGGATAATCTGATCTATCTGCA
>CAJFUP010000163.1 GCA_904420225.1 uncultured Lachnospiraceae bacterium
GAGGAGAGGGAAAGGGCTTCTGAAAAAGATAGGGGGGCGGAGATTTCTGGCACCAGACTTCGTTTGGACTGTTTGGCGGCGCTTTCCGATATGGCATTCCAGCGGCGGACTTTGGCTGCCGCTTTTTTTTCGTCCAATTTGACAACGCAATTTTTCATGCTTACCGGTATTATCCGGTATACGCCCAGCTCCACAGCCTTTTGGATAATCCACTCCATTTTGTCTGCCTTGGGCAGACCTTGGAAGAGATGGATGCGGGAGGGCAATTCATGATTTTCCGCTTCTGTTTCCAGGATGGCGGCGGTTACGCCATCTGCTTCCACTTGGCAGATGGCACAGCGGTAGTCTGTCTGGCGTTCATCGCTGACCAGGATGATTTCCCCGCAGCGCAGGCGAAGAACATTCCGGATGTGATTGACATCCGGGCCGGTGATGGTGATGGTGTTGCCGTGGATGGCAGAGGAAGAGATAAAAAAGTGGTACATGATGTTCTCCTATCTAAATCTGGTTTTTGTTATCATATCATAAAAGCCGAGTAAACTGCAACGGGAGTCGGGAGATTTCCAGATTTGCAGGAAGAAAAATGTTAAAAAAATAACTTTCCTTGAATTTGGGGATATAGGGATTATAATAATACTGTATACAAAATACGCAGAGAAAAAGCAATAATAATAAAGGAAAAGGGGAAGACGGATGAGAGAAATACGGCTTAGAGCTCTGGCCAAGATCAATTTGTGCCTGGATGTGCTGGGAAAACGGGAAGACGGCTATCATGAAGTGCGCATGGTGATGCAGACATTGAACATTTTTGATAAGCTGAGTGTGCGTATATCCCAGGAACCGGGGATCCGGATTGTCACAAATTTGAGTTATCTTCCGGTTAATGAAAATAATTTGGTGTACAGGGCGGCCCGGATGCTGATGGACGAGTTCGGGATCCGCGAAGGGCTGGACATTGATCTCTATAAATACATCCCTGTGGCAGCCGGGATGGCAGGGGGGAGCTCGGATGCCGCTGCCGTAATTTTTGCCATGAATAAGCTGTTTCGCCTGGGATTGTCCCTGGAGCGGATGATGGAGCGGGGGGTTCAGATTGGAGCAGATGTTCCCTATTGTCTGATGAGGGGAACTGCTTTGGCAGAAGGGATCGGAGAGCGGCTTACCAGACTGGCGCCATGCCCGCCCTGTTATGTTTTGGTGGCCAAGCCGCCGGTAAATGTATCCACAAAGTTTGTATATGGAAATCTAAAAGCGGACCAGCTTTCCTGTCACCCAGATGTGGATGGGTTTATTGAAGCCATGGAGGCAGGAGATTTTCATGCCATGGCAGCTCTCATGGGAAATGTTTTGGAGACGGTTACGGTACCGGCCTATCCAATCATAGACAGAATTAAGCAGTTTATGATGGAGCATGGAGCCATTGGGGCCATGATGAGCGGAAGCGGCCCCACGGTATTCGGGATTTATACAGATTTGACCGCAGCAAAACAGACCTTTTATGAGCTGAAAAAAAGTCGGCTGGCCGCAGTGGTTTATTTGAGCGATGTATATAATGTGACGTATTGACGCAGATGGAGAACAATGCGTCAGAGGATGAAATGGGATCCAATAAAGGAGGTAACCCGGCCAAGCCGGAGGAATATTATGAAAGATTCTTTGAAAGTGACGATGAATGAGTATTTGCCGCTGCGTGACGTGGTATTCAATACACTGCGGCAGGGAATTTTAAAGGGGGAATTGGAGCCGGGGGAGAGACTGATGGAAGTGGCACTGGCGGAGCGGCTGGGGGTCAGCCGAACTCCCATACGGGAAGCCATCCGCAAACTGGAACTGGAGGGATTGGTAATTATGATACCCCGCAAGGGCGCAGAAGTGGCCAGTATTTCCGAGAAAAGTATGCGGGATGTGCTGGAAGTGAGACGGGCGCTGGAAGAAGTGGCTGTGGAACTGGCCTGCAAGAGAATTACGCCGGAGCAGATGGAAGACCTGAAACGGGCATACCGGGTCTTTGCTTCCTCCATTGACAGCAAAGATCTCATCAGTATCGCACAAAAAGACGAGGCTTTCCATGAGGCCATATACCATGCCACGCAGAATCAGAAACTGGAACAGATGATCAATAATCTGCGGGAGCAGATGTATCGCTATCGTCTGGAATATATTAAGGATAAAGACAAGCGCCACATTTTGGTGGAGGAACATAAACAGATCATGGACGCGCTGGAATCCCATGACGTGGAAGCGGCCAAGCAGGCCATTCGCACGCATATAGATAATCAGCAGTCCACGGTACTGAAAAATTTAAAGATTCAGACAAAATAGGTGCGTTTCACGGGCGGTATCTGTCTGGGATATCAATGGCTGGAGGCTTTCTTTTTACCGCTCTTTTTTGTCCCTGTGGATATGGAGAAAAGGCTCCTGCGGCAGATGACAAAAATGGCGCCGACGCACAGAATCAGCTGCAGCCACAATCCAGCGTTTTCTCTGCTGATGTGTAATTTTTGGCAAAGCATTTGTAAAAATTTTTTCATGGGGATGGCTCCTTTCTGCGCCGTCAGGCCGCTGGGCGGCCCTCAACGGCGATGTCTCACTTTTTTCAGTATAGCATTGGCATGGACAATCATCAAGAGTCCGGCCAAAAGAATCGGTTAAGAAAAGAAAATAATTTAAATCGGAACCGAACGGGAGACGTTTCGCGGGAGTTTAGGGAGTCATATGTGTCATCGGTGAGAAGATGAGAGAGCGCAGCTTTGGACTGATCGGGAACTGTGCCGAAGGAAACATCCACAAAGCATAGAGGAGGGTACATTACACACCACCAATTCTTGCCCGCTCCTTCTCCCAGCACAATGCGGAGCGCCTCATACGTTCCGGCGGGAAAAGTCAGATCCCCATATGTCTTTACAGGGAAATCACACCAGCAGAGGGAAGCGGTGGCAGAGTAAGAAAATCCATTCTCACGCAGCGTGTTTTGAGCTGTCTTTGTGATGGCCTCCATATTGGCAGATATGATTTCTTTTGCCTCTTCTTTGGTCTCGGCATACGCTAAAGAAGGGGACAGCAAAGAGAGGATTTTTTCCTTGACTTGGAGTTTAACCGCCTGATCCTCCTGTGAATCACTGTTGGCCACCACATGGAAGCGCAGCAGTTTTTGGGATAGTTCATCTGCCGCTGAGGCTTCGGGCGGGAACGAGAGAAAAAATAGAATGGGAGTCAGAAAACAGCCCAGAGGAAGAACAATATGTAACAAGATTTTCTTTATACGTTTTTTCATGGGAAATCCTCTCAATTCTGCACGGCTTTTCTGTGTAGGAAAACGGGGATGCCGCGCGTTGATGCCCGCTTTCTCAAGCAACTGTCCCAGAAGACAACCAATTGCGGAATCTTGGGAATTGTAAAGGGATCAACAGTACCGAGATCGGAACTGTTGCTGAAAGTATGGACAGAAAACGGGTTTTTTAATCAAATAACATTGAATTTGTTAATGAAAGATAGTAAAATGGCGTTGTATGTCCTGGGATATATGGAAACAGGGAGGGGGAAACGCCGCCCGGTAAAGGAGATGGAGAGATGGATAAAAAAAATATGGCAGTTCTATTTGGAGGCCAGTCATCGGAACATGAGATATCATGTATGTCCGTTGTGAATATTGTAAAGTGTGTGGATCAAAGTAGATATAATGTCATCTTGATCGGAATTACCAAAGAGGGGCATTGGGTGAAAACCGAAGCTCTGGATCAAATCCAGGATGGAAGCTGGAGAAATTCGAAAGTCAGCGCGTGGATTTTCCCCGATGCCACAAAGAAATCTTTGGGGCTGATGGATGAGACGGGTATGAGAGAAATTCCGCTGGACGTGGTGTTCCCTGTGCTGCACGGTCTGTATGGGGAGGATGGGACGATCCAGGGGCTTTTGGAACTGGCGCAAATTCCGTATGTGGGCTGCGGCGTGTTGTCTTCCGCCGTTTCCATGGATAAATTGTATACAAAACTCATTGTGGATACCCTGGGAATTCGCCAGGCCAGATATGTGGGAATCCACAGAAGAGAATTGAAGGACATGGATGCAGTGATAGAGCGGGTGGAGCGCGTACTGCCCTATCCTGTTTTTGTAAAGCCGTCCTGCGCCGGTTCTTCCAAGGGAGTCAGCAAGGCGGAGAATCAGGAGGAACTCAGAGCCGCTGTCTGCGAGGCTGCTGTTCATGACAGCAAGATCCTGGTGGAGGAGACCATTGTGGGAAGAGAAATTGAATGTGCGGTTCTGGGAAATGATGACGCAAAGGCCTCCGGTGTGGGAGAAATTTTGGCGGCGGCAGAGTTTTATGATTTCGATGCCAAATACTGCAGTGAGGAGTCTCGGACTGTGGTGGATCCCCAACTGGAAGAGGGCATGGCTCAGCAGATTCGTGAAGCCGCTGTCCGTATTTTCCACGCGGTGGACGGCAGCGGGCTGGCCAGAGTAGATTTCTTTGTGGATAAGGAAGGGCTGGTTTTCAACGAAATCAACACACTCCCAGGATTCACAGCCATCAGCATGTATCCCATGCTCTGGGAAGCCAGGGGAATCGGGAAACGGGAACTGATACAGAACCTCATTGATCTGGCGGGGACAAAAACCAGGTGAGGCAAAACAGTGTCCGGATCCCGCTCACAGATGCCGTTTACCCGGACAGAAAACAGAACCAGAAACGGGAGGAAGCTATGAGACATATAGACAAAAACGCTCCGGTGGGGGTATTTGATTCGGGAGTCGGCGGGATGACAGTGGCCAGAGAGATCATGAGGCAAATTCCAGATGAGAGAATCGTTTATTTTGGAGATACCGCCAGGGTTCCTTACGGAAGCAAGTCCAAAGAAACGGTTTTGCGCTACTCCAGACAAATCATGGCGTTTTTGAAGACACAGAATGTGAAGGCAGTGGTGGTGGCGTGCAACACGGCTACGGTATATGCTCTGGAGGAAATCAGCAAAGAGACGGATGTGCCGGTGGTGGGGGTGGTGGAGCCCGGCGCCCGGGTTGC
>CAJFUP010000164.1 GCA_904420225.1 uncultured Lachnospiraceae bacterium
AATCGACATTGGTTCCACAACTGTTAAAATCGCCATTCTTGATGAGAATCACCAAATATTATTTGCGGATTATGAACGTCATTTTGCCAATATACAAGAAACGCTGGCTGATCTTTTGAAAAAAGCCATGGATAAGCTGGGACCCATGACCCTCTCTCCTTCCATCACCGGTTCGGGTGGTCTGACTATTTCCAAACATTTGGAAATTCCATTTACCCAAGAAGTGGTGGCTGTGGCCACCAGCCTCAAGGATTATGCGCCGCACACGGACGTGGCCATTGAGCTTGGCGGAGAGGATGCCAAAATCATTTACTTCACCAATGGCATTGACCAGCGCATGAACGGCATTTGTGCCGGCGGTACGGGATCTTTCATCGATCAGATGGCCTCTCTTCTGCAGACTGATGCAGCAGGCCTCAATGAATACGCTAAAAACTATAAAGCCATCTACCCCATCGCTGCCCGCTGCGGCGTTTTTGCCAAAACCGATATCCAGCCTCTAATCAATGAAGGCGCCACCAAAGAAGATTTGTCCGCCTCCATTTTTCAGGCCGTTGTCAACCAGACCATTTCCGGCCTGGCATGCGGCAAACCCATTCGTGGAAATGTGGCCTTCCTGGGAGGTCCGCTCCATTTCCTATCTGAGCTGAGAGCGGCTTTTATCCGCACTTTGGGTCTGGAGGGCGATGCCATCATCGCGCCGGAGCATTCCCATCTCTTCGCCGCCATCGGGGCTGCCATGAATGCCAAAGCCGATATCACTGTGGATATGGAGGAACTTTGCCAGCGCCTTTCCAAAGGGATTCAAATGGATTTCGAAATCAAGCGCATGGAACCTCTTTTCCGCGATGAGGAAGAATACGCCGCATTCACCAAGCGCCACAGCGTACATACTGTGAAAAAAGGCGATTTGACCACATACCATGGAAATTGCTATCTGGGCGTGGATGCCGGTTCCACCACCACCAAGGTGGCGTTGGTGGGCGAGGACGGCACCCTTTTATACTCTTTCTATAGCAGCAATAACGGCAGCCCCCTGGCCACCACCGTGCGGGCCATGCGGCAGATCCACGAACAGCTTCCCTCTGACGCAAAAATCGTCTACTCCTGCTCCACCGGTTACGGAGAAGCCCTGCTGAAAGCTGCGCTCATGCTGGATGAGGGAGAAGTGGAGACTGTGGCCCATTATTATGCCGCTGCCTTTTTCCAGCCGGATGTAGACTGTATCCTGGACATCGGCGGACAGGACATGAAATGTATAAAAATCAAAAATAACACGGTGGACAGTGTTCAGCTCAATGAAGCCTGCTCTTCTGGGTGTGGTTCCTTCATTGAGACCTTCGCCAAATCCCTGAATTATTCCGTGGCCGATTTTGCCAAGGCTGCTCTTTACGCCCAGAATCCTGTAGATCTTGGTACGCGCTGTACAGTTTTTATGAATTCCAACGTGAAACAGGCGCAGAAAGAAGGCGCCCAGGTTTCCGATATCTCCGCCGGTCTCGCCTACTCTGTCATCAAAAATGCGCTTTATAAGGTCATCAAAATCACGGATGCCAAGGATCTGGGACAGCATGTGGTGGTACAGGGGGGGACCTTCTATAACGATGCGGTTCTTCGCAGTTTTGAGCGCATTGCCGGATGCGAAGCGGTCCGTCCCGATATTGCCGGTATCATGGGCGCTTTCGGCGCTGCCCTGGTGGCTCGCGAGCGCTATGAACCCGGCAAACAGACCACCATGCTTTCCATCGATGACATCTTGGCCCTGAAGTACACCACCAAAATGGCCAGATGCCAGGGATGCCTCAACCACTGTCTTCTGACCATTAATCGGTTCAGCAACGGCCGCCAGTTTATCACCGGCAACCGCTGTGAAAAGGGATTGGGCAAAGAAAAGAATAAGGAAAATATCCCCAACCTTTTCGATTACAAATATCGCCGTACCTTTGACTACGAACCTTTAAGCAAAGAAAACGCCAAGCGCGGCGTTATTGGCATTCCTCGGGTGCTGAATTTATATGAGAACTATCCATTCTGGGCTGTATTTTTCAAAAAGCTGGGATTTTCCGTGGTTCTCTCCCCCCAGTCCACCCGTCAAATCTATGAACTGGGCATCGAATCCATTCCCAGCGAATCGGAATGCTATCCGGCCAAGATTGCTCACGGCCATGTATCCTGGCTGATCCGTCAGGGAATAAAGACGATTTTTTATCCCTGTATTCCCTATGAGCGCACCGAATCCGATACCGCTCAGAACCACTACAACTGCCCCATTGTCACCTCCTATGCGGAAAATATCAAAAACAATGTGGAGGAGCTGAAAACAGAACACGTTCGCTTTTTGAATCCTTTCATGGCCTTTACCAATGAACAGGTGCTCACGAAACGTCTGATCGAAGTATTCCAGAAGGAATTCGGCATCTCCGCTGAAGAAGTCCGGGAGGCCGCTGCCGCCGGATGGAGAGAATTGGAGGCTGTGCGGGAGGATATCCGCCGTAAAGGGGAGGAGACCCTGAAATATATGAAAGAAACCGGCCGCCGTGGCATTGTGCTGGCCGGACGTCCTTACCACATTGACCCGGAAATCAACCATGGAATTCCGGAACTGATCACCTCCTACGGCATTGCTGTGCTGACAGAGGATTCCGTATCTCATTTGGGCAAATTGGACGGAAAGCTCATTGTCATGGATCAGTGGATGTATCATTCCCGCCTGTATGCCGCCGCTCAGTTCGTCCGCACCCAGGATAATCTGGATTTGATTCAGCTCAACTCCTTTGGCTGCGGCTTGGATGCCGTCACCACAGATGGAGTCAGCGACATCCTCACCGGCTCCGGCAAGATTTACACCGTCCTAAAAATTGATGAAGTCAACAACCTGGGCGCTGCCCGTATCCGTATCCGCTCTCTGATCTCGGCTCTGCGCGTCAGAGAAAAGAAACACGTGGAACGTAGGGTGGTATCTTCTGCTTATCACCGCGTGGAGTTCACCAAGGAAATGAAGGACACCTATACCATCCTTTGCCCTCAGATGACTCCCATTCACTTCGATCTGCTTCAGCACGCCATCAGTTCCTGCGGCTATCGGGTGGTGGTGCTGCCGGAAAGCAAAGATGCTGTGGATACCGGTTTGAAATATGTCAACAATGATGCCTGCTATCCTTCCCTGATCGTGGTGGGACAGATTATGAATGCGCTTCTTTCCGGTAAATATGATTTGAATCATGTGGCCATCTTCATGAGTCAGACAGGAGGCGGATGCCGTGCCTCCAATTACATCGGCTTTATCCGCCGCGCTCTGGAAAAAGCAGGGATGGGGCACATTCCCGTGATCTCCGTCAATGTCAGTGGACTGGAAAGCAATCCCGGTTTTAAATTTACGGTGCCCATGCTGGTAAAGGCCATGCAGGCCGTGGTCTACGGGGATGTATTCATGCGTGTCCTGTACCGCACCCGTCCCTATGAGCAGGTTCCCGGTTCCGCCAATGCCCTCCATGAGAAGTGGAAAAAAGTGTGCATCCGCTCCCTGGATAAAAAGGGCTTCAGTATGAAGGAGTTCAACCGCAATCTGCGGGGCATTATACAGGAATTTGACCGGCTTCCTCTGCTGGACATAAAAAAACCTCGGGTGGGCATCGTGGGAGAAATCCTGGTAAAATTCCTGCCCACAGCCAATAACCAAATTGTAGATCTCTTGGAGAAAGAAGGGGCCGAGGCTGTCATGCCGGATCTGCTGGACTTTTTGCTCTACTGCTTCTACAACTCCAATTTCAAGGCGGAAAAACTGGGTATGAATACCTGGACCGCCCGCTTCTGCAACATGGGCATCTCCTTGTTGGAATATATGCGCAAAACTGCCAAAAAGGAATTGGAAAAGAGCCGCCATTTCGATGCTCCCAGCACCATTGACCGCCTGGCAAAAATGGCTGATCCCTTCGTCTCCCTGGGTAACCAGACGGGTGAGGGATGGTTTTTGACAGGAGAAATGCTGGAACTCATCCACAGCGGTGTCAACAACATTGTGTGCACGCAGCCATTTGGGTGTCTGCCCAACCACATCGTAGGTAAGGGTGTCATCAAGGAGCTGCGCCATCAGTACCCCAACTCCAATATCATTGCCGTGGACTACGATCCCGGCGCGTCTGAGGTCAACCAGCTGAACCGAATCAAACTGATGTTGGCCACGGCCCAGAAAAACCTGGAGACGGAATTGAAGACGGCAAATTCAAAAAATTCATAACAAAAAGACGCTTTCCAGCAGCTTATTGGCTGGAAAGCGTCTTTTTGTTATGATCAATCGTTTTGGGGACTCATGAGTAAATCCGGCTTCCGATCCCATTTTTTCTTTTCTGCAAAATAGCAAACCACATGCGCCGACCATGTGAGTACCCAGGAAA
>CAJFUP010000165.1 GCA_904420225.1 uncultured Lachnospiraceae bacterium
CAAGCCGGAAAGGAGATGGCAGGCAGGCGATCCCCTCCGCCGTCCGCATGGGGACATTCAGCTCATATCCTCTATGAACCACCGGACTTTCCAGGAAACTGCCTTCCCACGCCATGAAGCCATAGACAAAATGATGCACCCGGTTATCAGCCCGCATCTCAGGGGAAGCGGAAGCCCGCAGAAGTGTCAATTCCACAGAACTGCCTCCCGCCGCTCTCTGGCTCATGCTGACGCCGTATTTGCAGTCATTGAGCACAGCCGCTCCGTGGGACTCATCGCAGAGGGCGGTATAGCGGTGATTGCACACCTCAAAGCGATCCTTATCGTACTGACGGGATCGATGCAGAGGACGCTTCATATACCCAAACTGGATTTCATTGATCCCCTCCACAGTTTCCACATCCACGGGAAATTCCACTTTCAGCAGACGGTGCAGTTCTTTCCAATCCACCAACGTATCAAAAACCAACGTATCGGACTGGGCATCCAGACGAATGATCTGAGTCATAAGGGACTCATGAAGCCTGCGGGTCACTTTCAATTCCCCCCGCAGTCCGCCATCCAGCAAACTTTCCACTTGAACATCTGTTTCCAGTTCCACGGGAAATTCTCCATAGTTGGAGTCAATATCCCAGGCATCGTATCGCCTGGGGATATCTTTATACATCCGCAGACAATTCATGGGCGCAGCTGCAAACTCTCTGCCGCCTTTTACAAAGGAAACGACTTGTCCCATTCCATCAATTGCCGCCCGCACAATACCATTGTCCAATATCCAAAATCCTTCTTCTTTTTTCAGTGAAACCATCGGATCTCCGTGGCTATCTGACGGTGCCGGAGTAAGAGTTATGGCGCCCATGGATGGAACCGTCACCAATGCCAGCACGCCATTATCCGTCTTCTGCACCGGGATATGCCGACCATCTGCCAAAACAGCTCCGTGCGCAAACGCCGCCGGAAGGGAGATCACACCGGTTCTGTCCCATGAAAGAGACTGGAATATGGTCACACCGCCGCTCTGACAGTCGCCTTCTGTGAGAGAATCCAGCGCCCGTCCAACCCACAGCTCTCCCGCTGTTTCCACCTTTTTATGCTCTCTGACGGCATCCTCATAAACACGCCCGATTCCAGATCCGGGCAGGATATCATGAAACTGGTGAAGAAGCACGGTTTTCCATGCGTTTTCCAATTCCTCAGCCGGATAGGCATATGGATGAGAGGAGACTGTCATGGCCAAGCTGTTCCACAGCTCTGCCTCCCGAAGCAGCAATTCATTCTTTCGATTGTAATATTTAACGGCTGCCTGGGATGTAAACACCCCTCTGTGGGCGGAAAAATAAAGTTCTCCGGTGTATGTCTGAGTCGGACCGCCCATTGCTTCCATATCACGGAAGAACTCCATGGGTCCGGCCATCTTCACCTTGGGCAATCCCTCCAGGTCCTTTTCCCTTTCCAAGTATTCAATGTGATCGCGGCTTGGGCCTCCTCCCCCGTCTCCATAGCCAAAGGGAAGCAGGAAGGCGTTCAGATCTCTTTTCTGCACCCGTTTTTTCCACACCGTATGCAGTGTCTCCGGCGTCGTGTCATATGTGTAGCTTGTTGGAAGAAACGATGTAACTTCGCTTCCGTCCATACCTTTCCAGGTGAAATAATGATACGGGAACTGCTCTCCCTCATTGTAGGACCAGAAAATTTTTTGGGTCACCAAATACTTGACGACGCTTTTTTTCAAAATCTGCGGCAAAACAGCGGAATAGCCAAACGTATCCGGCAGCCAAAGCAGCTGGCTGTCCACGCCCAACTCCTCTCGGAAATACTTTTTCCCGTAAAGTACCTGCCGAATCAAAGCCTCACCGCCTGCCATATTGGTATCCGGCTCCACCCACATGGCGCCGTCTGCCAGCCATCGTCCGCCTTTGATTGCTTTCTTCACCCGCTCAAACAGTTCCGGATAATACTTCCTGCACATTTCATAGCTGGCCGGTTGGCTTTGAAGAAAATAGTAGTCTGGATACTCTTCCAGATGGCGCAGCTGTGCCGCAAATGTCCGCGCTGTCTTTCGATACGTCTCTGTCATCGGCCAAAGCCACGCCAAATCCAAATGGGCATTGCCCACAGCATAAAATACGGGAGCCGTTGAGCCGTTGTTGGCCTGCAGCACCGGCTTTAAGGCGATTCTGGCTCTGCGGTAATCATTGAGCCTCCCCTCTCTGGCCTGCTCAAAATCCACAATTCTGGTAAACGCTTCCAGCGCATCAGCAATCTTGGAGGCCCGCAGGCTATCCTCATCCACCACATCCAACAAATGATTCAGCGTTTCCACATCCATCAAAAGCTGGTACGCCTCCTCATGCCAGATGCCATATGTGGACACCTCCACCGCCGTCCGCTTTCCTTCCTGCTTGGGATCCTGGAAACTCCCGGGAAGCACCGGTCCCGTGGCCTCCCCGTATCCGGGAACCACCGGAAAATATCCGGCAGCACACACCTCTGCCGCTATCCGGTACGTATCCCCCGCTTTTGCCTCATAGGACAAAGTATTGTCCTCCACAAAATGATACGGCTCTTTGACCCAAGGCGCCCTTCTGGTTCCAAACGGCCGACCGTTTACAAAAAGGGTGGCCTCCCCGCCTGGATTGAGCCACATGACAATCCGCTTCCCCTCTGCCTGCCTTGGAAGGGTAACTGTTCCAAACAGCCAGCAATAATCCCAGGACGTCCCCCACACTGTCCCCTCCGGCATGGGTTCCAGCGGCAACGCTTCCGCCTCCTGCAAAGTCAGCTGCTGATGGGTGCAGGCGCCTTTCCACTCCACATATCCCAAAGGCTCATACAAATCATCCCGCAGGGTTCGTCTCCAGTGGTCCAGCCGGTCTCTCCATTCCGATCTTAAAATCCCCATAATTCCCTCCATTTCCACGGGCTTGACCCGTCGGCGATATCGGTTCTGATATGCCGATTTTTTGCTCATGTTTTTATTATTTTACCATATCTTCCCCTCGCCTGGATATGTACTATCTTCACGGATTTATGAACAATTTTACTTAATTTTGCCGCTTCCGCGCCACATTCTTGCTGCACGGAAAATGAAGCTTCTTATACGGCCAAAAAAGAGACCGATGGATCCGCCTCCCCACTCGAATCCATCGATCTCTTTTATAATCACATCTGCTTTATCTTACGAATCACATACACTTTTTCTGTTATGCCTCTGCCTCTTCCGTCTCCATGGCAGCCTGTTCATAGCGCTCCAGAATAATTCTCTGAATCATATCCCTGGTCTGCGTGTTAATCGGATGGGCAATATCACGGTATTCTCCATCGGATGCTTTTCTGCTGGGCATGGCGATGAACACACCTTTCTCCCCTTCAATGACTTTGATATCATGTACCACAAATTCATTATCTATGGTGATGGAC
>CAJFUP010000166.1 GCA_904420225.1 uncultured Lachnospiraceae bacterium
CATGGATCTCGTCAAAATCCGAATAGCCGTGACTCCAAAAAGCCGTCCACCACTGTTGATTCAGCTCCTGAATGTCATTGTGATACTTTTCCCGGAGCCACTGGCGAAACGCGTTCTGACAATTTTCGCAGTAGCACTCCCCGTTGTATTCATTGGAAATATGCCACATACCAAGAGCCGGATGATCCTTATATCGCTCTGCCAGCATGCGGTTCATTTTGGCCGTTTTCTCCCGGTAATAAGGCGATGTATAACAGTGATTGTGGCGGCCTCCGTGGAGATTGCGCTCCAAGCGGTTATTGACCCGCAGCACTTCCGGGTGAGCCAAGTCCATCCAAGCGGGACGTGCGCCGGAAGGAGTGGCCAGGATCACGGTGATTCCATTTTCATGGAGTTTATCCATCATCCTGTCCAACCATTCAAATGTGTATACTCCCTCTGCCGGTTCCAATGCCTTCCAGGCAAAAATTGCCAGAGAAACACTGTTGATCCCTGCCAATTTCATCAAGCGCATATCTTCCTCAATGATCTCTGGATGATCCAACCACTGATCTGGGTTATAGTCCGTACCGTGCACCATGTGAGGCAGCTGCCTGATAACCGGCGCATATTTCTTTCTCATATGTTTTCCTCCTCCTGACATACCATTTCTAAGCGGGATTTCCCAATGGATCCCGCAAAGCACTTTTGAATCTAGGGAAACGTTCCGCCAAAGCAAAAATGCCCAAGTTTATGTTAGTATATCATAATTCTTCTCCAGACTGTACCCCTTTTTTCATATTTCAAATACGGACTTCCCGCCCCTGAGACATATTGATCAATCGTTTGGACCGGCCCAATGTCAAAAAGAGAATGGCCCCAGAAATCTTATCCTGACTTTGGGAACATTCTCTTTCATAAGCCATTTTCTTTGGTAAGTCCGTATTTTCACTCTCCCAAATTCTCCGTACGGGACAGTGCGGCTTCATCGGCTATGACCACTGCCCTGGGATGCATCTGGAGAATGGACGCCGGTACCCTGGGAGTTACGGGTCCGCAGATCACTTGCCGCAAAATTTCAGCTTTTTCCTCACCGCTGACCAAAAGCAAAATGGTTCCGGCGCCCATGATGGTCTGAATCCCCATGGTATATGCCTGTCTGGGTACATCCTCCTCTTTTTGGAAAAATCTCTTATTGGCTTCTATGGTGCTCTCCGTTAAATCCACACAATGAGTGGTCTTTTCAAAATAATCTCCTGGTTCATTGAAACCAATATGGCCGTTGCGGCCCAACCCCAAAATCTGCAGATCGATTCCTCCCACACCCTTTATGATCGCGTCATACTCCCGACAGGCTTTTTTGCTGTCCGGCTCTGTGCCATCCGGCAGGTATGTACATTCCTTTCTGATATTGACATGATCAAATAAATTATGGTTCATAAAGTATCGATAACTCTGGTCATTTTCCGCTGCCAGCCCTCTATACTCGTCCAGATTAATGGTGGTAATCCTGGAAAAATCCAACAAGTCCTCTCGGTACCACTGTATCAGCTGCCTGTACACTCCCACCGGTGTGGAGCCGGTGGCAAGCCCCAGCACACTGTCCGGCTTGGCGTTTATCTGCGCCGCCATGAGAAACGCCGCCTTTTTGCTCATCCCCTCATAGTCCTTTGTCTTATAAACCCTCATTTCCTTCCTCCGCGTCCTATCTTTGACTCAAGTTTATTATGATCTGATCATATCATAACCGCCATTGACATTCAATTCTTCGTCCCAAATTGATTCTATTTTCCATATATTTTTTCCATTTCTTCTAAAAAAAGAAGCGCCCAGCATCCGAAAAATTCACTTCCCTTTAAGCGCTTCTATTAATTATCCATAAGACATTACTTCTTCTGCTTGAATCTCCTCCGCAATCAGTGTATGATAAATATAATGAGAGAATACCGTCCCATTTAACGGACGCACATGCCTGCTTAGGAGGAATTAACTGTGGCACAGGAAAATTTTATCTTAACCATTCGTTCATTATATAATCAATTTACCAAAGTAGAGAAAAAAGTAGCCGACTATGTGCTGAGTCATCTCGATCAGGTGGTTTACATGTCCATCAATGATTTGGCGGACGCCTGCCAGGCCGGAGAGACCAGCGTTTACCGTTTTTGCCGGGATCTGGGAGCCGAGGGGTATCAGGATTTCAAAATGAAGCTTTCCCTGAGCATTTCCAAGAACCAGTTGGGTTCCCTGGATGAACCCACGGGAAATGTGACACGTGAGGATCCCATTTCTGTTCTGGCTCAAAAAACGGCTCAGACTCTGACCAATACCATTGCCGAGACTCTCTCTGCCTTTTCAGAGGAAGAGTTTCTCGCCACCATAGACATGATCCAGGAAGCAGAAAATTTTTATTTTTTCGGTATTGGCGACAGCCTGCTGACGGCCATGGAAGCCAGCAACACGTTTATGCGAATCACCAAGAAAGTCCACTGTCTCTCCGACCCTCATCTGCAGGCCATGACAGCCTCCATGATGTCGGAAAAAGACTTGGTTATCGCCATATCGTATTCAGGCTCCACCAAAGACACCGTCCACGCTGTTAAGCTGGCCAAGGAAGCGGGCGCCAAAGTCGCCTGCATCACCCGTTTTGTCAAGTCTCCGCTGACAGCGTATGCCGATGCTGTTTTACTGTGCGGCTCCAATGAAGGTCCCCTGCAGGCCGGATCCACTTCCGGTAAAATCAGTCAGCTCTTTCTGGTGGACCTGCTATTTTCTGAGTATTATAGAAGAACTTACACCGAGAGCAAAGAAAATATCAAAAAGACCTCCGGCTCGGTGCTGGACCGATTGTACTAATCCATGTTTGCGCAAAAAGATCCCTTTTCATTCCAGCAGGAAACGCATGACCTTTTGCCCACGGCTTCATATGATACAATATGAGGCTGTTGCCCGCGGCATAAAGTCGGCCGTGCCCTGCACTCACTGCCGCGGTATCGCATATGGCTTCATGGTTTCGGACCGATAAGGAGGACAGTATGAATTGTTTGGAAATTAAAGATATCGGTTATTCCTATCA
>CAJFUP010000167.1 GCA_904420225.1 uncultured Lachnospiraceae bacterium
TGAACCGCCGCTTGCGGAACCGCATGAGCGGTGGTGTGAGAGGTCGGAAATTCCTCAATCAGAGGAATTTCCTCCTACTCGATTAAATCAGAATTCCGGTTCAATGAGCCCGTACGCTCCGTCTTTTCGTTTGTATACCACATTGACTTCATTGGTATGGGCGTTGCAGAAAACATAGAAAGTATGTCCCAATAATTCCATCTGAACACAGGCCTCTTCCGGATCCATGGGCTTTACACCAAATCGCTTGCTTTTTACAATCTTGATGGCATTGTCCTCCTCGTATTCTTCTTCCATGAAAAGAGAAGAGAAGGACTGGGAATTCTGTTTGTGTTTCATAAGCTTGGTCTTATAGCGTCTGAGCTGGCGCTCAATTACTTCCTCCACCAGATCAATGGAGACATACATGTCAGAGCTCTCCTGCTCGGAGCGGATAATATTTCCCTTTACCGGAATAGTCACCTCAATTTTCTGGGTATCCTTCTGTACGCTGAGTGTGACAAAAATCTCAGTATCGGGAGAAAAATAACGTTTCAGTTTCCCCAGCTTTTCTTCTACGGCTGCTTTTAAACCTGGTGTAACCTGGATGTTTCTGCCTGTGATGATAAACTTCATAAAAATCAACTCCTTTGGTTTTTTTATCACCGCTATAAGAGCCGGTCTGCCAGCCTGTCCGAAACCGGCGCGGCTGTCAGTAATTGTTTGAGATTATTATACCACAACACAGAAAATTTGCAAATGAATTTTGAATTATTCAACGAATAACACGATTCTTTTGGACAACAATTCTCATGGAAAACAGATGTCTGTTTGCCGTGCACTGCAACGGCGGCCTTTTGGCGGGGGATCCTGGCAGGTGAAAAAATGTCAAGTTCTTTTTTTCATACATGAGTCGAAATGTGTCGATTTATGTAAGATTGACAAAACGCATGTTTGAGGAAAACTGGGATTTTTGTCCCCATGTGGATAAGGAAAAATGGTGGATAATGTGGATAACTCTGTGCATAACTCAAAAACCATGGTATGCGGCAAAAAAATAATGTGGATAACTTGAGGGCAAATTGTAGAAAGGTGTGGGGGAAAAAAATTGAAAAGTGGAAAAAAGAGGAAAAATAGAAATTTTTTGTGCAATTATACCAGCAGGGCCCTGGGGAAATTTCAGTTGAATAAAAAAAGAAACCATGCTACAATGAAACGTAGACTGTGGCAAATTGGGCCGTGGTGCATAGATAGGAGGAAGAAATGGGTATTGTTACGAAATTATTCGGTACGCATAGCCAGCGGGAAATCAAGCTGATTAAACCGCTGCTCAATAAAATCGAAGAACTTAGACCTACTATGGGCAATTTAAGCGATGAGCAGCTCCGTGCGAAAACGCAGGAATATAAAGACAGATACGCCAAGGGAGAGTCTCTGGACTCACTGCTGCCGGAAGCGTATGCGACTGTCCGGGAAGCCGCCAAGAGAGTGTTGAATCAAGAACATTATCCGGTTCAGCTTTTGGGCGGCATTGTTCTGCACCAGGGCCGTATTGCCGAGATGAAGACAGGTGAAGGTAAAACGCAGACAGCCCTTTTGCCTGCCTATTTGAATGCGCTGGCAGGAAAAGGCGTCCACGTGGTGACGGTGAATGACTATCTGGCACAGCGTGATGCCCAGTGGATGGGAAGTGTTCATGAATTTTTGGGTCTGACCGTTGGTGTTGTACTCAATAGCATGAATAATGATGAGAGACGGGCTGCTTACGCCTGTGATATCACCTATGTCACCAATAATGAGTTGGGCTTTGACTATCTCCGTGATAATATGGTTATCTATAAAGAGCAGCTGGTCCAGAGAGGCTTGAATTTTGCCATTATCGACGAGGTGGATTCTATTTTGATTGATGAAGCCAGAACGCCGCTTATCATTTCCGGCCAGAGCGGCAAATCCACAAAGCTGTATGAGATTTGCGACATATTGGCCAGACAGTTGGAAAAGGGAGAGGCCAGCGGGGAATTCACCAAGATGAATGCCATCATGGGAGAGGAGATTGAGGAAACCGGTGATTTTATCGTCAATGAAAAAGATAAGATCGTAAATTTGACAGAGCAGGGCGTTCAGAAAGTAGAGAAATTCTTTCACATCGAAAATTTGGCGGATCCGGAAAATTTGGAAATTCAGCATAATGTCAATCTGGCTTTGCGCGCCAATTATCTCATGTTTAGAGATCAAGATTATGTGGTAAAGGATGATGAGGTCCTGATTGTCGATGAGTTTACAGGAAGAATTATGCCGGGAAGACGGTACTCCGATGGACTTCATCAGGCCATCGAGGCCAAGGAGCATGTAAAGGTCAACCGGGAGAGCAAGACGCTGGCTACCATCACCTTCCAGAACTTTTTCAATAAATATGATAAAAAGTGCGGTATGACAGGAACCGCTCAGACAGAGGAAAAAGAATTCCGCAATATTTACGGAATGGACGTGGTGGAGATTCCCACCAATAAGCCGGTGATCCGTATTGATAGGGAAGATGCTGTCTACAAAACGAAAAAGGAAAAACTTCATGCCGTGGTGGAAGAGGTAAAACGTGCCCATGAGAAAGGGCAGCCAGTGCTGGTGGGTACCATCAATATTGATGCCTCCGAGGAACTCAGCGGCATGCTGCGCCGTCAGGGAATTCCTCATAAGGTACTCAATGCCAAGTACCATGAGCTGGAGGCGGAGATTGTGGCTGAGGCAGGCGTGCACGGTGCTGTGACCATTGCCACCAACATGGCGGGCCGTGGTACAGATATCAAATTGGATGATGAGGCCAGAGCGGCAGGCGGGCTGAAGATCATCGGCACGGAACGCCATGAATCCAGGCGTATTGACAATCAGCTGCGCGGCCGTTCCGGTCGTCAGGGAGATCCGGGTGAATCCCGTTTCTACATCTCTCTGGAGGACGATTTGATGCGCTTGTTCGGTTCTGAAAAGATCATGAGTGTGTTTAACGCTTTGGGTGTGCCGGAGGGAGAGCAGATTGAGCACAAAATGCTTTCTTCCGCCATTGAGAAAGCCCAGAAGAAGATAGAGGGCAATAACTACGGAATCCGTGAAAACCTGCTGAAATACGATGAAGTGGTTAATGAGCAGAGAGAAATCATTTATAAAGAGCGCCGCCGCGTTTTGAACGGCGACAGTATGCGGGATGTTGTGCTGAAAATGGTCAGCGATATCACTGAAAACATTGTGGATCTGTGTATTTCCGACGATCAGACACCGGATGAGTGGAATATGGAAGAGCTGAACATGACGCTGCTGCCGGTTGTTCCCATGGAACCTGTGGTTCTCACGGACGAGCAGAAAAAAGGCTTCAAAAAAGATAAGCTGAAACATATGCTTAAGGAAAAAGCAGTGAAGCTTTATGAGAAAAAGGAAGCAGAGTTTCCCCAAGTGGAGCAGATTCGTGAATTGGAGCGAGTTGTCCTTCTGAAAGTTATCGACAGAAAGTGGATGGATCACATTGACGATATGGATCAGCTGCGTCAGGGAATCGGTCTCCAGGCTTACGGACAGAGGGATCCTTATGTGGAGTATAAGATGGCTGGCTACGACATGTTCAATGCCATGATGGCCAATATTCGTGAGGATACGGTCAAGCTGCTGCTCCATGCGAGAATTGAGCAGCCAGCCGAGAGAGAGCAGGTGGCCAAAGTGACGGGAACCAATAAGGATGAGACGGCTGCCAAAGCTCCCAAGCGCAGGTTGGACGCCAAGGTATATCCCAATGATCCATGTCCCTGCGGTTCCGGTAAGAAATACAAACAGTGCTGCGGCAGGCTGAAATAAACTGCCGCCAATTAAGGAAAAGAAAGAAGGTGACGGTTCATGGTAGAATTGGATCAGTATAAATACACATTGTCTACCTATGAAAAGCCATTGTACGAAGTGAGGGATTCACTTTAGCTTAGCAGCCAAAAAAGAGAGAATTGCAGAGCTGCAAAGAACCATGGAGGAACCCGGGTTTTGGGACAATCCGGACGATTCCCAGAAAATCATGAAAGAGCTGAAAAATCTGGAAGACGTGGTTAAATCTTACGAATCTCTGGAGAATCAGTATGAGGAAATCCAGATTCTCATTGATATGGGGTACGAAGAAAACGATCCAGAGGTGATTCCAGAGATTCAGCATTCTCTGGAGGAATTTGAAAAGAAACTGGAAGACTTAAGGATCAGCACGCTGCTGTCCGATGAATACGATAAAAACAATGCCATTCTTCGTCTCAATGCCGGCGCCGGTGGAACCGAGTCCTGCGACTGGGCGGGTATGCTGTACCGCATGTACTGCCGCTGGGCGGACAGAAAAGGGTATTCTGTTCAGGTGCTGGATTATCTGGACGGAGAGGAAGCCGGCATTAAGTCGGTGACCATACAGATCGACGGAGAGAACGCATTCGGATATTTGAAGTCAGAAAGAGGCGTTCATCGCCTTGTCCGTATTTCTCCCTTCAATGCTGCCGGAAAGAGACAGACGTCTTTTGTATCCTGTGATGTCATGCCGGATATTGAGGAAGACCTGGATGTGGAGATCAATGAAGATGATCTGCGGATCGACACATACCGCTCCAGCGGTGCCGGCGGCCAGCATATCAATAAAACCTCGTCCGCTGTCCGCATCACCCACATTCCCACAGGAATCGTGGTACAGTGCCAGAATGAGCGGTCCCAGTTCCAGAATAAGGACAAAGCTATGCAGATGCTGAAGGCTAAGCTGTATATGCTGAAACAGCAGGAAAACGCTGAAAAAATTTCTGATATCCGCGGTGAAGTCAAAGAAATCGGTTGGGGAAATCAGATTCGTTCCTATGTTCTTCAGCCTTATACCATGGTGAAGGATCATCGCACAGGGGCAGAGAGCGGAAATGTGAGCGCTGTTTTGGATGGGGATTTGGACCTATTCATCAGCGAGTATTTGAAGTGGATTCATACAGAAAAAAAGCAAACAGATCAATAAGGTGTCAGATTCCGCTGCCCTTTTTTCCATACTGAGGGCAGGGAAAAGGACTGGGCCGGAAAAGCCGCCGCAAGTTGTATGGCCGCCATGGGGAGCCGTGGCAGCGGAGAGTAAATACAATTTCGGCGGCTTTCTTTTTGACGAAGCGGAAAGTAGTTGATTTCTTTGAAGAACTATGCTAATATCTTTCTGGTAACGACATATGTCCTTGCGAAACGAACATATAGCGGGGGCAGAGAAATGACGCCCATGGGACAGGTCTCCAATGGCCTGATTTCAATGAACGGTGTGGAAAATAGTGGAATGAGAGGAATCATGGAAGAGACAAAATACTATTTGGTGAAAAAGAAAGCCCTGCCGGAAGTGCTCCTAAATGTGGTGGAAGCCAAGCGGCTTTTGGAATCCGGGAAGGCGCTTACCATCAACGATGCCACAGAGACAGTGGGAATCAGCCGGAGTTCTTTTTACAAATACAAGGATGACATCTATCCGTTTCACGATAATGTGAAGGGGAAAACAATCACCTTTGTGCTGCAGATGGATGATGTGCCGGGACTTTTGTCTGTTGTGCTGCAGAAGATTGCAGAGTACCGGGCCAACTTACTGACGATTCACCAGACCATTCCCATCAACGGTGTGGCGTCCTTGACGCTGAGCGTTGATATTCTTCCTGACTCCGGAGATGTGTCGGAAATGTTGGAAGATGTGGAGCGGCTGGAAGGTGTACATTATGTGAAAATATTGGCGAGGGAATAACGGCAGAGAGGAGTTGGAGGAAAATGAAAATAGCAATTTTAGGATATGGAAATATCGGTTCCGGCGTGGCGGAGGTTCTGCGCCGCAATCACGATTATGTGGCAAAGAAAGCCGGTTGCGAGATACAGGTAAAATATGTGCTGGATCTCAGGGAATTTCCAGGAGATCCCCTGGAAGATCGAGTGGTGCATGACATCCATGCGATTACAGAGGATCCGGAGGTTGGGATTGTGGTGGAGACCATGGGCGGTGTTCATCCGGCATATGAATTTGTCAAGGAGTGCTTGGAAAAAGGAAAGAGTGTATCCACTTCCAACAAGGAGCTGGTGGCAGAGTATGGAGCCCAGCTCATGGAACTGGCTGAGCAGCGTGGCTGTAATTTTATGTTTGAAGCCAGCGTTGGGGGAGGAATCCCCATTATTCGTCCGCTGAATCAATCTGTGACATCGGATGAAATTTATGAGATTACCGGTATTTTAAATGGAACCACAAATTATATGCTGACCCAAATGGCAGGAAACGGCGCCACGTTGGAAGAAGTTTTGAAGAAAGCCCAGGAACTGGGATACGCTGAGAGAAATCCTGAGGCGGACATCCAGGGGAAGGACGCCTGCAGGAAAATCGCCATTCTCTCATCCCTGGCTTTTGGCGCCAAGGTGGAGGCAGAGGATATCCATACAGAAGGAATCACTTCCATCAGCCATACGGATATGGAATATGCCGCGGCATTGGGAATGGCCATAAAATTGTTTGGAACATGCCGTATGGATGAGGGAAGAAGGGTATTTGCCATGGTGTGTCCGGTTTTGGTGGAAAAGAGCCATCCCTTATACCATGTGGACGGCGTCATGAACGGAATCTTGGTTCGCGGGGAAGTTATGGGGGATTTGATGTTTTACGGAGCCGGAGCCGGTAAGCTGCCCACTGCCAGCGCCGTGGTGGCGGACGTCATCGATGAAGCCTGCAATATGGACCGCAGCATCATGCGCCGCTGGACGAAAGAAAAGCTGGAATTGGAGGAGTTTGGGGCCTGCCAGAACCGTTTCTTTGTCCGCATGGCGGGAAATACAGAAGAAAATAAAAAAAGAGCACAGCAGCTGTTTCCTGTCAGCCGTCTGGTGGAATTGCCGGGACGGGATGAGTTCGGATTCTTGACAGAGGAAATGGAGGAAGCGGCCTTTGACTGCAGAGCCAGAGAAGCAGGGGGAATTCAGAACCGAATCCGCCTGGCCAAGTAAGAGACACAAATGTCCGTATAAAGCGGACTATACATCCAAAGTGTCTTTGTGAGACAATACATTTTTGAGGAAATCTTTACGCCACAGCTTGATTGTTTGGCCGGAATGATATATACTGGCATATATTAAAGAGAAAGAAGTAAGGAGAAATACGGCAATGTTGATCGTTAAGAAATTCGGCGGAAGTTCCGTGGCGGATAAAGAGCGCATTTTCAATGTGGCGTCCCGCTGCCTGGAAGATTATCATAAAGGACACGATGTGGTGGTGGTATTGTCAGCCATGGGAAAGACCACGGATCATTTGTTGGCTCAGGCCAAAGATATTAATCCGGCGGCGTCCAAGCGGGAAATCGATATGCTTTTGACCACAGGAGAGCAGGTCTCCGCGGCATTGATGTGCATGGCCTTCCAGTCCCTGGGAGCACAGGCGATCTCTTTGAACGCATGGCAGGTGGGGATGCATACCACTTCGGTATACGGTTCTGCTAAACTTAAGAGAATCGATACAGAACGCCTGCGCCGTGAATTGGAGATGCGTAAGATCGTGGTGGTCACCGGTTTTCAGGGGATCAGCAAATATGATGATTATACCACCCTGGGAAGGGGCGGATCGGATACCACGGCAGTGGCTTTGGCTGCCGTACTTCATGCAGACGCCTGTGAGATTTACACAGATGTGGACGGCGTTTATACGGCGGATCCCAGGGTGGTGCCCAATGCCCGCAAGATGGCAGAAGTGACATACGATGAAATGCTGGATTTCGCATCTCTTGGGGCCAAGGTGCTTCATAATCGGTCTGTGGAAATGGCGAAAAAATATGGAGTACAGCTTGTGGTTCGTTCCAGCCTTACAAGGGCGGAAGGTACCGTGGTAAAGGAGGAGACAAAGAAAATGGAAAAAATGCTGGTCAGCGGCGTAGCCGCCGATAAAAATACAGCCAGAATATCTGTGCTGGGGGTGAAAGATGAACCGGGTATCGCATTCCGCGTGTTCGATTACCTGTCAGCCAAGAATATTAATGTGGATATCATTCTTCAGTCTGTGGGAAGAGATGGGACAAAGGATATTTCCTTTACAGTTTCTCGGGAAGATTTGAAGGATGCACTGCATATCATTCATGAAAATATGGACTCCATCACAGCGAAGGGTGTGGAATATGAGGAAAATGTGGCAAAGGTGTCCATCATCGGTGCAGGTATGACATCAAATCCAGGTGTGGCGGCCAAGATGTTTGAAGCTCTTTACAGTGCGGGCATTAATATTAAGATGATTTCCACATCGGAAATCCGGATCACAGTATTAATCGATGAGGCAGACGCCAATGCGGCAATGCGGTCAGTACATGATGCTTTTGGTCTGGGAGTGTGAAAAAAGGATATGGCTTTGCAGAAATTTCAGAACAGGCGCCGAGATTCGGTGCAGCAGAACTGGGATGATGAAGTGGTATATCGGATCATGATGGCAATAGCGGCGGCGGTGCTTTTGATCGCCGCTGTTTTTCTTTTGTTTCCTTGGCTGGGAGAAACATTTGACCGCATGCCCTGCGCCCTGCGGGCCATGACCGGACTGTACTGCCCAGGATGCGGAGGGACGAGGGCACTGATTGCTCTGATGCATGGACAGCTCCTGAAAAGTCTCTACTGCAATGCGGCGGTGCCCTACACAATTCTATTTGCCGCAGTTTATATGATTTCCCATACGCTGAAACATATTACCCGCGGCCGCGTGAGAGGAATTCACTATCGAAATCGCTATTGCTATGTTGGGCTGGTTCTTTTGGTGGGAAACTGCATATGGAAAAACTATATGCTGTTGGCCTGTCATATCATCCTGCTGCCCTAGCGGCGGATTGGGGCTGCTGAGGCAGCAGATGTTTTTACTAGTCGAAATCAAATTCTATATGGCGGAAAAGCTCATGGATTTCATCCATTACTTCCGGGTGAGCCTGAAGATACTGGGGCAGCCATATATAGGAAAGAATCAAGAGGCAGATATTTACCACAATTCCCACACAGGCAATAATAATGGCAGCGATGGCCAAGCCGTGGAGAGGGGTATCTCTGTAAAAAATTTTAGAACAGATGGCCAGAGCCAATGCGATAAACGAACCAATCATCAGGAAATTGGGATAACAGCAGCATGCAACGAAAGACACGATGCTGACCACGAATGCGGCAATGGCCAAAGGATTGGCGCGGGGTCTCATGGGCGGACGGCCATATGGGCCGTTTCCATTGCCATAGTCATATCCATTGCCATAATGGTGGGATGAATTGCCTTCCTGGCTGCCAGGAGAATCGGGGTGATATCGAAAGCGGGGACTGTCATCGGCGGAGCTGCTGCTTCGCTCATCGGGCTTTTCTTCATAATATTTGTGATCGTCCATAATAACCTCCTTTTAGTGATAAATGGGAAAGGTGACATTGTTTCCCTGATAGAAACGATTTTAACATGAAACAGGAAAAGAAACAATCTATGATTCTATTTTGTGGGGACAAACATAAAAGACTTGTGTGGTCTCCCCCTTTTTACTATAATAAAGGCAGGGCCAATCCGCGCATTGATTGATCATGCAAGAAATGGAGAATTTGATACATGGATATTGTTAAAAAATTACAGGAAGAACTGAATATCAGAGCCAATCAGGTGGAAGCGGTGATTCAACTCATTGATGAGGGAAATACCATTCCTTTTATCGCTCGTTACCGAAAAGAGATGCACGGAGGACTCAATGACGAGGTGCTGAGAAATCTGGACGAGCGTCTGCGATATCTGCGAAATTTGGAAGAAAAGAAAGAGAGTGTTCTGGCCACCATTGAAGAGCAGGGGGCGTTGACGGAAGAGCTGAGAAAAAAGATTGAAGCTGCCGATACTCTGGTGGCGGTGGATGATCTATATCGGCCTTACCGGCCAAAACGCCGCACCCGAGCCACCATTGCCAAGGAGAAGGGGCTGGAACCACTGGCTGCCCAAATCCTTTTGCAGAAGATGAATACAGCTGTACAGGAAGCTGCCAGGGACTTTGTGAGTGATGAGAAGGGTGTGGAAAATGTCCA
>CAJFUP010000168.1 GCA_904420225.1 uncultured Lachnospiraceae bacterium
CTCTCATAGTAGGAAGTCATCTGCTCCTTGTAAAATCCCCAGTCCGTTCCGCGCACCACCAGCACCGACATATTCTGACTTTCCCGCCACTTATTCCACTCCAGGTAAATCATATTGTCATCTATGTTTTTATTGCTCATCATCTGATCCAGCTTGCCATAGTTTTCATCAAATATATTTACCTTATTGCGGCAGTAAAAATCTTCCAAAAAGCAATTATTCAAAAGCCAGAGGCAAACCAGCATTACAACTGTGATTCCCACAAAAATGCTGGTGATCTTCAGCCTCAGAGAATGTTTCATTTGGCATCCACCTCAAATTTATATCCCATTCCCCAGATGGTTTTAATATACTCCCCTTTTTTTCCCATTTTGCTTCTGAGCTTTTTCACATGCGTATCAATGGTTCTGGCATCTCCAAAATAGTCGTAATTCCAGACATTATTGAGGATCTTTTCTCTGGAAAGGGCCAGCCCCTGGTTTTCAAGGAAATACCCCAGCAGTTCAAATTCCTTATAACTTAAATCAATGCTCTTTCCGTCTATGGTCACCATGTGGGCGGATTTGTCAAAAACGATGCCGCCTGCCTCGATGACATCGCTCTTTGCCTGACGGGAACGGCGCAGTATGGCCTCCACTCTGGCCACCAAAATCTTGGGGCTGAAAGGCTTTGAAATATATTCATCCACGCCCAGATCAAATCCCTGCAGTTCATCCCGCTCTTCTCCCTTTGCCGTCAGCATGATGATGGGAACCTGGGAGTATTCGCGGATGGTTTTTACCACCTGCCACCCGTCCATTTTGGGCATCATGACATCCAAAATAATCAAAGCGATATTTTTCTCCTTAAAAAAAATATCCACAGCCTGCTCTCCATCCTCTGCTTCGATCACGGAAAAATCATTTCTCACAAGGAAATCCTTGACCAGCTTTCTCATTCTGCTCTCATCGTCCACCACCAGTATTTTCAAATGCTCCATTCCGGCTCCCTCCTTCTCTGCCTGAAAACTCTTTCGTGAAAGAAAAAGGGTACTGCAGGCTTCAGCGACCTGTGTACTGAAGTTTGCAATACCCTTCCGATTTACACATAATCCCACAATGATCTTAGCAGAGAAATATGACGATTATGTGAAAAGCCATTTACATCAAATCTTTGTTATCAATGCCGTCCATGTCATCGAAATCCTGATTTTCTCCCACCATACCCCAAATAAAGGTGTACGCCTGAGAACCGGAGCCGGAATGGATGGACCAGCTGGGAGAAATCACCGCTTCCTCGTTTCTCATCACAATATGGCGGGTCTCCTGCGGCTCACCCATGTAATGCATAACAAATGCATCCTCCGGAATGTCAAAATACAGATAGACTTCCATTCTCCTGTCGTGGGTGTGGCACGGCATGGTGTTCCAAACACTGCCCGGCTCCAGCTTCGTCATACCCATTTCCAGCTGGCAGCTTTCCACCTGTCCGGGAAGGATGTATTTGCAGATGGTTCTGTGATTGGACTGTTCCAGGGTTCCCAGCTCCACCTTATTTTCATCCTTTACAATTACCACTCCCTCTTCCGGCGTTCCCTCTGGCTTAATCAGCACTGTGGGATATGTCTTATGGGCAGGCGCGCTGTTCAAGTAGAACTTAGCCGGTTTGGAGGCGTCTTCACTGGCAAAGGAGATATCCTTTGATCCCATACCGATATACATGCCCTGCTTGTGATCCACCACATACTCTTTTCCGTCCACAGTGATGGTTCCTTTACCGCCAATGTTGATTACGCCCAGCTCTCTTCTTTCGCAGAAGTATTTGGCGCGCAGCTCGTCGCCCGCTGTCAGTACCAGTTTTTCATCCGTCGGTGTGGCAGCCCCAGTGATGATACGGTCAATATGGCTGTATACCAGTTTGATCTCTCCTGGAGTGAAGAGATTCTGGATCAGAAATTCCTCTCTCAAACGCTGTGTGGTGTAATACTTTACGTCTTTCGGACTGACTGCTGTTCTAAGTTCCATGACAAAGTGCTCCTTTCTTCTTTTCCATCTTTTGCCGGAAACCTATGATGCAAAAAAAGTCCCGCAAGGCAAAACCGATGCGGTTTCCGGCCTTACGGGACTAGTATACCATGAATTTCGTTATTTTTACAGAGTTTTTTCTCTATTTTCTCAGCGCAGCTCTCTTGCGCAGAGTGGGATCCAGGATCTTTTTGCGGATCCGCAAAGACACAGGGGTGACTTCCAAAAGCTCATCCGTGTCAATGAAATCCAAACACTGCTCCAAGCTCATTTTCTTGGGTGTCGTCAACTTCAGCGCGTCGTCGGATCCAGAGGCCCGCGTGTTGGTCAGCTGCTTTTTCTTGCACACATTTACTTCCACATCTTCAGGTTTTCCTGTCTGGCCGATGACCATTCCCGCATACACCTTTTCCCCTGGCCCTATGAAAAGGGTTCCCCTCTCCTGGGCATTGAATAGGCCGTAAGTAATGGATTCGCCGGTTTCAAAGGAAATGATGGATCCCTGTTTGCGGTACTGAATCTCTCCCTTATAAAGATCATACCCCTCAAAAGTGGTGTTCATAATCCCGTTTCCTTTGGTATCTGTCATGAATTCGCCCCGATACCCAATGAGTCCTCTGGAAGGGATCAAAAACTCCAGCCTGGTGTAACCGCCCTGGGCGGCGCTCATACCCTGAAGTTCTCCCCGGCGGCTGCTGAGCTTCTGGATGACACTGCCGGAAAATTCCTCCGGCACATCGATGTATACCAACTCCATGGGTTCCAAAACACGGTTTCTCTCATCCCGCTTGGTCAAAACTTCCGCCTTGCTGACGGCAAACTCGTAGCCTTCCCTTCTCATATTTTCAATGAGAACGGAAAGATGCAGCTCGCCGCGGCCGGAGACTTTGAAACAATCCATATTATCCGTCTCTTCCACCCGAAGGGAGACATCTGTATTCAGCTCGCGGAACAGGCGATCCCTCAGATGCCTGGAGGTGACAAATTTCCCCTCCTGGCCTGCCAGAGGGCTGTCATTAACCATGAACTGCATGGCAATGGTGGGCTCCGAAATTTTTTGGAAAGGAATGGGAATGGGATTATCCGGCGAGCAGATGGTATCTCCAATATGAATATCCGCAATACCGGAAATGGCCACAATGGAGCCAATGGACGCTTCCTGCACTTCCACCTTATTTAAACCGTCAAACTCGTACAGTTTGCTGATCTTCACTCTCTTCTTCTTTTCCGGATCATGATGGTTCACCAGAACACATTCCTGATTCACTTTCAAACGTCCATTATCCACTTTTCCAACGCCGATGCGGCCCACGTATTCATTATAATCGATGGTACTGATCAATACCTGTGTGGGCGCCTCCGGATCCCCCTCCGGCGCCGGAATATGCTCAATGATGGTCTCAAAAAGGGGCACCATGTTTTCCCTGGGATCATCCAGATTTTTCACCGCAAATCCCCCTTTTGCCGAGGCAAAAACAAAGGGGCAGTCCAGCTGCTCATCGCTGGCGTCCAGATCCATCAAAAGCTCCAGCACTTCATCAATCACTTCCTCCGGTCTGGCCTCCGGACGATCCACTTTATTGATGCACACAATAACAGACAGATCCAATTCCAGAGCCTTTCGCAGCACAAATTTTGTCTGGGGCATGGGACCTTCATAGGCGTCCACCACCAAAATCACGCCATTGACCATCTTCAGCACACGCTCCACTTCCCCGCCGAAATCGGCATGTCCGGGAGTGTCAATGATGTTGATCTTCGTATCCTTATAAAAGACTGCCGTATTCTTGGAGAGAATGGTAATTCCCCTCTCCCTTTCAATATCGTTGGAATCCATCACGCGCTCCTGAACTTCCTGATTGGCGCGGAACACACCGCTTTGTTTCAAAAGCTGATCCACCAAGGTGGTTTTTCCGTGATCTACGTGGGCAATGATGGCTATATTTCTGATATCTTCCCGCTTCATATTCATAATAACGCTCCATTCCTATATTCGCCGGATCCTCCCGCGCGAACATTCATTTCCTCAAATCAGTAACCTGCGCATACCGCCACGGCGGCACTAACTTTTATATTCTAACACATTTTTTCCATATTGCAAGGGGTTGTGAAAAATGCATCAAAAACTGGCAGGCGGTATC
>CAJFUP010000169.1 GCA_904420225.1 uncultured Lachnospiraceae bacterium
CCCACACCGCCGTCTTTGATGGGAATGCACATGCCGGGCATGCCGGACATATCTTCCGCTATGGTGATGGCCTTTTTATTGATTTGATGAACCAAATCATTGGCAAGGGTCAGATACGTCAGCGCCTCAATGTCCGTATTCATGGAAAAATATTTATCATAATTGTCAAAACTGGTTCCCAATCCATGATCATGGTAAATCATGGATGTCACGCCGTCAAAGCGAAATCCATCAAAATGGTATTCCGTCATCCAGTATTTCAGATTGGACAGCAGGAAATGAAGGACGCCATTCTTGCCGTAGTTGAACAATTTCGTGTCCCAGGCGGAATGCTCGCCCAAACTTCCTGTATGGAAAAACTGCTCTGTGGTCCCGTCAAACTCATTGATTCCCTCATTGGTATTCTTCACGGCGTGGGAATGCACCACGTCCAGAAGAACCTGAATTCCCATCTGATGGGCCGTATCGATGAGTTCCTTCAGTTCCTCCGGTTTTCCATACCGGGAGGAAGCCGCAAAGAAATTGGACACCTGGTATCCGAAGGATCCATAATAGGGATGCTCCATGACAGCCATGATCTGGATGGTATTGTACCCCAGATTTTTTATGCGGGGCAGGATATTGTCTTTGAATTCTCTATATGATCCCACTCCGTATTTTTCCTGGGCCATTCCGATATGGCATTCATAGATATATGGGGTCTTTTCCGGCTTAAATCCTTCATCGTTCCACTGATAGTTTTTCTTGGGATGCCATACCACTCCTGTCCAGAGATATGTCTGTGGATCCTGTTCCACTCTGGTGGCATAAAGAGGGATCCTCTCCAGCACACGGTCACCGTTGACCACCACTACTTTCACCCGACAGCCGTGCCAGAGTACATCTTTCTTTAATGTAATCTCAAATACGCCGTCGCCAAGATTTTTCATGGGATGAGAAGTCTTATTCCAGTCATTAAAATCGCCCATCAGATACATTGCGTCGGCCGCCGGTGCCCATTCCCGATACACCCATCCTCCGCGTATGCGGTGAATCCCGAAATACTCGTGGCCATTGGCAAACTCAGACAGCGTCTGCCCTTTCGAAAGCAATTCTTTCTTTTTCTTTTTGTAATTGTCCATCCTTAGATTGATGTCGCTTTCGTAATTTTTCAACAAACTGTCAATTTCAATGATCTTGTACCCCATACCTGTCATCCTTTCTTATTCAGGCAGCCTCGCCTGAATTGATTGTACATGGTTATTGTACCCGCTAATCGAATTTTCGTCAATGGATTTTAGTTAATTTGCTGTTTTTTTCCGCCTGCTTTTCCAGTTTTCGTCATTTTACTGATTTCTCCTTTTTTTGACATATAACGCCTCGTCTCCGCTGCCACTTCCGGAGCCAAGATGGCTAAAGCCACCAGATTGGGAATCGCCAAAAGCCCGTTGAAAGTATCGGAAATCTCCCACACAACTGTGAGTTTCATCACACTTCCAATATATGTGGCTGCAATGAATAACAGTTTGAAAACAGGAATGGCTTTCTTACCCCATATGTACTCCGCCGACTTTTCACCATAATACGACCAAGCCAGCAGGGTGGCAAAAGCAAATACTGCTATGGATATGGCCACAAAATTGGCTCCCTGTTTGCCAAATGCCGACGCAAACGCCTGCGCTGTCAGCGCCGCACCATCCGGGAGCTGGGTAAATGCCTCTGTTCCCAAGGCAGCGCCATATACAGCCGGATCATAAACCCCTGACACCAATATGGCCAGAGCTGCCAGCGTACACATTACGATGGTATCCACAAAAACTGTAAATATAGCCCACATTCCCTGTTCCGCCGGTTCTTTCACATCCGATACGGAATTCACCATGACAGAGGTGCCCAGTCCCGCTTCATTGGTGAAAATTCCTCTGGCGATTCCCATGCGCATGGCCGTGGCTATACCATAACCTGCCACACCGCTGACCCCTGCCCTGAAGGAAAACGCTTCCCGAAAAATACTGGCCACAGCGGCTGGAATGGCTCGGAAATGAACGCCAATGACCATGACAGTCCCCACAATAAATGCAAACCCCATAATGGGGATCAACTTCTCCGTTACCTTGGCAATTCTGCCAATCCCCCCCAGAACCAAAACACCGATAATAACAGCCATGACAATCCCCGTCACCGGAAGAGACACTGAAAAAGCGGATTCCAACGCATGGGATACCGAATTGACCTGGGTCATATTTCCCATTCCCAGGGAAGACAACATACACAAAAAGGCAAAAATCACTGCCATCCACTTCATCTTACATCCCCGTTCCATGTATACCATGGCACCGCCCACATAGTGTCCTTCCCGGTCTTTATACCTATACTTGATTCCAAGCAAGTTTTCCGCATAAGTGGTGGCCATACCGATGACAGCAGAAATCCACATCCAAAATACTGCCCCCGGACCACCAGCCGTGATGGCAGTGGCCACACCTGCGATATTTCCTGTGCCAATGGTGGCAGCTAGTGCCGTACAGACAGACTGAAACTGGGATAACGCCCCCTTATCATTGGATTCATGGACTCCTTTTTCAAAAAAAGCCGCCAGAATCGTCTTTCTCATCCACAGCTTCCACTTCCAAACCGGAAGAAACGCTGTTTTCACCTGAAACCACATTCCTTCCGCCAAAAAGACGCCGATCATTATGGGGCCCCACACAAAGTCCCCCACCCGAGCATTGAGCCTCAGCAAAAAGTCAGACAACCACATAAAAAACCTCCGTTTTCCCGCAGCATACACCGTGATGTACGAAAAAGAGCTCCCAAAAAGAGCCTGTTCCATGAGAAAAATACATTTGGTGTATTATATGCGGGAAAAACCGAAGGTTTTCTCCCAAATAACTCTATATTAAAAATTTCTTCCAGGCTTTAAATGCACTGGGCAATGCGTATACGGCTTTCAGGTCTTTTTTGGTCACCGGAATTAAGTCCTGACCGTTTTCCCGCAGGGGCACAGTGGCCGTGGCACCTTCCTCCAGCAGCACTTCATATGCCTTCATATGCCATTCCACATGACTGAAGATATGCTTCCCCCCCGGCAGGGGAAGCACTTGAACCCGGCCGCAAAACACGTTTTCCCAATACTCCCTGGCCTCTTGGACTGTCAGATACCTTTCGACTGCCGGAAGTTCGTATAGACCGGCCAACAGACCGGTATCCGGCCTTTTTTTCAGGAACGTCAATTCTCCAAGGCGCACCAAGAAAACCGTTCGCTCCTCCACACGACGCGGCTTCTTTTTTTCCTTCACCGGAATCGTATCCGTCAAATGGTTTCTGTGGGCCAGACAGATTCCCTGCCAGGGACATTGTCCGCACTTGGGTTCCCCGTTGGGAATGCAGACACAGGCTCCCAATTCCATCAGCGCCTGATTCAAAATGCCGGGATAGTTGATCTCCTGACCTCGACATCCCAGCACATCCTCCATGGCTCTGCGCAAATCTTCCTCCATGCGCCGCTTCACCGCTGCTTTTCCTATATCTTCCGTCAATGCTCCCAA
>CAJFUP010000170.1 GCA_904420225.1 uncultured Lachnospiraceae bacterium
AACAATACCGAATATCTTTATCCCATCAAAAAGGAATAGAGATATCCGGTATTATCCTTTTTCTTAAGTTAATGACATTGTGATTTCTCAAGGTTCCTATAATGGAGCATATGGGATTCGAACCCACGGCCTCCACAATGCGAATGTGGCGCGCTCCCAGCTGCGCTAATGCCCCGTATTGCACATTATATCACAGGTTCTCAGAAAAAGAAAGCAAAAATTTTCAATGCTTAAAATACAAAGTGATTGCAGGTCGCGAAATTGTGAGTCCTGTGCTATACTACTGTTATGGACAGACGAGAACGCGCAAAGTATGCGTCGCCATACAGAAAACGGACTGCCTGATGGACAGCGGGTCTTGTTATGGCGGGATAGAGAAAGGAGCCGTGGGTTTTGGAAGAGGGAAAAGAGTATGGGAAGATACCAAAAAAAGCGGCAGTATGGGAGGAAACAACCTTTGGCAGCTGGATCCTGGAAGACGGAGTGCTGGAGGACCAAACATTTCTGGAGTGCGAATTTCATAGATGCCAGTTTTTGACCTCACAGATCCGGCGCTGCCTTTTTCGCAGCTGCAAATTTTACAATTGTGTTTTTGTTGGCAATGAGTGGGACTTTTCCAGCATGATCAGCGGAGGATTTTACAGCTGTGTCTGTGTGGGTATCAACTGGGAACAGCTGCGCACCAAGACTAGAGCCAATGAGACCGTGGGGGAAGCGCAGAATACGTTTTTCAAATACTGCAGTTTTTTTCAGATGAATCTCAACAAATTTCATTTTGAGACATGCAGATTCCAGGAGAGTTATTTTGAAGAGTGCCGCCTTCGGGAGAGCTGTTTTGAACAAGTGGAGTTTGACAAAACACAGTTTCGCAGCTGCGATCTGAGAAAAGCAGATTTTCGAGGAGCCGTGAACTATGTGATGGATCCGACACAGAATCGGATGCAGGATGCCAGATTTTCATTTCCAGAAGTTATCCACTTGCTGGACGGTCTGGGTATCCGGATCGAGTAGAAATGTGCAGTGGTTTCAGTGGAAAGCGCAGAAATGGCGAATGCATAGGTGGTATCTTTGCTCTAGCATGGGAAGCTAGGCAATCTCTTTCAGTTGGCGTATAATGCAGTGGATGCCATGATCGCCGGGCGGTTTATCGGCAGACAGGCTCTGGCGTCCACCGGCATGGCTGAAAAGCGTTGTCAATTCATCGGCCTGTGGGGGTGTATTTCGGCCATAAAGGCACGGAGTTATTGAGGGGCTTATAAAATTTGGTTGCGGGGAATTAATAAATATGTTATATTTTTTATAATTTAGTATGATACCAGAAAAACCAGCCCGATACGGGTGGGGTTCGAATGTCTTTCGCATCGCGGGGGCCAACGACAGACGTCCGGAGAAGTGTCTGAGACAGCGGGGATTCAGGCATTTCCCGGGCGTCTGCCGTTGGAGACTGAAGTTGGCGGATAAATTATGGAGGAAAAGCATGAATATCAAAGTGGCCATTGCCGATCGAGATGAGAGTTATCTGGACAAATTGGGAGAAGGGCTGCAAAGGTACAAACATTTGACCTGTACGAGATACTCTGACCCGGAAACCTTTCAGCGCGCGCTTTTATCCAGAACCTTTGATGTGGTTTTATTTGACGTCTCTATTTTGTCAGAAAAAGGCGATTCCATTCCTGATCTTTCCAATGTGACACTGCCAATCTTTTTGTATCACGGTGATACAGAGATTGGCATTTTGCCGTCTTACATAGAAAAAATTGATAAATATCAAAGAGTCAGCGGGATTTATCGGCGGATGACGCAGCTGCTTTATCAGCACACCAGCAGCATGGAGCAGGGAGAGCGGGCAGCGCTCATTGCTGTGTACTCCCCTGCCGGAGGTACAGGAAAAACTGTGATTTCCTGGAAGCTGGGGAAGCAGCTGGCCGATGGCGGAAAGAAGGTACTCTATTTAAGCTTGGAGGATGTTCCTGCTGCGGATGCCTTTGTGAAGAATGGCGTGCAGTCGGGAATGGATGTGGTGTTTCCATTTGCACGAAAAGCGCAGGAGGATATGGGCAGTAAGATGGATGGATGCATGCAGGAGGTTTTTCCCAATCTGTATTATCTGGCGCCTTTTTCAGACCTGGAGGATGGCATGGAGGTGTCAGAAGAAGAGTGGGGGGATTTTTTAGTCAAACTTTCGGCAGTTGGGAATGTCCAGTACATAATTTTGGATATGGAAAGCGGTCTTAGTCCCAGAAACCGCATGCTGTTGCTTTTGGCGGATTATATCGTACTGGTGGAAAAACCGGATCCGTGTACTCAGGCAAAGATGAAGCGATTTCTCGGACAGCGCGCGCTTCTGGAGGATTACTCGTATAAAATGGTGCGGGTTCAAAATTTTGATATTGGCAATGACACTCTGTGGAGCGACTGCGGGATTGCCGTGGCGGGACGATTTCCTTTTTTCAGCGCCATGGGAAGGGCAGATATGTTGCGCTTTATAGAGCGTTTTCCGCAGCTGGATACGGGATTCCTGATATAGACGGGAAGCAAAAGGCATTCAGAGTTTGCGGTAGAGGAGGAGAAGCATGCGGTTGGCATTTGATTTCAGCAATCAGAATGGAAACAGATATCTTGTCATGGCGCCTGTCGGCGGGGAAAGGGATGAAATCGTCGAGAGTGTGGTGGCAAACAATTGGCCGGAATTTTTGGCGGAGTGGTCAGTAACGGAGAAAAATGATCAGCTACTGTTCCGGTATCGGATCACCGGCGAAAGCAGCCTGGAACACAGGGGGTATAGTATGACAGCAGGTGATTTCTGCAGTCAGTTGATCCATGTGTTGAGGGCTTTGAATTCCAGCGGCGATTGGTTTCTGGATTATCACAATTTTTATCTGGATACACAGTTGGTGTTTACTCAGAAGCAGACGGGACGGGTTCAATTGATTTATTTGCCGCTGATGGAGAAGGTGATGAGCGATGCAGAAATTCGGGAGTTTTTTCAGTCTCTTATTGTGAAAGCGCAGCTGACCAATGATCCCGGCCAGATGCAGATCAAATTATTGCGCTACATCCAGTCGTCTCAGTTTTCTCTGGAGGGACTCTTGAGAGAAGCGGTCAGCTTCCAAAAGAAACTGCAAAAAGAAGTGCTGGAAAGCCAACTGTCGGGGGAAAAAATTCCCGAAAAAGAAATGGGAAGAAAAGAAATGACGGGAGAACAAACCGCAGGGGCAGAAATGTGCGGAAAATCCATGGGTACGAGACAAGAATCCGATATGGGAGTTCAGCGCTTGGGAAAGCGAAACAGTCTGACGGGCGGCGTTGGAGGAAATGGATATGATTATTCAGCGGATGAGGAATGGCAGAATGATGATACCGATATCTGTGCTCCCGTGAAAGCGGGAGCGTGGCTTGAGCTGGAGTCTGCCGCCATTTCCAGGCCTCCCAGGACCATTGCTCTGGAGATGGGACCTGCGGGCATGAGCATCGGAAGAAAGAACAGTGGAAACATCATCTGCGATTATATGTTTCCTGCGGAAATCAAAGGTGTCAGCAGACGGCAGGCACAGATCATTAGAAAAAACGGTATGTATTATATTCGCGATTTAAATTCCAGCAGCGGCACATTTGTCAATGGAAAGCGCTGTATTCCCGACAGAGCCTATCCATTGTCAGCTGGGGACAGGGTGATGTTTTCGGAGAAATATCAGCTGGTTTACCGTGTGATTCTTTAGGGAGGGGCGGATGTGAGAATTTGGGGAGGCTGCGCCACAGAGGCGGGGGCGGTTAAGGTGATAAATCAAGATAGGATCCTGTTTTGTCATAGAAAAAGTGGCGGGGAAAGCGTGGCAGTGGGATTGGTCAGTGATGGGATTAGTCGAATGAATCGGGGAGAATGGGCAGCGCAGGCTGTGCGGGACCGGGTATATAGATGGTTCTGCGGTAACCAGAAGGAGAAAGGAGAAGCGCTGGCCGAGAGCTTGGAAGCGGTATTCCAGGAAGCCAATGCATGGGTAAGAAGACTGCGGGAAGATGGGAGCCGAATTCGTTCGGGAGCAACCCTGTCCGCCTGTCTGTTGACGGAAGGGATCTGTCATTGCTATCAGGTGGGGGACAGCAGGATCTACCATGGCCACAGCGGCAGATGGGAAATGGTTACGGAGGATCAGACAGTACTGGTGGAAAAGGGTAGTGGGTTAAAGGCCTGTCTGTATAATTATGTGGGAAAGGATGAAAGGCTTTACTGGGAGAAGACCCGATGCGCTGTCACCACGGGAGATGTGTTTTTGTTTTGTTCTGACGGATTTTACAGAACCATGCGGCAGGAAGATCTGGCATGGATGTTCACGTCTGATAAAGGCCTGGATCCCAATGCTGCCTGCCGCAGTATGATAAAAAAGGCCCTGTCACGCGGTGAGCGGGACAATATCTCCCTGGGATTTTTCCGCGTAGAAGGGGGAGAGCCAATGAACATGGAGGTGGAACAGTCAGATGAAACGGAATTTTGACGACGATGATGGGCCTGGTTCATACCGGGATAAAGAAGACTTTTAAAAAAAACTGTCTGAAAATTACGACGACATTGTGGAGATCAATTCCGGAGGAGGAGGAATTATCTATTCGGCTGTTCACCGGCGGCTGAAACAAAAAGTTATTTTGAAAAAAATCCGCTCAGACAAAATCGGCGCCATCGGAAGAGAGCGGGAAAAGAAAATTCTCTTGGGAATCAGGCATACATATCTCCCAGGGATTTTGGATTTTTGGTCCTATGAGGATGAAGTG
>CAJFUP010000171.1 GCA_904420225.1 uncultured Lachnospiraceae bacterium
AGGCACACAGTCACCTCATGGACGCCCTCCTCCAGCGTGCCCAGGGACAGGCGGTGGGGCGCATAGGCGATCCGTCCCTTTTTCCGGCCATCCACAAAAACCGTCAGAAGCGGCGCCTTAAAATGGGGCACATGAAGGAAATACTCCTGCTTTTTTGGCGCGTCAAACCGGAACCGGTACTGGAGATTTCCCGTATAAAACGGCATTCCCTGCCTGGTAATATCTCCCATCTGCACACACCTGCGCTGCGGTTTTAAAACCGATCTGGAAAATCCCGCCTCCACATCAAATGTTCCCAGAAGATACATATTTTCCAGCTCTGTCTTCTGATGATAGGGCATCTCCAATTTCAGATGGTTGGTTCCTTTCTTCAGAGGAAGCACTGCCGCCACCCGGATGGCCGGGTCCACATAGCAGCCGTTGTCTTTCTTACCCATTTCCTCCCCATTCAGCACAATCCGGCAGTTCTCCGGCTTCTCCATGGCCAGGGAAACAGTCATCTCTGCTTCTGCTTCCACTTCATAGTACAGGACCACTTTGTGAGCTTCCTTTTCTTCCAGGAACCAGGGCTGATTCATCCGCTCTTCCCGCGGCAAAAAGCCCAGCATGTTACGGATGGCATTGTCCGCCCTGAGTATCTCCTGCCGTTCCCAAACAACTCCGTCATCCACCTGGAATCCGGCATAATCCAGCAGCATGACATTGGGTTCCTCCCGCAGGACTTCCACCGGCTGCTCCAGAACCGCCGCCGTCTCCCAGGCAAGCAGAATGGGAAATCCCAGCGCATCCCACGCCGTGTTCCCGCTTTTTTCGTCCTCTGCGGCTTTTTTCAGGTGAAGCAAAAGGCTGTCCTCTCCGTAAGCCGCCCAGGGAATATACGTCCATCCCCCTTTTTGGAAATAAGGAATCTCCTTTTTGCTGCCATCCAGGGCATCATACTGCTCCGGCACAAAACAGCCGCGAACTCCGATGCGGTACCGCTGACAGCGGGAGATCCGATTGTTTTTTCTCTCCCCGTGGCAGCAAAACAGCCAGCGATCCGTTCCTTCCTCCCTCAGCTGATAAAGCAGATTCCGGGATCGGCTGCCGTTGCTTTCCCGAATTTCCACATCCCGGCAGTCTTCCAGACAGGCTTCCAGGCGCTCCCTGCTCCGGGAAATCACCGTGCTCTTCTCTGCCAGTTTCTCTGCTCTCCCGGATTCTTCGCCGTCCACCAGATGGGGAACGGTTCCCATGAAAACGAGCGTTCCTCCCCGCCTTTGGAACTGCTCCAGCAAAGATAGGGTGGTGCTTCGTATGGTGGTCATCTCCGGCACCACCACTGCCTCATATGCCATCTGTCCCACGTGAAGCCTGCCATCCTCGCAGGAATTTTTATTTCCGCACAAATCCGGCAGCAGGGCCTCCGACAGCAGGTCAAAGTCCAGGGTATCGTACAGCATCCAGCGCACCAGCTCATCCAACATCCGGTCCATTTCTCTGCGCGCCGCGAGGGTCTGGTCATTGGGGCCGAATTCCAGCCAAGCGGATTCCACCGGATGGATCACACCGATCCGCACCGCTGCCTTTCCCCGGGTCAGAACTGTATTCAGTCTGGCAAAGTAGTCCTCTATGTACGGGTACTCCCTGTACCAGGGGGACTGATAGAAAATGGATGCTGGCCAATCCCGTTTTGCCTCCCCTGCCATGGACATATAGGACAGATGGGGAACCCGATGGGTGACGCCCAGAGCCGCCTGCCAATCCCCCTGCAGTTTATATGTCTTAAAGTCACAGTCCCAGTGGGTCACACCGTACAGCTCGCTGACCACACCAGCCTTTCCATACTGTCTGGCCACGCTGGAGGCCTGTTTCGCCGTGACAAACTCCCGCTTGTCCACCAAGACATCGATACCGGGCAAATCCATACTTCTGTAGCACCGCATGCAGTCCCCAACGGTGACGCTCTGGGCCGTCAGGCTGTCCTCGGACAGCACATGGCCCGTCATGGCGATCCCATGCTCCCGACACCAGGCGCCGATCTGATCCATGTAAGACTGGACAAAACACTCGCAGGCGGTCTCCCGGTACCGGTAGCGGCCGACACTTTTCTTTCCGCCTTCCAGTTCCCACACGTACTCAGGCACGATATCCAGCGGGTCCATGCCGTACCTTTTTTTCATCTGCTCTGCAAAGAATTCGGTGTACGGCAGCGTCACATCCTCATGGGAATCGGAAAAGGAGATTTGCGGATGCTTTCCGATTCTTGGCTCGTCGGTGAAAATCGCTGGAATCTGCTTTCCGAATTCCTCTCCCACATAATGGTAATAAGCCTCATGGGTCACATCCAGAAACGCGCGGATGGCTTTGGGATTCATGGTATCCACATAGGTTTGATCTTCAAACCAATGCTCTTCCTCCATGAGTTTCACGTAGGCAAACCATACCTCTTCCTCCCCTTCCAAGGCCTCCCCGATCTCCCGTGCTTTCCAAAGCCTTCGGTACTGTTTCAGGTAACAGCCGCTTCCCGGGCCGTTTTCAGAAAAAGTGATGGCATATGCACAGGCATAATAGCCGCTCGGTTTTTCACCCTCTCCGTCGATGGCCGTCTCAAAGGCTTCTCTGTCCGGCGCAAATCCCGGCAAAAGATAGGGGCGACTTTCCTCTTTTGCGTAACGCTTTGTAAGCCACAGGTACCGTCCCCGCATATGCCAGTCTTTCGTCACGATACCACCAGCTGCACCCGATGGAAACCGGTCTTCATCATACAGCCAGCATAAAAGCCCTTTTTCCCGGCACTTTTCCACTGTGTATCGGATCATCTGCATATACTCTTCTCCCAGATATTCCGTATCCAGACCCGAGCGGGGATGGATATCCACCCCGCCAAAGCCCATCTCTTTGAAGCAGTCCAGCTGCCAGTCAATCAATTCTTCCGTGATTTTACAGTTCCAGGACCAAAATGGAATTCCCCGAAACGAAACGGGAGGGTTCTTAAATATCTCTTCATCCAGTGGCATTTCTCCCATTTTTTCCTCCATCATTGTACAGCTCCTTTTTCGTTTTACCTATTCTTATTCCATTCCCCACATCTCATCCACCAAAGGCAGCTCCCCGTTTTTTGACAGAACGATGCGGTCGATCCGAATACGGGATGCATATACCTTCAGGGAGAGGGTGTGAATTCCCTTGGTCAGCTCTGTCTCTGTCAGCGGAATCCAACGCCATACCTGTTCCGCCTCGTATCTCCAGAGATTCCCTTCTCCGTACAGCAGGGCAGCGGGAATCTCCTTCTGATCCACAGCCAGAGCCACATCCGCGTTTTCTCTGGAATTGAATTTGGTCAGTACCCAGATGCGGTAGGAACCTCCCTCGCAGGAGATCTGATAATTCAGAGACGGCGCCGCCTCTTCCCGTTTCCACGTCAGGCCTTTCTGCCGGATATAGAGAGCCAGTCCCTTTCTGCCATGGGACTCGCTGGCACAGTACTGCCATGGCCCTTCCATGTTTGCATACGGCGACTGGGCCCAAGCTCCCATGGCTTCGATGGCGATGATCCCCTCTTTCTCCTCATAAAGGCTCTTTCCGGAATCCACCAGCTGTTCTGCCAGTCGACCCTGGTTCTGGAAACAAGCGTCCCGTCCTTCCTCCCGGACGGGAGTCTCTGTCCGAATCATCTGATCCTTCGCCAGCAAGGTATCCCTGTCATTGGTTTCGTCTGCATAAAGAATGGGACGGGGCGAAATCTCCAGGTTTCCATACCAGAT
>CAJFUP010000172.1 GCA_904420225.1 uncultured Lachnospiraceae bacterium
ACCTGCTCACGGCTTGTGATGTTGAACATAACGGCTGTCTCGGAATTAAGCCCCAGCTCCTTATAGTTCTCAACCTTTGCCTTGGAAGCATTGTAAACCACAAAATCCGGCTCAAAGTTCTCCAGCTCCTCTGCCGTGGGAGTAATGAACATATTGGTCACAAAGTGAGCCTGCCATGCCACTTCCATGATGAAACGGATGGCCATGCGTGTATCCTTATTGGCGCCGCAGAACGCGTCCACCACATACAGTTTCTTGTTGGACAGCTCCTTCAGAGCGATATCCTTTACAGTCTCCCAAGCTTCCTGTGTGGCAGGATGATTATCATTCTTATATTCATCGGAAGTCCACCAAACGGTGTCCTTGGAATTCTCATCCACTACGATAAATTTGTCTTTCGGTGAACGGCCTGTGTATTCACCGGTCATAACATTCACTGCACCCAGCTCGCTGACCTGTCCCTTTTCAAATCCTTCCAAACCGGGTTTTGTTTCTTCTTCAAATAACACTTCATAGGAAGGGTTATGGACGATTTCCAGAGTTCCCGTGATGCCATACTTGCTTAAATTGATTTCTGCCATCTTACCTTTAACCTCTTTTCTCTTATAATGATGTCGGGATCAAAAGGTATTCGACCCCTTGGTACCTGCGGACTGCCGCGTATCTTCACAAAAACACGCAGCATCTGGGCCGCTTCCTTTTAATTATACATAAAACCATCATTGAAATCAACAATAATTATCTGTTTTTACATTCCTTTTTTCCTATGGGTTTCATAGTGTCGGCACTATTGAAAACCAGACGGTTCCAGAATGTTTTGACTGTCATTTGGTCAGCGCAGATTACTGTATTGACAAAACATGGAAACCAGCCTGTTCCACCGCCGCCCGCAAGCGGCTGTCCTCCACAGGCCGATCGTAGGACACCACTGCCCGGTTCTTTCTCAGACTGACATCCGCTGAGACACCCTCGATATCATTGAGTGCATTGGTAACGCTGCGTCTGCAATTGTCACAGTGCATCCCCTGGATACGAATGACTTTTTCCCCTATTTTATCATGTTCCAGCTTCTTTTTCTCTTCCTTGACCGTCCCTGTGCTTCCGCCTCCGCAGCAAGGCCCCTCTCCCTTAAAATGTTTGATGGTTCCCCGAACGGCAAAGACCAAGATGACGGCCACAATCAGCAATATAACAACATCTACCATGATTTTCTTCTAACGCTCCCTGTCTTTCCATTTCTTTTTCATCCAAAGCACCAGCTGATATATTCCCACTCCCACAATATACAGCAGGATAATGGCGCCAAACATATACAGCATGGATCCTGTCGAATCACCCATTGGCTTTTTTACTCCTTTTTACAACTTGACCGCCGCTTCCCGGGCATCCGGAACATCCCCCTGCGCAGCCGCTGCAGCCGCAGCACCCGGCGCCAGGCAATTTTCGATTTCTTATCCTTCTGACAACCAGAAATGCGCAGTATGACAAAACCGCCCCCAAAATAACAATATCTGCAATCATGTCCTCTCCTCCATTTCCTTATTGAAACGCCGTTCCCGCTGCCTTTCGGATATGCGCACAAGGGGGAGCGCCGCGGCAAATCAGCGCTCCCACCCCATCGTTTCCTTTATTCCGCCGCCTGAACAGAACGTCTCGTATACATGGTTTTATTTTTATATGGATTTGGCCGAAACAGCAGGAACAGCAGAACCAATGTCAGGACAATGGCCGCCACTGTGGCTGCCGTGAAAGCGCCCCCCGTAAACAACAATCCCAACTGATATACACACAGACAAATAATGTATGCAAACACATTCTGGAACAAAATGGCAAACCAGAACCACTTTTTGGACTGCATCTGCTGTGCCATGGTGGCGATGGCCGCCAGACACGGAGAATCCAGCAGGTTAAACAGCAGGAACGAGAACGCCGCCAGCGCCGACGGGAACCAGCCCGCCACGGCGGCACCCACTGTCAGGGTATCTTCTGCCAATTCCTCATCCACATTGGCCAGCACGCCCATGGTGGATACAATGGCCTCTTTGGCCGTAAAGCCGGACAGAGACGCTGCCACCGGCTGCCATTCGCCAAAGCCCAAGGGCGCAAAAATTGGAGCGATAAAACCGCCGATGACTGCCAGCAAACTTTCGCTGCTGTCCACCATGCCGAAGCCATTCTCGCCAAAGCCAAATCCTGCCAGGAACCACATGACAACGCAGGCCAAAAACAAAATGGTACCAGCTTTGATAATGAAGCCCTTCAGCCTTTCCCACACATGGAGAAGAACAGTCTTGGCTGAGGGCAGATGGTACTGTGGAAGCTCCATGACAAACGGGGCCGGTTCACCGGAAAACGGCTTCGTCTTCTTCAGCATAATGGCTGCCAGCAAAACCGCCACAATACCCAGCAGATACATCAGCGGAGCCATCACGCCACCAGCCTCATAGCTTCCTGTGGTATAGCTTACCATAACACCACCCATCAATGCAATAACCGGAAGTTTGGCACCGCAGGGGATAAATGTAGCCGTCATGATGGTGAGACGTCTGTCATTATCATTTTCAATGGTCTTGGAGGCCATGATTCCCGGAATTCCACAGCCCGAAGAAATCAGAAGCGGTATAAAGCTTTTGCCCGAAAGGCCAAAATGACGAAATACGCGGTCCATAACGAAGGCGATGCGCACCATGTAACCGCAGTCCTCTAAAATGGACAAAAACAGGAACAAAATGGCCATCTGCGGCACAAAACCCAATACAGCTCCCACACCGCCTATGATACCGTCAACCACAAGACCGATTACCAGTTCCCCAGCTCCCACTGACTCCAAAAATCCGCCGACTGCATCCTGAATAGCAACCACAAACACATCATTGGTCCAATCTGTGACAATGGTTCCGATGGTGGTCACGGATACGTAATACACAACGAACATCACCACCAGGAAAATGGGAATACCAAGAATTCGGTTGGTCACAACCCGGTCGATCTTGTCGGAAAGCGTCAGTTTCTGCGACGCTTTCTTCACAGTGGTCTTCACCAGTTTCTGTATGTATTTATACCGCTCATCTGTGACGATACTTTCCATATCGTCATCGCGCTTCTTCTCCAACGCTTCGGCATCTGCCGTGATCTGGCGAACCACGGACTCGCCCACTACTTTACTCTCCATTACCTTGCTGTCTTTTTCCAACAGTTTGATGGCGTACCATCTCTGCTTTTCCGCGGGAACGCTTCCCTCCAGCAGGCTTTCCGCATCGGCAATGGCCTTTTCCATCTCCTGACCAAATATGTTTTTTGGCAGCTCATGCTCTTTCTTTTTAGCAGCGCGCACAGCTTCCTCTATGACCTCATTGAGACCCGTCTTTTTCAAAGCGGAAGTCTCTATGATGGGACAGCCCAGCAGCATACTCAGGCGCTTCGTATCGATTTTGATGTTGTTCTTCTCCATCAAATCCGCCATATTCAAGGCGATGACCACAGGGACGCCTGTTTCCAAAAGCTGTGTGGTCAGATATAAATTTCTCTCAATGTTGGTGGCATCCACCAGGTCAATGATCACATCAGGATTTTCCTTCAAAATGTAATCACGGCTGACCACTTCCTCCAAAGTGTACGGGGAAAGGGAATATATACCCGGAAGGTCTGTGACAATAATCTCTTCTCCGCTCTTTTTTCTCTTTACTTTTCCTTCCTTTTTCTCCACTGTAACCCCTGGCCAATTGCCAACATACTGGTTGGCGCCGGTCAGCGCGTTGAACATGGTTGTTTTTCCGCAGTTGGGGTTACCGGCAAGTGCAATTTTAATTGCCATATCCATATCCTCCTAAAAGTTAGTTCAGAATAACTCCAAACCATAAAAATACTGCCCTATTTCTCCACGATATCCACGCACTGGGCATCCTGCTTTCTCAGCGAAAGCTCATATCCTCTCACCGTGATCTCCACCGGATCCCCGAGAGGCGCTACTTTTCGGATATAAATATCACATCCCTTTGTGATTCCCATATCCATGATCCGGCGCTTATAGGCCCCTTCCCCTGTGATCTTGGTCACCACAACGGTCATACCGACTTTTGCATCCCGCAGTGTCATTCCCAATTTCCTCCCTTTCTTCAAAACTTCCTGCCGTCAAACCAAGCCTGCGGATTTTGTCCGCAGATATTGCTCGGCAATGGGCATGATGACGCAGATAAATGGCCCGCAGGCCATTCATCCCAGACCGGACTCTCCGGCAGGCATACACCGCCCCCGGCATAAGCCAAGAGGCCTTCTATGTATACTGCCGTCACACCATAATATGTCTTGCCATATCTTCATTAATGGCAACTCTGGAATCCTTGATATTGACAATCAGGTTTCCGTTCAGCCTGGAAATGATGCTGATATCCGCATCTTCAACGAATCCCAGCCCAGCCAGAAAACGCCTGGTCTCGGCAGCACCGCCGACGCGCTTAATCTGGCCATGATCCCCGTTTTGTAAAAAAACCAACGGCTGCATACTATTCACCATCCTATCTGCCTCATTTGTTAGCAAATGCTAACTCTAAAATTAGAATACGCTAACTTTTGCCCATTGTCAACCCGTTTTTCATAATTTCTTCTTATTTTTTTATAAGACAAGCCCTAGGAAAATCGGCTTTCTTGTGGTACGATATTACCATAAGTCCATTTTTCATGATCTTTTGCCCCGCGAAACAAACGTTTTAGAACTGCGGGCGCACAGAGTGCGGAAAATCCGCGTATCACAGGGGAAAGACCATTTTGCCCCTGACTTCTATAATGACTGGAGGGAAACATGATGAAAATACAGAAATCGGCGGAAGATTATCTGGAAACGATCCTGGTGCTCTCTTTCAAAGGAGAGGGCGTCCATTCCATCAATATCGCCACGGCGCTGAACTTTTCCAAGCCAAGTGTCAGCATTGCCATGAAAAAACTTCGCGAAAACGGATATATCACTGTGGATGAGGAGGATCATATCCACCTGACCGACAGCGGACGCGAAATCGCCGAGCGGGTTTATGAACGCCACCGCGTTCTCAGTTCCCTGCTGATCCACCTGGGCGTGGATGAAAAGACAGCCCGGGAAGATGCCTGCCAAATGGAGCATGTAATCAGTGCGGAAAGCTTTGCCAAGATAAAAGAACATGCGCTGCGCCATGATCCCTCTCTGGCCGATGAACTTTCCTGACGCTTGGACATTTTTGTGACCTGATCACAGAATGAAAACAGAAAATGTGTATACTATAAACCATAACAAAAAAACAAACGGGTGCTGACAGCGACTTTCAAGCACCCGCCAAAAAGTTAAAAAGGAGAATACGATTATGGCAGTTATCACAATAACAAAAGCAAATTTTGACCAGGAGGTGCTTCACTCCGACAAGCCCGTCCTGCTGGACTTCTGGGCATCCTGGTGCGGTCCCTGCCGCATGGTTTCCCCCATTGTGGATGAAATTGCACAGGAAAACAGCCAAATTAAAGTGGGGAAAATCAACGTGGATGAGCAGCCGGAGCTGGCCCAGCAGTTTCAGGTCATGAGTATCCCCACGCTCATGGTCATTAAGGATGGTAAGATTGCCAACCAGTCCGTTGGCGCCAAGCCCAAGGCCGCCATTTTGGCCATGTTATAAAGTCTTAAAGGGCCAATTCCCTGAGTTTTTTCTTATCTAAGATCCGTATCCCTCCCCGGGAATTCGATACAATGCCCTCGGAGGCGAAATATTTCAGCATCCGACTTACCACTTCTCTGGCAGATCCCACATATCTGGCGATTTGTTCCTGGGTGAGTCGGATGGTTTCTTGTCCGGTCTTTATCATCTCATCGTACAGAAAAATTGCCAGGCGCTTGTCAAAACTCATAAATAAAATCTGCTGCATGACCCACATCACGTCCGAAAACCGCGCCGCCACCAGATTCAGCGCAAAATTCTCCGCATAGACATTTTTCCCGGTGATATCCGCAAACATTCGTCCATTGATGATATAGCAAGCGCTGTCCTCCTCCGCATCCACCATGACATCAAAGGTGATGCTCCGCAGAACGCAGGACGCAGAAAGCATACACAGTTCTCCTGGATACAGGCGGTACAGGGTAATCTCTCTCCCCTCATCCGAGAGAATATACACCCGCAAGCAGCCGCTTTTCACCAGGATTCCTCCGGTGCACTCGCCGCTTCCTCCGTGGACATTCTGCCCTTTTTCATAGCGTACCAGCCGGGTTTCCCGACAAAACCGCTGCCGGTCCTCCTCCTCCAATTGATTCCAAAACGGAAACATGGCACCAAACACCTGGGCGCACGTTTTCTCTTCCATGCTCTCCTCCTCTTTCTTTTCTGTATTTTTCCGCTGCCATCAGTCCCGTTTCCTGCTTTCAAAGTAAAGGAATCTCTCAATGGCGTCCAAAATATCTTTAAAATCCTCCCTGGGAGCCAGCTGCAGATACCGGGTCAAAAGTTCCGTCTCCTGATCCCGATACTGGCTGTAAAAAATATCGTATAAGTTGTGGCCCCGCACATACTGCCGGATGTCTTCCATGTGTTCCCGGATATCTTCCACGGTTTCCAGATCCTTTCCCAAGATTTCCGTCAAATGGCGGCCGCTGGAAAGCCTGTGGAGATATTCCTTCCACTTTTCCAGCAAGATCTCATAAAACGATTCAGGGGAGGGGACAATTCCCAACTGGGTCATGACATCCGGATTCAGAAAATAATTCTCAAAAGAATAGTACCGCAGGATCAACACATTCTTTTCCGACACCCTGGGCAGATGATCCACATCCTCCCGGCTTCTCTCCTGATAGTAGCGGCAGAGCTGGCTCTTGAGCTGACTGCTGTCTTTTCCATCCCCATCGCGGATCATGAGAAAATTATCTTTCAGGTAAATCTGATTCATGTATTTCAGATTGGCATATGTCTTGATATTGGTACAGCTATTGGTGGTAATGATGGCAATACGGGACAGTTTTCCGTCCTCGCCATAAGTCTCCCCATAGTACTGACGAATCAGCAGAGGCAGACGGCTCTTATCCTGCTTTCCCTCCACGATAAACACAAAATTCACGTTCATCAGATCCCCAGCCGAATATCCCAAATCATCCAGCACAGCGCTGATATCTGTCTTTTCACGAACCTGGGAATATCCGTCCTCCCCCACCACCACCTGCCGAATCTGTCTGCTGCTGAAATTGGCCAGCAGATTGGAGGAGTGGGTGGAAAACATTACCTGATTCTTCTTGGATAACTGATAGAGAATATCCCCAGCCACCTTCTGCATCTGTGGATGGAGAAAAATCTCAGGCTCTTCCACCATGATGAGGCCGGATTCCTTTTCCCGGGCCTGGGCATATGTCTCCAGCAGAGACAACATATAAATGCTTCGCATACCTTTGCTCATATGACGGATGGGACGCAGGGTTCCCTGAGCAGGATGAAAGGTCTCTGCCGTCACGGTCAGCATTCGCTCAATATCCCGATTCATGGAATAGCGGATCTCCTCATATCCCCCATTTTTGCGGAAATGCATATTGACCTGACGGGAAAAATCATCCAGATTCAGCTGGTATAGCTTATAATCCAGAAGTTTTGCCGCCTCCAGAGCATTCATCTGCTCCGGTTTCTTCTGATTGATCAGTCCGATACAGGAGAAACAATGGGTGCATTTCTTGGCTGTATCGAAAATACAGCAACCGGAACGCATCTGCCGCAGCAGCTCCCCTTCCTGCATCATCAGCAGATCCTCCTGAAACTGGTCCAGATCCCGTTGGGTATCCATATAGTAAATTTTTGGAAAAACAGTGGGAATATAGGGATTATCCTTGCGGATTCCATCCTCATACCGCACCGTGCCCTCGCGGTTGGCCACATAGGTGAAACTGAGGACACCATTGTGAAAAGAGGGCAGCTTTCGGCAAAAATCCTGGTACCAGGAGGCATACCGCCGATATGCGCTGACCCGCCCCCGCCGGTGCAGCTCTTCCAAGTCTTCCTCCGTCAGAGACAAGGACACGGTGATCTCAATGTTGGAGAAATCTTCGCGAAAGTCTTCTTCGCCGATGCGGTAGGAACCTCCCACCGCCCGCACCGCATCCAGGACGGCAGTCTTGCCCGTATTATTTTTTCCCACCAGGATCAGGGCGTTCTCCACATCCCGGATGTCCATGTCACTGATGGATTTAAAATTTCGGATTCTCAGCGTCACAATCTGCATGACTTCCCTCCTCCCACATATTCTGCGCACTGTAAACGGTTCCTTTGCCCTTCTTATGTCTGGCAGGTCCCAAGTTGGAAAATCCCCTGGTATGCAAGCTTATATCGGATTTCCGGCCTTTTGATCCTGGTATGATACTACTATTGTAGCATAGTTCCAGTAAAATGTGGATTTTTTCCGATGATATTGCGATTCTCGCCACTTCAGGGTGCCTGCGGGATACCGGGATCTTCGAAATGTACGCATCAGCAGGTTGACCAAAGTGGTCTTGCCGGCACCTGTGCTTCCCACTACGGCGATTTTCTGGCCCGGCTTTGCCTCGAAACT
>CAJFUP010000173.1 GCA_904420225.1 uncultured Lachnospiraceae bacterium
GCGGTATCTTCCCGCTGCAGCGCGATATGTGAGGAGCGTTTTTTACTATCAAAATAGCTGCCCCGGGATCTCTCCCAGGGCAGCTTGTTATTCCCATCGCCTCATTACTCAGGATTCTCTTCCCACCTCTGTCAGGCTCTTTACCATACCAGCCAAGCCCTGAATCTCAGACGGAATAATGATCTTCGTAGCTTTGCCGTCTGCCGCCTTGGCAAAAGCTTCCAAACTCTTCAGCTGAATCACCGCGTCATCGGCTCCGGCATCTTTGATGAAACGAATACCATCGGCATTGGCCTGCTGTACTTTCAGGATGGCCGTGGCCTGACCTTCCGCTTCACGGATCATGGCCTCTTTCTTGGCCTCCGCCCGGAGAATGGCCGCCTGCTTTTCCGCTTCCGCATCCAAAATAGCCGATTCTTTCTTACCTTCCGCCACCAGGATGGTGGATTTCTTCTCGCCTTCCGCCCGCAGGATGGCTTCACGTCTCTCACGCTCTGCCTTCATCTGCTTCTCCATGGCATCCTGGATGGCAGCCGGCGGAATAATGTTCTTCAATTCCACGCGGTTTACCTTGATTCCCCAGGGATCTGTGGCCACATCCAGGGAAGAGCGGATCTTGGTATTGATGGTTTCTCTGGATGTCAGTGTCTGATCCAGATCCAGGTCACCGATGATATTTCGAAGGGTAGTGGCCGTCAGATTCTCGATGGCCATAATGGGATTTTCTACGCCGTAGGCATACAACTTGGCATCTGTGATCTGGAAATATACCACCGTGTCAATTCTCATGGTGACGTTATCCTTGGTAATCACCGGCTGGGGAGCAAAATCCACCACCTGCTCCTTGAGGTTCACCCTTTTTGCCACTCGGTCAATGAACGGGATCTTAAAATGAACCCCCACGCTCCATGTGGCCAGATATCCGCCCAAGCGCTCCACCACCATGGAGCTGGCCTGGGGCACAATCTTAATGCAGGATCCCAAAATCAGTAAAATCACCACCAGAACAACTATCACAACAATAAATCCCGGGCTTATAATGTCAGCACTCAACATACCTTATTCCTCCTTTTTTGCCTCTACAATCAATTTGACGCCGCTGATTTTTCGAATGATCACAGTGGTTCCCTCTTCAATGATCACCTGATCATCCAGCGATGCCGCCGTCCACTCCTGCCCCCTGACAGAAACTGTGCCATAGCCGTTTAAATTGTTGATCAGACTGGTCACTTTCCCGGTCTGGCCAACCAAGCTGTCCACATTGGTTTTTGTCACATTCTTTCGCATGAGCCGGGAAGTCGCCGGCTTCACCAGAATCAGCAAAAGCAGTGACAGCGCAATAAACACCACCAGCTGAATTTCAATGCCAGCTCCTGCCAGGGAAGCAATCAGCGCTCCCAGGGCTCCCACGGCAAACCAGATGGATACCAGCTGCAGGGTGGCCAACTCCGCGCCGATCAGAACAATAAAGACGATCAGCCAACTGATAACTTCCGCCATCTTATTCCCTCCTTCCTTTGCTGATTGAAGAATACCACAAAAAAACAGCCTCCGCCCATGAATGTAATGAATCGTGGCTGTTTTTGTCATTTTTGCGGCTTTCGCCTATAAGACATGGTAGATGACCACCTGGAGATGGAAACGGTTATTTTCCCACCGAATCATCATGGTTCCCTTTTGATCCTCCAGCAAACGGCGCATGGTTTCCAAGCCAAACCCGTGATTTGTGCCGTCCTCCTTTCTGCTCTGGATGATGCCCCGTTGATCCGAACGGATTTTTCCATCAAATGTATTGACCAGTTCAATGAACAAGTTCCTCTTCTCCACACTCATGGAAATGGACAGCCAACGCTTTTCTTTGGGAAGCATTTTGCAGGCCTCCACCGCGTTATCCAAACCGTTTCCCAGCACGCCGCAGATTACATAAGGGCTTAAATTCATCTCTTCCGGTATATTCAGATGCTGCTCTGTACGGATCTCCCATTCTCTTGTGGCCGCCAGTTTATAATTAAGAATGGAATCCACTGCCATATTGCCTGTATGGACCAGCTCATACGGATTATCAAGTTCCCGGAAACAGGAGTGGACAAACGATATAATTCCTGCCGTATCCCCCTGCTTTGCCATGGTTTCAATGGTAATATAGCTATTCTTCAGCTCATGGCGCTGTCTCTTGGTTTCCTTCTGGTTTCTCTCAATCTCCTGATACTGTTTTTCATAATATCCTGCCCTCTGTCTATCCAGGGCTTCCTGAATGGCGTCTGCCCGGTCAAACACATATCGAATCCAGTTTTGGATGATCATTCCCGCCACCAAAATCAGGATAATGGACAATGTGGAGGTAAACTCCAAAAAATCATTCTGATCCGATACAAATCGGTAGGCCACATTGATGAAGATAAAAAGAATCAGCCATCCAACCACCATGAAAAAGCGCCGTTCTTTGTTTCGGTTCCAAAACAGCTGATAATATCCAAAACTGATGTACAGGTAAAAAATATTCAGCAGAATCAGAAGCAATTTATCAGCCATGGCTCTCCTCTCCCCGGCAGTAATCCCAGAAAATGCTGCGGACTCTCGGTCGGTTTTTTTCACTGATGCTCAATATGGTGCCGTCTTTCAGGGATAGGCGCTCATATTGAAACGCTTCCACATTGTCCATATTCACCAGATATGCCTTATGGATTCTCACGAACCGCTTTTCCTCCAGCATTTCCTGTGCATGATCCAGCTTGTCATAGTACTCATAGGTACGGTTTCGCGTATGGACAATGATTTTTCTCCCCGCGCTCTCCAGATACAAAATGTCCCGACATAAAAGATTCATCATATTTCGCCCAGACTGAAAGCGAAAATAGGATTCCTTCTGTTCTTCAATGCGTGCCATTGCTTTCAGAAATACAGAAGCAAACTCTTCTTTTCCCACCGGTTTTTGCAGAAACCGGAACGGCTCCACCTCGAAAAGCTGTTTTAAATACGTATCGTAGCTGGAAATATAAATCAAAATCACATGATGATGGTGCTCCCGAATCCACTTGGCCGTCTCAATTCCATCCATCTGCTTCATTTCTATATCCAGATAAATCAAATCAAATCCTGCGCCCTCCTGATATTCCCGGATCAATTCCTCCCCAGAAGCGTACACATCCATTTCCAGCCTGTATCCATACTTTTTTCCCAGTTCGTCCAGATACTGCTGGGTCTCACCGGCTGCCCGCAAATCATCATCACAAATTCCAATTTTAATCATATTCTTCCCCTTTTTCACGGAAAACAAATGGTCTTTCCCTCTATTTTCCCATAATAAAGCTGTTTCAATACTTGCATCTTTGCTCTTCCATTGGTTCCCTCTGTGACAGCGGCCCGTATTCTCTCTGTCAAATCCACTGGTACCGGAACCGTCACCTTCACATCCTCTCCATATTCACTGTCCATGGGCTGAAGTCCTTCCTGTCCCAAAATATACTGGATTTTTCCAAGGCCTGTATAGTCTGTGACAATCTGAAGCATATCTGCCAATTTTTTCTCCACCACCACCGATTGGGCCAGTCCTTCCGTCACTGCGCCGGAATAGGCTCTCACCAGTCCTCCCGTTCCCAAAAGCGTTCCGCCAAAATACCGGGTAACCACAGCCAGCACATTACAGAGCTTTTGCCCGGCCAGCACATCCAGCATGGGCCTGCCTGCCGTCTGGGCCGGTTCCCCGTCATCGGAACAGCGCATCAGCTCCTGACGCGTTCCAATGCAGTAGGCATAACAATTATGGGAGGCGTCCCAGTATGTCTTGCGCATCTGTTCCAGCAGTGTTTCCGCCTCTTGGGGGGACTCCACATGAAAAATGTGACAAATAAACCGCGATTTTTTTTCCACGATTTCCCCCACTCCATCTTTATAAATTGTCCTGTATTCTTTTACCATTCCATTGCCTCCGTCCCCTCAGTTTTTTCTCTGGCATCATTTTAATACATTCTTCCTATTTTCTCAAGCAGTAACCGCCCCGGAAAATTTCAGTTCCAGTGTACACTCTGCCATTCCTGTGGTATAATAAAAGATATCTTGCATTTTCAAGCCGAACTATTACAATGCTTTGTCAATTGATAAATGATCAAGGGAGGGAACACATGAATTTCGGGAAAAAACAAATACAGAATAAACTCAATACCCAGTCCTCCACGGCTCCCAAAACCAAGCGCAAAGTCACTGTTTCCATATTTAAAGGCATTCTGGTAATCGCTGTAATCGTACTCATCGGCGGAACTTGTGCTGGATACGGTATGATCCGCGGCATTCTGGACAGAGCGCCGGATATCTCTCTGATTGACGCAGTCAAACCCAAAGGACACTATTCTGTCATTTATGACAGCCAGGGCAATGTCATGCAGAAACTGGTAAAAGCAGGTTCCAACAGAGAGGACGTATCGTATGAACAAATCCCAGAGGATATGGTCAACGCCTTTATCGCCATTGAGGACTCCCGTTTCCGGGAGCATAATGGCATTGACGTAAAAGGAATTCTCCGGGCGGCCATGGTGGGGCTGACCACTGGAGATTTTTCCGAGGGCGCCAGCACCATCACTCAGCAGCTCATAAAAAACAATATTTTTGCCGGTGGTTTGGAGACCAATTTTGGTGATAAATTGGAGCGCAAAATCCAGGAACAGTATTTGGCTTTGAAGCTGGAAGAACAGCTGGATAAAAACGTGATCATGCAGTATTATTTAAACACCATCAATTTGGGTAACAATACCCTGGGGGTCCAATCTGCTGCCAGACGCTATTTCAACAAAGATGTCTCTGATTTGAATCTTTCGGAATGTACGGTCATCGCCGCCATCACCCAGAACCCCTCCCTCTATAACCCCATCCGCCACCCAGATCAAAACGCAGAAAAGAGGGAAATTGTTCTCAACTATATGCTTCAGGATAATATGATCACCCAGGAAGAGTACGATGAAGCCATAAAAGATGATGTCTATTCCCGCATTCAGACTACTTCTTCCGATGAATCCACCACGCAGATTTTCTCCTACTTTACGGATACGGTATTTGAACAGGTGGCCGCCGATCTCCAGTCGCAGCTGGGCTACACGGAAACACAGGCCTACAATCTGCTTTACAGCGGCGGACTCAGCATCTATTCCACCATGGATCCTGCTATGCAGGCCATTGTGGACGAGGAGGCCAATGATCCTACCAACTATCCCTTTACAGAATATTCTCTCACTTACAGCCTGACTCTCCAGGCCTCGAAGGGAGATACCACTACCACATATAATGAATCGGATCTGCAGGCATATTTCCAGGAGCTTTTGGGACAGAGTAATTTTCAGCTGATTTTCGAGACCATGGATGATCTGGAGACCGCAGTGGAGCAATTCAGAGAACATGCTACCCGAGGGGGAGAAACCATTGTCTCTGAAACCATCACTCCCATCTTACAGCCGCAGGTTTCCATGTATATCATGGATCAGAGCAGCGGCCATGTGCTGGCTCTCACAGGCGGCCGCGGGGAAAAAACCGGCAGTCTCACCTTAAACCGCGCCACGGATTCCAAACGGCAGCCCGGTTCCTGCTTCAAGGTGATCACCACCTTTGCCCCGGCCCTGGACAGCGGCGGCTCCACTTTAGCCACCACATACTATGACGCTCCCTACGCCCCCGACGGCCGTTACATTTCCAACTGGTGGGGCAGCGATTATGTCGGTTATGCCAACATCCGTCAGGGCATCGCTTATTCCATGAATATCGTCGCCAGCAAATGCCTGGTGGAAACGGTAACTCCCTCCATGGGTGTGGACTATGCCGAAGATTTCGGCATTTCCACTTTGGTTCCCGAGGACAAGAGCAGCAGCCTGGCGCTGGGAGGCATCACCTACGGTGTGTATAACAGTGAGCTGACCGCTGCCTATGCAGCCATCGCCAATGGAGGTGTGTATACAAAGCCAATTTATTACACAAAGGTGCTGGATGAAAATGGGCAGGTCATCCTGGAGACCACACCGGAAACCCATACCGTAATCAAAAGTTCCACTGCTTCCCTGCTGACCATGGCCATGGAAGACACCATCACCGGCGACAGCCCATGGCGTTCCTATGGCATCGCCCCCACTGGGGAAAATTGCCAGATATCCGGCATGAGCCTGGCAGGAAAATCCGGCTCCACCACGGATCACAATGATCTGTGGTTTGTGGGATATTCTCCATATGTCACCTGCGGCATCTGGTCCGGTTATGACCAGAGCAAATCTCTGGGAACAGAAGGAGAATACCATAAGCTCATCTGGCAAAAGGTGATGGAGCGCATCCATGAGGACAGAGAAGATATCGGATTTGAGCAGGCGGAGGATCTGGAAGTTGCCACCATATGCAGCAAATCCGGCCAGCTGGCTGTGAGAGGTGTCTGTGACGAAGACGACGGCTGTGTTGTGTACGATGAATATTTTGCCAAAGGCACCGCTCCCACCACCAAATGTACCCGCCATGTATCCTATTCTGTCTGCCAGGTATCCAATAGGCTTTCCACCTCCTGGTGCCCGGAAATGGTGGTGAAAAACCAAGTTTACCGCATTGTAGATACCAAGGATTTGGGGGAAGATCCCACCAATCCTCCTGAAACCGATGATACCAAGCACTCGGTGCCATACCGTCTTTCTTCATACTGTGATATCCACAAAGAACCGGAGACCGAAGAAGAGACCACACAAGAACAGGAGACCGAGAGCGGCGCCGACTCCTCCAGAGAATCTTCTGCGGATACCACTGTAGAAAATTCCAAAAGAGAGTCCTCTGCGTCGGAGAGACAGACCGACAGCGCTTCCCAGGATGAGGGCTGGAATCTGGGAGATCTGTGGGACTATATCACAGGAAACGGCCGTTGACAAATAAGCCGCAGGCTTTTGCTGTATGAAACGCAAAAGCCTGCGGCTCTTTCATTACGCGTGGAACATAACCCGCTCATCTCCAAATGCCTTTGTGATCCCCCATGTCAGAATGGCTCCCACCACCAGCGTAGAAGAAACGGCCAGCAGGAAGGGCATCATCTCCAGCTCTCCGGAAAAGATATCCCCCAGAGCAATGCTGCTGTTATATATGGGAATCAGATATTCCATGCTGGAATGGCCGTCTATCCCCGAAAACATGGTGATAATACCCGCCACGATGACAATCAGATAAATGGGCGTAATGTAGCTGCCCGCTTCTTTCACTGTCCTGGCGTATACGGCCACAATTCCCACCAGAGCCACATACAGGAATGCCAGGGTAAGCATGATAAAAGCGATCATAACAATCTGACCGGCATCCAGCGTCAATGTCATATCGCCCATGCCTGCCATGGCCTTTGGCATGGCCACCACCATGGCTACGATATAAATCAGGGCGGAAATCAGAGATAAAACAGTCAAGGACAACAGTTTTCCCAGTACAATGGAACTGCGCTTCACCGGAGTCACCAGCATGCTGGCCATGGTTCCCCTCTCTTTTTCCCCGGAAATGGTGTCAGTTCCCAGAGACATGGTTCCCGCAAACAAAAGCAGCGTAATCAGATAGGGCAGCATCATGCTCAAATATTCCGACCCAGCCTTCTTTGTATCCATAATGACATTTCCTCCAGTGGCGGCATCCACCGTGAATGCTGTCAGCATATCCTCCCCGCCGAACCGATCCGCCAGCAGCTGCTTTTCATATTCCTGCATGGCGCTGACAAACCGCTCCCTGGCCAGCTGCGAATACGATTCCGTGGGATTGTAGTATGTCTCCACGTCGGGATGGACGCCGCCCTCTGCGTAGTGGTTGACCTGCTCCAGGAAATTCTCCGGAAAGACCGCCAGAAGGTCAATGGTCCCATCGTAGATTCCCTGTGTCACCGCATCCGTCGCCTCACCGGCCGACAAATACGAGACATCCGCTTCCTGAAAAAATGAAGGCAGCTGGGATTCCAGCCCCTCTGGAGCATTCTGAATCCATACCACCGAGCGGTGCTGTTCCATCTGCTCTTGGCTGCGGCTTCCCAACATGCCAATGAGGCCGTAAATCAGGATCATCATCACCACCGGAAGAATAAACAATGACAGAATCATCTTGGGATCCTTCCACACCCGATGCATTTCTTTATTGAAAATAATTTTTATTCCGCTCATGCGTTTTCCCCCTTTTCCAATTCCAAACCGCAGTACAGCGCAAAAAAGGCATCTTCCAAGTCTCTTTCTCCTGTCCGCTGTAAAATTTCTTCCAAACTGCCTTCCATTTCTTTTTTTCCATCCATGATGATGGAGATCCGATCGCATAGTTTCTCCGCCTCGGACATAATGTGAGTAGAAATCACTATGGTTTTTCCCTGCTTTTTCAGCTCCAGCAGATAGTCTGTCACCGCCCGTGCGGTGATGATATCCAAGCCGCTGGTGGGTTCGTCGAATATGATGACCTCTGGATCATGAATGAGACTGACGGCTATGGCCGCCTTCTGCTTCATGCCTGTGGACAGTTCCTCCACCAGCTTATCCTGAAATTCTGTGATTCCAAACCGGTCAAACAGCTCCGTTTTCCGCCGTTCGATGGCCTCCTCATCCATTCCGTGCAGCCGGCCAAAAAAATGGACCAGATAGCGCAGCCGAAATTGGGGATCCAGCTTGATCTCATTGGTCAAAAAACCGATCATGCGGCGGACCTGCTCCCCGTCCCTTACCGTGTCGGCGCCATTGACGGTGATGGTACCCTCAGTGGGCTTCAGCAGCGTGGCCATACAGCGCAGCATGGTGGTCTTCCCCGCGCCATTGGTTCCCAGTATTCCATGAATTTTTCCCTTTTCAATGGTCATGGATACATTATTTACCGCGATTTTCGTTCCCGCTTTCACATTTTGCTCTTTTTGCTGTCTTTTGGACAGCTTATAGATCTTTGTTAAATTTTGAATCTGAATCATAGACTCCTCCCATGTTTATATTTGTCGCCGTTTTGATCCTCCCAGCGATCAGTTACCTTCTATGTTTCTTGCTGGCCTCTGCATAGTAAGCCAGGATCTGGGTCAGCCAGAGAACGCCAATGACCACATACGGGACCACGCCGATATCCACCGCGATACTAAGGATCATCACTCCTCCCCAGCAGATGGGATACGCCGTCTGCGCTGCCTGGAATGCCCGGTAGCTGCTCTTGTAGATAATGGCCCTTTCCTGCTCATCACAGCTCTCCAGCCACGTTTTCTTAAACCGGAAGTCAAACGTATCCCCGCGTTTCTCTGGATTAATCTGTTTTTCCAATTCCACAAATTTTCTCTCCAGAGTGACAAGCAAAACCATGGTTGCCATCATGGAGAAAAGCGGCCACAGGATCCTCTGCCATGTCTCCTCCGTAAGATTGGAAATCTGCGAAAACGCCATGGCGCTCAAACAGAACACCAAAATCATGGTGACGCTGATCGTCATGAGTCCCATCCTCAGCCGTTCTTCCACTTCTTCAATATAGACTTCGTCTTCCCCATCCCACTGCATGGCCATCTTTCTCCCGCGGCGGTAGATGGCTATGGCCACGGCAAATCCTGCCACAGTCACGGCGGCGGCAGCTCCCCCGCTGTAGTGGATGGCCTGCCTGCCCAAAAACTCCAATACTTCCCTGACAGTCGACTGCTGAATGGATATCATGCTTCCCACTAAGCCGCCGACCACCATACTGCACGCCAAAAAAAGCAAAAACAGCAGCATCGTCTTTCTGGGACTATTCTTCCTCTTCTTCATCGGGATCCTCCTCGTACCAAAAAATTTCCTCCACTGAGGCGCCGCATCTTCTGGCGATCTTCAGCGCCAGAGTAATGGATGGGGAATAATCGCCCCTCTCTATGAGGCTGATGGTCTGCCGGGAAACTCCCACCAATTTTCCCATTTCCTGTTGGTTGACTCCCAGCCTTGCCCGGAATTCTTTCAAACGATTGTAAAGCGGCATTCACTCACCTTCCTTTTCCTCCCCTCCTGCCTTCGGTATTCGACAATTTTTCTTGTCATCATGACAAATATACTTGTCATAATCAAGATATCATTGACAAGTATATTTGTCAAGCACTTTTTCTTTTCCGCGCCTTTCAACAGTAAAACGCGGTTTTGCCTGCGGGGATGGATGCACCCCCGCAGACAAAACCGCGTTCCCTGATGATTTCCTATTTATTTTTCTGATTAACCGGCCATTTTACAGATTGGGTTTCACCAGCTTGGGACGGTATCCATTCTCCTCCAAAGCCGCCAAAATCTGCTCTTTATGCTCATGGCCAAAGGATTCCAGCGTGATCCGCAATTCCACAGCGGAGTTCCGGTTGATGCTGACAAACTGATTATGCTCCAGTTTCACCACATTGCCCTTTTCATCGGCAATGACCTGCGCCACCTTCACCAGCTCGCCCGGCTTATCGGGAAGCAGAACGGAAACCGTAAAAATACGTCCCCGCTGGATCAAACCGTGCTGTACCACAGAAGACATGGTGATGACATCCATATTGCCGCCGCTTAAAATAGCCACCACTTTCTTTCCCTTTGCACTCAAATGTTTCAGCGCAGCCACAGTCAGCAGACCGGAATTTTCCACCACCATTTTGTGATTCTCGATCATGTCCAAGAATGCGCCGATGAGTTCATCGTCCGCCACCGTAATGATCTCATCCACGTTATCGCGGATATAGGGAAATACCAAATCGCCCGGCGTCTTCACGGCTGTGCCGTCCGCTATGGTGTTTACATTGGGCAGCGTCGTTACTTCGCCTTTTTCTATGGAAAGCTGCATACAGTTGGCCCCCTCCGGCTCCACACCAATGACATGGATCTTGGGATTCAGCATTTTGGCCAGTGTGGCCACACCGGCGCAGAGACCGCCTCCGCCAATGGGACAGAGAATATAATCCACTGTGGGAAGCTCTTTTACGATTTCCATGGCAATGCTGCCCTGGCCCGCCGCCACATCCAAATCATTGAACGGATGAATGAATGTATACCCGTTTTGCTCCGCCAATTCCATGGCATAAGCGCAGGCCTCGTCATAGACATTACCGTACAGCACCACTTCCGCGCCATAACTTTTGGTACGGTTGATTTTTATGAGAGGGGTAGTGGTGGGCATGACAATCACCGCTTTACAGCCAAACACCTGCGCGGCATACGCCACACCCTGGGCATGGTTTCCCGCGGATGCGGTAATCAGCCCTCTGGCGCGCTCTTCCTCGCTGAGCGTACTGATCTTATAATACGCGCCCCGAATCTTATAGGCGCCTGTATACTGGAGATTTTCCGGTTTAAACCATACTTTATTCCCTGTTTGTGCCGTAAAATACTCACTGTAGCGCAGTTTTGTCTCCAGCGTCACGTTCAGCACCGCGTCACTGGCTTCCTCAAATTTTTCCAATGTCAGCATATCCTGTCCCTCTTTCTTCTTTATCCTCACACTGCCGTGGACCTTGGTTTGATAATACATCACCGCGACAGAGTCTCATTGTGTCCTATCATAATACATTCTTCCCGGATTGGCAAGATGTTTTTATTCCGCTTGGCTGAACAGAGCATTGACAAACTCGTTGGAATCAAACTTCTGGAGATCATCAATTTTCTCCCCCACCCCGATGTACTTCACCGGAAGTCCCAATTCTGACTGAATGGCCACTGCAATACCTCCCTTGGCCGTACCGTCCATCTTGGTCAAGATGATACCGGTGACATCCGCCACCTCCCGAAATTGCTTGGCCTGCTCCAGCGCATTCTGTCCTGTGGTGGCGTCCAATACAATGAGATTTTCCCGGTATGCCTGGGGATACTCTTTATCAATGATTCGATTAATTTTTCTCAGTTCTTCCATTAAGTTTTTCTTATTATGGAGACGGCCCGCGGTATCGCAGAGGAGAACATCCACATCCCTGGCCTTGGCGGCCGCCACAGCGTCATAAATAACCGCCGCCGGATCAGAGCCTTCCTTCTGGGCAATGATGCCCACGCCAGCCCGATGAGCCCACTCAGTCAGCTGCTCCACCGCTGCCGCCCGAAAGGTATCCGCCGCTGCCAAGAGAACCGACTTTCCATTCATTTTCAGCTGCTCTGCCATCTTGCCGATGGAAGTCGTTTTCCCCACCCCATTGACGCCGATCACCAGCACCACAGATTTTCTATTCTCAAATTCATAGGCATTATCCCCCAGATCCATCTGTTCCTTGATGCTGTTAATCAAAAGGGCCTTGCATTCTGCGGGGTCTTTAATTTTTTGTTCTTTTACTTTGCGGCGCAGCGTCTCCATAATGGACATGGTGGTATCAATACCGATATCTCCCATGATCAGAGCTTCTTCCAGCTCTTCATAAAAATCATCGTCAATGGCGGAAAAACCGCTGAAAATCGAATCGATTCCGGAAACAATATTATCCCTGGTTTTGGTCAGACCCTGCACCAGCCTGCTGAAAAATCCCTTTTTCTCACCCATATCTTACACTCCTTTTTTCATTTTCTGCCCTGCGGCAAGATTCCTGTCACTTTAAATCCTGTTCCACCAAATTGACGCTGACCAGAGTGGATACACCTTTTTCCTGCATGGTGATGCCATAGAGCCGGTCCGCCGCCACCATGGTTCCCCTCCGGTGGGTAATCACAATAAACTGGGTATGCTTGGTCAGCTTATGGAGATATCCCGCAAAACGCCCCACATTGGAATCATCCAAAGCAGCCTCGATCTCATCCAAAAGACAAAACGGAGACGGCTTCAAATTCTGTATGGCAAACAAAAGAGCTATGGCTGTCAGCGCTTTCTCTCCTCCGGACAGCTGCATCATATTCTGCAGTTTTTTCCCCGGCGGCTGGGAAATAATGCGAATCCCAGCTTCAATGATATCTTCCCCCTCTGTCAGTTCCAGCGTTCCCTTTCCGCCTCCAAACAATTCCTTGAATACTTTATCAAATTCCCGGCGAATATCTTCAAACTTTTCCTCAAACTGACGTCGCATTCCCACATCCAGTTCCTCAATCACCTGCACCAAAGATGCCTCCGCCGCCGCCAAATCATCGTGCTGGCTTTTCATAAACGTATAGCGCTGTTCCAACTCCTGGTATGCCTCGATGGCATTGACATTGACACTTCCCAGGGCACGGATTTGATTTTTCAATTCCCCGGCCTGCCGCTTCAGAGAAGACAAATCGGTATATTCTTCCTGCCGCATGGCCTGAGCCTCACTGGGACTCATTTCATACTCGGCCCAAAGATACTGCGTCCTGGCATCCAGAGTTTCTTCCTGTTTCTCTTTCTGGCTGGTTAAACGGAAAAGCTCTTTGTCCAAAGCGGCGTCCTGTCTGGCACATTCCTCCATCTGGCGGAAAAATACTTTCTGACTGGCCTGCTTTTCCTCCCGCCTTCTGGCCAGCTCCTCTCCTTCTCTGCTCAAGTCTGCCGCCTGCTGCTCCAACTCTTTGATGATCTCCCTGACGGCATCTATTTCCTGCATTCGCTGGGCAATGACATCCCGGCTGGCGTCTTTCTGCGCCATCAGCTCTTGCTGCTCCTGCTTCAATTTCTCGGTTTCCCGGCCGATTCGCTCTTGGTTCTCTCTGGTAAACTGCTCTGCCTGGGTGAGATTGGCCAGGGCCAGTCCCATTTCTTCCGCCTTTTTTGCCAGGGCATCTCTGGTTTCCTGCTCCTTTCCCAGCGCCTCACCATACTCCCGAATGGAATCTTCGGCCTGACGGTTTTCCTGATCAATGGCCTGGATGGATTCCTCCAAGGCGGTCTCTTCTTCCCGAATGTTTCGAATCTTTTCTTCCACTGCCGCCGTTTCCTGGACAAATTCTGCCCGATCCCGGATGACTTCCTCAATCCTGGTCTCCGCCTGCTTTCTGTTCATCTGTGCTTCTGTCCGGGCAATCCGGCTTGCCTGCAGCTGTCCTGCCAATTCCTCAGCCTGCGCCGTCAACTTTTGAATACGAGCATCTTCCTTTTCCAATGCTTTCCGAGCCTTTTCCCAATTTTTTCCGGCAGCATCCGCTCTCTTTTCCAGCTCCTGGATTTCACGGTTTCTCCCCAAAAGATTACTGCTATTTTTAAACGCTCCTCCTGTCATGGAACCGCCTGTATTCAGCAATTCCCCTTCCAATGTGACGATGCGCACACCATAGTGGTACTTTCTGGCCACGCGCATGGCGTCGTCAATGGTGTCCGCCACCACCACACGCCCCAGAAGATGCGTCACCAGCCCTCCATAGGCTTCATCGGCAGATACCAGACTGGAAGCCAAGCCAATGATCCCCGGTTCATCCAGCACTGCTTTTTGCCGAAAATCGCCCCCCGTGCTGATGCCGTTGAGAGGAAGGAAGGTGGCCCTTCCAAATTTATTCTGTTTCAAAAAAGCAATCAGCCGCTTGGCTGTCTGATCTGTATCAGTAACAATATTTTGTATACTGCCCCCCAAAGCGGTCTCAATGGCTGTCTCAAACCGTTTCTCCGTATGGATTAAATCGGCCACCACACCTCGAATCCCCGGTTCCTTGGAACGCTGTTCCATGACCCTGCGGATACTTACCCCATATCCCTCATACCGCTCTGCCAGATTTTTCAGGGAATCGGCTTTTGTCCTGGCGGCATGATACTCCTGGGAAAATGCGCTGACAGCGGCGGACGCTTTGCGGGACGCTTCCAAACAGCGCTCCCGTTCTCGGCCAATATCCTTCCTCTTTTCTTCCAAAGCCCGGCACGATTCCTCCAGCTGCTTTAACTGGGCGGCAAACTGCTGTTCCACCTGTCTTCTTTTTTCTTCCTCACTCTTGCTGACAATCAGCTTTTGGGCCAGCTCTGAACGCCGGATCAGGGCCTGCTCCAGCATGGTTTCCACTCGCTGGGACTGGGCGGCATAGGAAGTTTTCTCGTTGAGCAGGCGGATCATTTTTTCCTTATCCGCTTCCGATGCCTGACGAAATTCATCCATTCTCTGGTCTTGATGTTCCAGTTCAGAGCGCACCCTCTGCCTGGCATTCTCCAGATCATACAGCTGACGCCGCTGCTCTGCCCGTTTTTCTTCCAAGCTCTTTTTCTCCTGCTCCCTTGCCTGCAGTTCAACGGCAATGGCTGCCGTGCGGTTTCGGATATGCTCCTCGTTCATCTTTTCTGTATTAATCTGCTCCCGCATGACATCGATGCGCCCGGACTGGTTCCCCTTCTCCATCACCGCGCGGTTTAGCGCCTCTTTTTTTTCCTCTGCCTGCCGGTCAAGAATGGAAAGCTCCTGTTCCAAAGCCTCCTGCTTTTCTTTCTGTCCCTGGCTGCGGCTGCGGATCTCCTCCAGCTGGGCGCCTGTGATACCGATGGACTCCTCCAGCTTTGCCAAAATCCCTTGTATCTGCTCCCTCTCCAAAATGAAGGCATTGACATCAAATACTTTCAGCGATTCCCGCAGGCGCAGATAGGCTCTGGCTGTCTCCGCCTGTTTTTCCAAAGGCCCCACCTGTTTTTCCAGCTCGGCGAGAATGTCACTGACCCGAACCATATTGGCCCGTTCTTCTTCCAGCCGCTTCAAGGCAATGTTCTTGCGCCGCTTGAACTTGACGATACCGGCTGCCTCGTCAAACAGCTCCCGCCTCTCCTCCGGCTTTCCGCTGAGGATCTGATCAATCTGTCCTTGGCCGATGATGGAATATCCCTCTTTGCCAATACCCGTATCATAAAACAGCTCATTGATATCCTTCAGGCGGCAGACGCTTCCGTTGATCCGGTATTCACTCTCCCCGGAACGGTATACCCGGCGGGTGACAGTCACTTGGTCATACTCGATGTTAAGCTGATGATCGGCATTGTCCAGGGTAATAGCCACAGAAGCAAAACTTTGGGGCTTTCTGTTTTCTGTACCGGAAAAGATGACATCCTGCATATTGGAACCACGCAGCTGCTTGGCACTCTGCTCTCCCAGCACCCAGCGCACTGCGTCGGCCACATTGCTCTTTCCGCTGCCGTTGGGTCCCACAATACCTGTGATCCCGTTGTGGAATTCAAATGTAATCTTATTGGCAAACGACTTGAATCCCTGCACTTCGATGGATTTTAAATACATGCTTTCCTACCTTTTCTTCAATGAACGTATGGTCTGATACGCTGCCATCTGCTGCGCAGCCTTCTTTGTCCTTCCTGTGCCGATCCCTCCGGGCTGCTGGCCAATCATGGCCTGCATGGTATACTGTTTATCATGTTCCGGTCCCTCCTCGGACACCATAACATAGTGCAGTACGGCCCCGTACTCCCTCTGCACGATCTCCTGCAGGATAGTCTTGCTATCATAAAAGAGCTGCTTATTTTCCACATCATTGAGGATGAATCTCTCAATGAACTCTTTTGCATTAGCAAAACCACCATCCAAATATATGGCGCCAATGAGGGCTTCCATGGCATCGGATACCACGGAATCCCGGTTTCTTCCCCCGGTGGCATCTTCCCCCTTTCCCAGCATCAAATAACTGCCCAAATCAATGTCTCTGGCACAAAGCGCCAGAGTGGGTTCACAGACCATGCTGGCCCGCATTTTCGTCAGCTCTCCCTCCGGCTTATTGGGATATTGGCGGTACAAAAAATCGCTGGACACCACTTCCAAAACCGAATCCCCCAAAAATTCCAATCGCTCATTACATGAAAGTTTGTCCATGTTGTGTTCATTGGTAAATGAGCTGTGAATCATTGCCTGTTTGGCAAGGGAGCTGTTGTGAAATCGATATCCAATGGCCTCTTCCAGCTGCCTCAGTTTGTTTTTTTCCATGTCATGCCTTCCTTCCATGTTTTCCCAGTATCAAAACAACGGCGGTCCTGCCGACGGGACCGCCGTTGTTTCTCTTGTCAGTTCTGAGAAGTCGCTTTCTTGATTTCCTCCACCGCGTCTCCCACAGTGGCAATTTTCTCTGCCGCCTCATTGGGGATTTCCACATCAAATGCTTCCTCAATACCCATGATGATCTGGAAAATATCCAAGGAATCCGCTCCCAAGTCATCCACAAAGGTGCTCTCCATGGTAATCTCATTGGCATCAATGTTTAAAACTTCTGCGATAATCTCCTGTAATTTTTCAAATTCCATATTTTTCATCCTCCTTATTATTTCAATCCATTTCCTGGGATCCCATTGCCCATACTTTTCTCCTTTAGGCGCTTCGCCTTTCAACGGTCCATCTGTCCGTTTTCGTCAGACAGATGGATTCAGACTTGCCCGAATCTTATCATTGATTCGCTGTTCTGTGAATGCCACACACTGGATAATGGCATTGGTCACTTCTTTGGACTTGGAACTGCCGTGTGCTTTCACCACAAGACCGTTGAGTCCCAAAAGAGGCGCTCCGCCGTACTCACTGGCATCGAAGCGTTTCAGCACCTGCTTCAGGGCAGGCTTTACCAAAAGGGCGCCCATCTTTCCCCTAAAAGAAGAAAGCATACCTTTCTTAATCTGCTTAACCAGCGTATTGCCCACACCTTCATAAAGCTTCAGCGCCACGTTTCCAACAAATGCCTCGCAGACAATCACATCAGCGGCCCCGGCGGGAATCTCTCTGGCCTCAATGCTTCCGATGAAATTAATATCCCGGCATTCCTTCAGCAGAGGATACGTCTCCTTCACCAGAGCATTTCCCTTCTCTTCCTCCACACCAATATTGAGTATGGCAACCTTGGGTTTTCTCACTCCCACCACATGCTCCATATAAATGGAACCCATTTTGGCGAACTGAACCAAATGTTCTGAACGGGCATCCACATTGGCGCCGCAGTCAATGAGCAGCGAAACTCCTTTCTCTGTGGGAAGAAGCGGCGCCAGCGGCGGCCTCTTTACCCCCTTTATCTTACCGGCAATCAACTGTCCTCCCACCAGCACCGCCCCGGTGCTGCCGCAGGAGACAAAGGCATCTGCCTGTTTTTCCTTCACCTGCTTGAGTCCCACCACTATGGACGAATCCTTCTTTCCGCGGATGGATGCCACCGGCGGGTCTCCCGTCTCAATGACCTCTGAAGCATGCAGGATCTGAATCCTCTCTTTGTCATAAGTATACTGAGAAAGCTCCTGTTCTATGTCAGATTTCCTCCCCACCAGAGTAACTTTTATGTCAGACCGCTTGGCCACGGCATCGACCGCCCCTTTTACGATCTCGGCAGGAGCATTGTCCCCTCCCATCGCGTCGACAGCAACTGTAATCATATGTGCCTCCATTTACCAAAAGTCTATCATTACTATACTAGATACCCTGCAAGAAATCAACTATATTTTTTCCAAAATCCAAAGATGAAAAAGGCAATGGTTCTTCCACAGAAAAAGGCCTTCGGAGACCTCTCTGAGTCTCCCGAAAGCCTTTTTCTATTTGCTTTTTCCAGCTGGAAATCCAGGCCGACGGCTAAAATTAGTCCTCTACCTTAATGATTTCTTTCTTGTTATAGGAACCACAGGCCTTGCATACTCTGTGAGGCATCATCAAGGCTCCGCACTTGCTGCACTTTACCAAATTCGGTGCGCTCATCTTCCAGTTTGCTCTGCGGCTGTCTCTTCTTGCCTTGGAAGATTTATTCTTAGGACAAATAGACATGGGTTACACCTCCTTGAAATTTTTAAAAATATCACGGATAACCGACATTCGTGGGTCAAGCTCCGTGACGTCGCAGTCACATTTCCCATGATTGAGATTTGCGCCGCATCTATTACAGATTCCTCTGCAGTCTTCCCGGCAGAGGACTTTCATAGGCATGTTCACGATAAGCTCATCGCAGACCAAACGATCCACGTCAAGGTTATGTCCACTGATGAAAGGCTGTCCATCCAATGCCTCTTCCCGCTCTCTCTCACTGAGATTCATATCCACATCCTTATCAATGTCCGCCTTGATGGGGACATCCACCGGATCCAGACAGCGGTCGCATGGAATCTCCAGATGCAGATCAAGACTGCCCCGTATCTTCAGACGACGATTCTTCACATGGGTGATCTCCAGCTCCACCGGATGGCTTTCCACAATGGGATACATCCCAGCTGGGCTTTGAAACGCCTTCATCTCAATGGGAACCTGATACCGCTTCTGCATTCCGTCTGCGGCAAACAGCTCAGATAATTGAATCTGCATTCCAACCTCCAATTGTCGGATTCTATGCACACAGAAATCCTCCCTGCATGCACTAGGATATTATACATAGGGTCAAATGGTTTGTCAACCATTTTTTCGCATTTTTGTCAAGTAATTTTCATTGACAGCGCAGCATGGGCGCCTTCCCAAAATGACTGACAAAAGAGGCCCCGGAATCCCGGGGCCCTCCAACTCTTTGGAAAAAAAGAATTATTTGGCTGCTGCCTGAGCCTGTACCGCTGTGATGGCCACAACGCCCACGATATCCTCTGCAGAGCATCCTCTGGAAAGGTCATTGACAGGCTTGGCAATACCCTGTGTCACAGGACCGTAAGCCTCTGCCTTGGCCAGTCTCTGCACCAGTTTGTATCCGATATTTCCCGCATCCAAATCCGGGAATACCAGGACATTGGCCTGACCAGCCACTGTGCTGCCCGGTGCCTTGGACGCAGCCACAGAAGGAACGATGGCGGCATCCAGCTGCAGTTCGCCGTCCACCTGAAGATCCGGATATTCTCTCTTAACAATTTCCGTAGCTTCCACAACCTTGGTTACATCCGCATGCTTGGCGCTGCCTTTTGTGGAATGGGACAGCATGGCCACTTTGGCCGGTTTCTGTACCAACAGCTCGAAGGATTCTGCGGAAGAAGCAGCAATGGCTGCCAGTCTCTCCGGATCCGGATTCTGCTCCAAACCACTGTCAGCAAAGATAAAAGTACCGTTTTCTCCGTATTCGCAGTTGGGAACCACCATCAGGAAGAACGCGGATACCAGCTTTACGCCCGGCTTTGTCTTGATGATCTGCAGACACGGACGAAGGGTGTTGGCTGTGGAATGGCAGGCACCGGAAACCATACCGTCGGCGTCTCCCGCCTTGATCATCAGGCAGCCATAATACGTATAATCGCTGAGGGCAATCTTTCTCGCCTCTTCTTCTGTCATACCTTTGTTCTTTCTCAGTTCTACAAACAGGTCAATGTACTCCTGGGTCTTCTCATATGTGGCCGGATCGATGACTTTGACACCGCTTACATCCAGACCAGCGCTGTTTTTAGCCACTTCCTCCGGATTTCCGATGATGATCAGGTTGGCCAGATCCTCTTTCAGAATTTGCTCTGCGGCTTCCCATGTTCTTCTGTCCATGGATTCCGGCAGAATAATCGTCTTTTTATCTTTTTTTGCTCTCTCTTTGATTGTGTCAATAAATCCCATGATTCGTTTGACTCCTTTCCTGTTTCTCCGCCGCGCCGACACCAACGCCGCCGACGCCCGTAATAGAAAACTAATTCATTCCCTCCCATTATATTACAATATTTTTGCACATACAAGGGATTCCCAGGGAAAAAAGCTTGTTTTTTTCGCAGTACATGATGGAATTCCCGCCTCTCCCACAGTCGCCCGGCATGGGCCATCATTTTTTATTTTTTCTTCATGGATTCGTATGGAATCCGCAAGAAAATCCATTGGTTCCATATCTTTTATATGGTATAATACGAGTACTTTGAAAGGAAGGTTGGCTGCACAACGCAAGCCACAGGTATATGCCTATGAAAGTTGTCGGTTTGATTGCTGAGTACAATCCATTTCACAATGGACATGCATACCATATCCGAAAAGCCAAGGAAGTGACCGGGGCGGACTTTTGCATTGTGGTCATGAGCGGCAATTATGTCCAGCGCGGAACCCC
>CAJFUP010000174.1 GCA_904420225.1 uncultured Lachnospiraceae bacterium
GGCATCCGTAAGATCGCTGTCAAATTTTTCCGCCACCTCCCGGTTGGGATGCACCATATTTCCATGGCTGCTCAGGGCGCTGATCTCCAAATTATATTTTTTTATGGTCGCCTTAAATTCTTCCAGTTTCCCCTCATCGTTCAGGAGAATCTTGGGATCACAGTGATCCTTTCCCGGATACCCGCCGCATCCGATTTCCACCATCTGCACACCGTTTTCCGACAAAAACCGGCACGCATCTTCCAAAGGCATAAAGCCCAATACATTGGTCAATGTCCCCAGCTTCATATTTTATCCCGCCTTTCCAATATTGTTCGCAGCTCCCTGGGCCATGCCGACATACGTGGCACGCCCAGGAATGCAGTGTTAAATTATGCTTCCATTAGCTTTTTCAGATATGAGATACTCATCTGCGCACACTCCAGCGCGGTTTTTCCCATGCTGGGCTGGTCCTGTTCCACGATGACCCACTCTGCCCCCGCTTCTTCTGAAGCCCTCAGAATGTCCGAAAAATCCTGTTTTCCGTATCCCACAGGACGAAATTCAAATTTCTGGGACTCCTGTATCTTTTCCTGCTCCAGGCCAATTAGTTCATACATGTGCTGGGACTTTTCGCCATAAAAATCTTTCAAATGCACCACCGGCGCACGGCCCGCGTATTTGCGCACATAATCCGCCGGGTTCTCACCTCCCACATTGACCCAGCACGTATCCAGCTCTGTCTGGAGCAAGTCAGAGGGTACCGTTTCATACAAAATATCCAGGGCATAGACACCGTTTATTTTTACAAATTCAAAATCATGATTGTGGTATAAAAGCTTCATTCCCAGCTTTTTAGCCGTCTCGCCCAGAATCCTGGCTCCCTCTATGGTCTTGGCAAATCCTTCTGTTCCAGGACGGTATTCTTCGGTGAGATAAGGAATGGCAATATACGGACAGCCAATGTCTTTATAAATTCCCATAACCCCTTCCGGATCCGCCATCATATCCGCCAACGGAACATGGGCGGAAACCGGCGTTAATCCCAGACCATTTAACTCCTCCTTTATCTCTTGGGGCGTATGGCCATACAGCCCGGCAAACTCCACGCCGTCATATCCCATTTCCTTTACCTTTTCCAGAGTCCCTTTAAAATCCTTCTGCATATCCTCCCTGACGGAGTATAGCTGCAGTCCCACAGGAAATTGCTTCATTTTTCTGCCTCCTTTTCCTTCGGCAGCTGCCTGCCATAAACAGCTGGTCCCCCGCTCATTGGGGGATTACAATCTCAATCTCTCTTCCCAGTTCAGCCGATTTGGCAATGCCGTCCAAAATAGCCTGATTGTATAGAATCTGTTCCGATGGAACAGGTGCTTTCGTCCCATTTTTACAAGCGTTCATAAAGGTGCGGATTTTTCTGTCAAACAAGCTGGGGCCGTCATCCTCAATAACTGGAATCACGGTCTCCACTTGGCTGCCCGCCACTTCATGATACAGCGTCATGGGACCTCCCACAGTGCCGTTCCAACACTCAGTGGAGGGAATTCGCAGACCGCCTTCGGTGCCCATGATGATGGTATCGCCTGGCGTGTCCAAATTCATGGCCCATGCGATTCTAAAATCCAATACAATGCCTCCCTCCAGACGGATAAATGCCGCCGCAAAATCGTCTACGCCGAATTTTTCCGCATATTCCGGATGGAACGGATACGTTTTGGGATTCTTTCCAAAAAAGTCAGAACGGTATCCTGTCACAGTCAGAGGCTTGGGATATCCAATGGCATTCAGCACCATATCCAGCGAATAGCACCCGATATCTCCCAGAGCACCGATGCCTCCTGTTTCTTTCTCTATAAATGATGTGCCAAAAGGTGTGGGAATTCCTCTTCTCCTTCCGCCGCCCGTCTGAATATAATAAATCTTTCCCAGTACACCAGACTCACAGATTTCCTTGATTTTTTTCATGTTGGGATCAAAACGCGGCTGGAAGCCAATGGACAGCACTTTTCCGCTGTTTTTCTCCGCCTCTCTAATGGCCAGAGCCTCCTCCAGCGTCACGCACATGGGCTTCTCCAGCAAGACATTGACTCCTTTATTCAGAGCGTCAATGGCGCACTGGGCATGGGCGGCATTGTAAGTACAAATACTCACCGCATCCAGATCCTCCGCATCCAGCATGGATTTGTGATCTGGATACGTGCGCACGTCTTTCATTCCAAATTTCTCAAAAAACGCGGCTGCTTTTCCCGGCACCAAATCAGCTCCGGCCACCACCTGGGCGTCCGGCATATGCAGATAGCTTTCCATATGGGAGCCAGCGATCCATCCCGTGCCTATGATGCCGATTTTCAGCTGGCGGCTCATGTCCACCGCTTCCTCTCCTCCATTGTCCTGAAACGCGTTCAGCGCTTTCTTCTCCTCTTCTTTCATGTCATGTACTCTCCTTCCCAATACCATAAATTAGACGTTTGCAGCCAAAACCTTTATATTTTCATTATATCGGATTCCCATGGAAAATCCAGTTGTGATCCTGCTGTATAGCCATATCATTCTGCTGTTTTTGATCTCAAAAGTTCCCCCTTCCCCGTCCCATATGTTCCGTTGTCCGCAAAAAAACAGCGGCCAAGGAAAA
>CAJFUP010000175.1 GCA_904420225.1 uncultured Lachnospiraceae bacterium
AGCCGGTATGCTAAAATTGGTCTACAACCAGCCAGCACAGGGGGATTACAGATGATACGGGAATATGAGGAACGAAATGTTTACGATGCATTTATGGAACGCCTGAAGCTGATTTTTGAGGAATTTGACAATATATACATCTCCTTTTCTGGGGGAAAGGACAGCGGGCTTTTGCTGAATCTGGTATTGGATTACAGGAAAGCCCATTACCCTGGGAAAACCATCGGCGTCTTTCACCAGGATTTTGAGGCGCAGTATACGGTTACCACAGAATATGTGGAGCGGACATTTGAACGGATTAGGGATGAAGTGGAGCTATATTGGGTTTGTCTGCCCATGGCCACCAGAACGGCTTTAAGCAGTTACGAGATGTACTGGTATCCCTGGGACGACAAGAAGCAGGACAGCTGGATCCGTCCCATGCCCGAGAAAGAATATGTCATCAATATGGAAAAGAATCCCATCACCACGTATCGCTATAAGATGCATCAGGAGGACTTGGCAAAGCAGTTCGGCAGATGGTATCGTCTTTCCCACGGCGGAGGAAAGACCGTCTGTCTTTTGGGAATACGTGCAGATGAGTCGCTGCAAAGATACAGCGGATTTTTGAATAAGAAGTATGGCTATAAAGACCAGTGTTGGATCAGCCGCCAGTTTAAGGATGTCTGGTGTGCCTCTCCCATGTTTGATTGGAGTCTAAATGATGTCTGGCACGCCAATTATTTATTTCAGTATGATTATAATCATTTGTATGACCTGTATTATAAAGCCGGTCTTAAAGCATCCCAGATGCGGGTGGCGTCACCGTTTAATGATTATTCCAAAGATTCTTTGAATCTTTATCGGGTCATTGATCCCCAGATATGGGTTAGGTTGGTGGGAAGAGTGCGGGGGGCCAATTTCTCCAGTATCTATGCCAAGACCAAAGCCATGGGATATCGAAATATCACATTGCCACAGGGACACACATGGAAGTCATACACCATGTTTCTTTTGGAAACGCTTCCTGCCAGACTGCGCAATAATTATGCAAAAAAGTTCAACACATCCATCCAGTTTTGGCATGAGACAGGGGGAGGGCTGGACGAGGACACCATCCAGGAATTGGAGGAGCACGGATATCAGATTCGCAGAAATGGCGTGTCCAATTATACCCGCAATAGAAAATCCAGAATTGTCTTTGTGGGAAAAATACCGGATAATACGGATGACATTAAATCTTCAAAGGATATTCCCAGTTGGAAGCGAATGTGTTACTGTATTTTGAAAAATGATCATATCTGCCGTTTCATGGGATTTGGAATGACCAGACAGCAGCAAAAGCGGATTGACATCATTCGAAAGAAGTACAAAAGCATAGAGGAGATGAATTATGGAATTTAGAAGTCCTGTGTATCATGTGATTGCTGTGCCCATTGAAAAGATTATTCCCAATACCTATAATCCCAATACCGTGGCCCCGCCGGAGATGAAACTTTTATATGACAGTATTAAAGAAGACGGGTATACCATGCCCATTGTATGCTACTATGCCAAGGCAAAGGACGCCTATATCATTGTGGACGGTTTCCATCGATACCGGGTTATGCTGGAACATAAAGACATTTATGACAGGGAGCAGGGAATGCTGCCGGTTTCTGTTATAGATAAGCCGCTGGATCAGCGTATGGCCAGCACCATTCGTCATAACCGTGCCAGGGGCAGCCACGATGTGGATCTGATGAGTAATATTGTAAAAGAACTCCATGAGCTGGGAAGATCCGATGCCTGGATTTCCAAGCATTTGGGCATGGATAAAGACGAGATTCTGCGTCTGAAGCAGATTACAGGCCTGGCTGCTTTGTTTAAAGATGTGAAGTTTGGAAAAGCCTGGCATCCAGTGGAAGAGGAAGATGAGGATGCGGCAGATGAGTACTGGCAGGAAGCTGGGAAAAAGTAATAATATTTTCTCCTTGATCAGTTGTGAAGAAAATGGTACAATATTTTTGTACAAAAGAGAACGGTGAAAAATACAAAAGAAAATCTTCCCGGTTGGGAGACAGACAGGCGGGGCCCTTTTCAGAGATGGAAAGCGGCCTCGCCTGTCTGTCGTATGGGACATCGATTGAAAAATAAAAAGAGATATGCTATTCTGAACTTAACATGATCAGACAGGCGGTACAATGAAAGCGAAAGAGGAAGAGAAAATGAAATTGCTGCATTTATCGGATCTTCATATTGGAAAGCGGGTCAATGAATTTTCCATGATGGAGGATCAAACTTATATTTTGAAACAAATTCTTTCAGTGGCGGAGCAGGAGGCGGCGGATGGCGTGATTCTGGCAGGAGATTTGTATGACAAACCGGTCCCACCTGCGGAGGCGGTACAGGTTATGGATCGTTTCCTGACCCAGTTGGCTGACAGAAATATACCGGTTTTTGCCGTCAGCGGCAATCACGATTCTCCGGAACGGGTGGCCTTTGGCGCTGAACTTATGAGAAACAGAGGGATTTATTTGTCGCCGGTATATGATGGAAATGTTGTGGCCATTTCTTTGGAGGATTCATATGGCGAGGTATGTGTTTATCTTCTGCCGTTTCTCCGGCCTTCCACAGTGCGCCATGCTCTGGCGCAAGAGGAAGGAAAGATCACATCTTATCAGGATGCGCTGAAAATGGCAGTGGAACGCATTCATCCGGACAGCGGGAAAAGAAATGTATTGGTGGCACATCAGTTTGTCACCGGCGCTGTTCGGTGTGATTCGGAAGAAGTATCTGTGGGCGGAGTCGATCAGGTGGATGTTTCTGTGTTTGACGAATTTGATTACGTGGCTTTGGGCCATATCCACAGTCCTCAATGGGTAAAGAGACGGGAGGTGCGCTACTGCGGAACGCCGCTGAAATACTCGTTTTCAGAGGCAGAGCAGGAAAAATCAGTGACAGTTGTGGAATTGGAAGAAAAGGGTAAGGTAAAGATCCGCACAATTCCGCTGGTTCCTATGCGTGATATGCGAAAGATTCGGGGAACATACATGGAAGTCATGGAACGGTCTTTTGAAACGGGGGAAAACAGGGACGATTATGTCCAGATTACACTGACAGATGAGGAAGATATCCCGGACGGACTGCAAAGGCTTCGGACTCGATATCCCCGCTTGATGCGTTTGGAGTATGACAATAAAAGAACCAGAGAAGAACATTTTCTGGACGGAAGCAGCAGAGCCGAGGAAAAATCAGAATTGGAACTGCTGGAGGAATTTTTTGAACTGCAAAACAATCAGTCCATGGGTAAGGAGCAGAGGCGCTTTGCCCAAGAACTGATTCTATCCATACAGGAAGGACAAGATTTATGAAGCCGGAAATGCTCATCATCAGCGCCTTTGGCCCATATGCCAATAGGACAGAGGTCGATTTCAGCAAGTTGGGAAGCCGCGGCGTTTATCTAATTACAGGAGATACAGGTGCGGGGAAGACCACCATATTTGATGCCATTACATTTGCCCTCTATGGGGAGGCCAGCGGCCAGGTACGGGAGTCGGGAATGTTTCGAAGCAAATATGCACAAAAAGGGACGCCGACTTATGTGGAACTCCGTTTTTCTTGTCAGGGCCAATCATATAAGGTCAGAAGAAATCCAGAATATGAAAGAAAAAAAGAGAAAGGGGAGGGATATACCCTTCAGAGGGCTGACGCGGAACTGATATATCCCGATGAGAGGCAGCCAGTGACCAAATTTAAAGATGTAACCAAGGCGGTGACAGAGCTTTTGGGACTGGATTACCGACAGTTTACGCAGATAGCCATGATTGCCCAGGGAGATTTTCAGAAATTACTTTTGGCAGGTACCCAGCAGCGCAGCGAGATTTTTCGTCAGATTTTTCACACAGGTCTTTATCAGCAGTTGCAAAATCGTTTGCGGGACAGTGTAAAAGAGAAAGGGAAGGAATACGATGGAATTCGCAGAAGCACAGCCCAGTATCTGGACGGCATCGTGTGGGAAGAAGACTGGCCCTGGGCCAAGGAAATGACAGAGATGCGAAAGGGGGGCTATGAGGGAAAGCTGGAGCGGAGCCTGGAACTTCTGGAGGGACTTATTGAGATACAGCAAGCACATTTGGAAGAGTTGGAAGAAAAGGAACGCCATTTAGAGGAAATGATTCGAGGGGAGGATCGCAGATTCGAGCAGGCACGTCAAAGAAAACAGCTGGAAGAAGCTTTGGAGAAAAAGGAAAAAGAATGGAATGCGCTATCTTCCCGCATGGAGGCAGTCCGGGAAGAGTGGAATGCTCTGCCTGAGTTGGAAGAACGACTGGAACGGCTAACCCGGGAGATCCGCCAAGGAGAGGATAGGGAAAAGCTGTTTGAAGAGCTGGATAAAGCAGAGAGGGAACAAAGAAAAAATGAGGCGGCTTTGGAAAAGAGTAGTTCCGAAAAGGCGGAAAAGGAACAAAGAAAACAAGAGATGACAGACTGGCTGGAGGAAGAAAGGCAGAAGCTGGATAGTCTGAAAACAGCGGCAGAGGAAGGGATCCTCTTGTCCGCCAGGGAAAAAGAACTGGCGGAAGGTGCAGAGCTTTTGGGGGAACTGATGAAGGGAGGACATCAGCTGACAGTTCAGATGGAGGCAGAAAAGCAGGCCATAGCTTCGGAACAAGCCAGGTCCGCGGCAATTCAGGAGAAGACAGAATGTCTGACACGGGAAATAAAACAGATGGAGACATGCGATGCGGCCTTGGCGGAAGCAGGGGAAAAAATGCGCGTTCTCCAGGGACAGCTGAGTCGTTTCAAACAGGATAGTCAGTCTTGGGAAGCCTTGAAAATTCAGAGGAAGAAGGCCAATACTCAAGTTAGTGAAGCATGGGAGCGGGAAAATGGTATCAAGACCCATATGGAAGAGATCCAAAAAGCCATTCTTTTGCTGGGAAATGCCGGAGAAGAAGCCTGGAAAGCGTACAGAACACTGGAACTGTGGCAGGAGAAGAAACGTTTGTTTTCGGAGAATCTCAGTTTTTATATCCAGGAAAAAAACGCTGGGGATCAATCGCTGGCAGAGACAGTTCGCTTGGAGAAAGAACAGCAGCGGTTGAATGCGTCCGCAAGGATTCTTCGAGCTGAAACAGAGGCGGGAAGGGAGGAGACAGTCAAATTGGCCAGCTTGGAGAGTCAGCTGGAAAAATTAAAGTACATATTGGGGCGTGCCAAAGAGTTGGTTCTCCAGATGAAAGAAATGAGAGATTTAAGGGCTCGCTTGGAGAAAAAGCAGGAAGCGTATCGCCAAGAGTGCCGGGAAAGGGATCAGCTGCGTCGAGAATTTTCTGAAATGGAAAAGCGTTTCATGGATGCTCAGGCCGGGCTATTGGCTTCCCATCTGGAGGAAGGAATCCCTTGTCCTGTCTGCGGTTCAACTCACCATCCATCTTTGGCTCTTATGCCGCAACAGATGCCCAATAAGGAAGAACTGGATAAATTGCAGAAAGAGCTTTCCCAAAAGGAAGAGCGAACTGTGAGAGCCAGCGCTGACGCTGCCCATATCAGAGAAGCTTTGGAAGAAAAGTGGGGACTTGCCGGGAAACTTGCCAATCAGTTTTCAGAGGAGCGGTCCGCTGGGGAATGGTTTGCTTCTGTCCTTCCCAATGCCAAAGAGATCTCTTTGGCTCTCCATTGGGCGGAGGAACTGACAGACCTGCTGACTCAGCGTTGCGTGGAGATCGGCAGACAAAAAGAGCAGGCTGAGGAGAGCAGAAAACAGAAACAGCTGTTGGAAAATCGTCTGGCAGAGGAAGAACATAGACTTATGGATGTATTTGGGCGGCTTCAGGGGGAAAAACAGCGCCTGGAGGAGAGGGAAAAGCGCAGAAAAGAGTTGGCCAGCCAGCTGGAAGAGCAGTTTCACTGGGCAGCAGGGGAGGCGCAGCGATATGGATTCGCCTTCCCCCATGAATCCGCAACGCTTTTATTTAAGGACCAGGAAAAAA
>CAJFUP010000176.1 GCA_904420225.1 uncultured Lachnospiraceae bacterium
GGAAAGCGCCGCCAAACAGTCCAAACGAAGTCTGGTGCCAGAAATCTCCGCCCCCCTATCTTTTTCAGAAGCCCTTTCCCTCTCCTCTTCTCTTTCCTGTCGTCTAATGGCGTATGAACATGCCAGGGGCATGGCGGCTGCCAAAGAAGCCCTAAGTGGAATCCGTCCCGGCATGGATATCGGAATTTGGATCGGGCCGGAAGGTGGATTTTCCCCTGAAGAGGCCGCCCAAGCCGCCAAAGAACAGTGGATCCCCATAAGCCTTGGCAAACGGATTCTCAGGACAGAGACAGCCGGGATTACCTTGCTATCCATCCTGATGTTTCATTTGGAGACGGAGGAATGCATATGATCATACTAATTATTTGTTCCATTTTATGGGTTCTTTTCTACGGAAGCTATTTTTTAAAGATGCGTGCCCAGAAAAAAAGAGGCATTCTGGCAGACCGCCTGGGCTGGGGGGCCAAGGATGCCTCCACCCGCAAACTGGAAAAATGGCTCCGCACCGTCACATATCTGACGGGGTTGATTCAGCTCCTGAGCATTCTCCTGTCCCACTATTTTCCTCTGCTGATCACCGCCTTTCCCATTCGTGTCATGGGATGCGTCATCGGTCTCTTGGGCACAGGACTCCTGGTCTTATCCATGGGTACCATGGGGGACAGCTGGCGCGCGGGAGTAGATATGGTTCAGGACTGTTCTCTGATAACCACCGGCATATACCGATACAGCAGAAATCCCGCCTTCCTTGGGTTTGATCTTTTCTATCTCGGCTTCGCCCTAGCCCTTTGCAGCGTGGAGCTGTGCGCAATATCTGCCATCAGCATCGTTCTCTTTCATTTTCAGATACTCCATGAAGAGCGCTATCTTCCTACCCTGTTTGGCAGTGAGTATGAAGAATACCGCCGGAAAACACCGCGCTATTTCTGGAAATTATAGGCTGGCGCTGTCCATGCATTTTCTGCCGTCTATTTCTTTCTAGCCACCACGGAAACCCATTCTCCCTGATGTGAGATTTCTATTACCTCCAGATTCGGATTGGAGGCAAATGCCCTCTTTACTTCCTCCTCTTTCATATCAATGATTCCGGATGTGATGAAAACTCCACCCGGTTTCAGATGAGGAGGAATCTCTGCCTGCAGAAGAATGATAACATCCGCCAGAATATTGGCCACCGCCACATCATACGCCTCATAACCCACCGCGTCTTTGACCGCTTTCTCATCAATGAGATTTCCTGTCATTACCTGGAATCGGCCCGGTTGGATATCATTGGACTCCATGTTTTCCTTGGATGCTGTAATGGCATTTTCATCCAAATCTGTTCCCATTACATCCTGTGCACCCATCTTCAGAGCACAGATCCCCAGTATCCCGCTTCCTGTTCCCACGTCCAATACGCGGTCCCCTGGTTTTAGATATTTCTTTAGGGCATGGATACAGAGTTGTGTCGTCTCATGAGCCCCTGTGCCAAACGCCGTCCCCGGATCGATCTGGATCATCAGTTTATCCCTGTGTTCTTCAGGAATCGTCTCCCAAGTGGGCTTAATCAAAATGTCATCCACTGTAAACGGCTTAAAATACTGCTTCCAATTGTTGATCCAGTCTTTGTCCTCCGTCTCCGATTCTTCCATGGCACAATCCCCCACCGGGACGAATCTGCTGATATCCTCCAGACCTTCCCTTACCTGCCGGAGTACATTCTCCTCATCATATGTTTCATCCAAATAAAAGCTGATCCAGGCCTCTCCTGTATCCGGGGGCAGCTCCGGAAGAATATCGATGAACATCCCCTTGGTCTCTTTCTCTGTCAGAGGTACATTATCCTGGATTTCCATTCCCTGAATCCCGATCTCCTGAAACAGTTCACTGATGAAGTCCACTGCCTCTGTGGTGGTATGAATAGTAAATTTTTTCCACTTCATATTTGAATCCTTTCTTGCGTTCATCTGCTTTTTCGCTCCGCCGATACCGGCGCTCTTTCCCAATCCTCATCTTTTCTTTTTGATTATGGGATTTTTTATCCCCTTACTGATTCTCAAATGGATTGAGAGAAAACGGCTCTTTCAGACTGCATAAAAATTCTGAGAGCAACTCAATACAGTCCTGAACATCCCGAAGGCACGCCACCTCCGCCGGAGAATGCATATACCGCAGCGGAATGGAAACCAAGGCTACCGGCACGCCGCCTCCGGTTTTATGAATCACGTCCCCGTCTGTTCCCGTTCTTCCGCTGGCTGTCTCCCACTGTATCGCAATTTTGCATGTCTCAGCCGCTTTCACCAGTGCCTCCTGGATCACTGGATGGTGGGTGGGATTGACACAGAGCACGGGACCGCCGCCCAGCTTTACTTCCCCTGTGTGGGCCGGATTTGTCCCCTGGTAGTCACTGACATATGTCACATCCACCGCTATGGCCAGCGTTGGCTTCACTCTTTGGCTGACAAAATACGCGCCGTTCATGCTGGTCTCTTCCCCCACCGTGGCAGCCGCATATACTCCCACGGTACACCCCCTCTGTCTGGCCTGACGCAAAGCTTCCATGATTACAAATACGCCCAGACGATCGTCCAGGGCACGGCCAGTGATACAGTCATTGAGCATCTCCCGATAATCCGTATCAAAAATAATCCGATCCCCCACAGAGATTACCCGAGCTGTTTCTTCTTTTGTGGCGCATCCGATATCAATGATCAGATCTGCCGCCTCCATTTCTCTATTTTTCATCAGCTCTCTGGTTATGACTACAGCCCCATAGACGATGCCTCTCCCCGTCAGTACTCTCACCTTATGGCCTGGATAGACAGCCGGATAAATCCCCCCGATTTTGCACACGGAAAGCATTCCATCTTCTCGGATGGAAGTCACCATCAAACCAATTTCATCCGCATGTCCTGCCAGCAATACTCGAATGGGACTGCCTGGATTGATCACCGCAGTCACATCTCCCACTTCATCCCCCGTCACACAGTCAGCATAGGGCTGCATACGGCGATAAATTTTTCTCTCCAGCTCCAGCTCTGTTCCTGAAACAGATGCTGTGGACAATATTTCAAATAAAAAGTCGCGATCCATCTCCCTGCTTATTCCTTTCCTCTTTTCCAAGGATCTCCATCCGCATAAACGCCATTTTTCATCCTCACATTTCCGCCTCTTGCGGTTGGCCATGGGTGTCGCTGTCTTCTCTGTCACAATACAGCCGAACTCCATCTGTCCATAACCGCGCCGCCTGCACTGCTGTCAGCGCAGCCGCTCCCTCCGCCTGACAATCCTTTCTCTCATTTTCATGGGGATGACAAAAATAAAACAAGAAGGCCTCCTCCCCCTCCACCACGACATCGGCATGATGCCCCATGGCTCCATCCAAAGGCCTGCTTCCCGGTTCGTCCAGAAGCACCTCTGGACACCGCTGCCAATGCTGAAAGTCATCGGACCGATATACGGCAAGCCCATGCCAAAAATCTGTAATCATCCATTTCACATTTCCCAGCTCAAACACGTTTGGCCCCTCATGAGCACAGTCCGTAATTTCCGGCCCCAAAACCTGAAAATGATACAAGTCCTGGCTGACCGCCGCATAGGTAAAGCTTCCATGGGTCTCATCTTTGTACCACATTTTATATGTGTGGGGAGCCACCTGATAGATGCATGCATCAATCACACGATCAGATGAGAGCTGAATTTCTCCCTGGAACTTCCAGTCCCATAAGTTTTCAGCTGTATAGTGGAGCATTCTTCTCTCATACTGCCAGTCTGTGGGAATACCTGTGATATAGGAGACATACATATGATATTCTCCTTCTCCAAATATGATCTCCGGAGCCCAAAAGGTATTATGCCCCGGTTCGATGGCCAAATTGGGAAGAATCCCCCGATATAGCCATTTCATTCCATCCCTGGAAGATGCCACTCCAATATCCGAACCGTGAATGGACGACACTCCAATCTGAACCGATGTGGAGCGTCTCTGTGTGTAAAACATGTAGTAACAATTCTCTTCTCTATTCCAAATCACCACCGGATCCGATGCCCCGTCAAAAATCGGATCACGAAATAAAGGTGCCGGAATTTTCTTACCCTTTTCAAACATACTCTTTCCTCCGTATTTTCCCATTAAGGCTTTCTTCAATGGTCTTCGCTGCCTTGACCATAATAGGCATTGGCGCCATGTTTTCTGAAATAATGTTTGTCCAAAAGATACTGGGGTACTCTGGCTACACGGGGATTCAATGTCATGGTTTTGTAGGCCATCTCCGCCACCTTATCCAAAACCACTGCATTGTACACTGCTCCCCCCGGCGTCTTTCCCCAGGCAAACGGTCCATGATTCTTCACGATAATTCCCGGAATGGCCATTACATCTCCATCGCCGATGGTTTCCACAATCACATTCCCGGTATTTTTTTCGTATGCCTCTTCAATTTCCTGCGCTGTCAAATCTCTGGTACAGGGAATATCGCCATAGAAATAATCCGCATGCGTCGTTCCAAACGCCGGAATGTCCATCCCCGCCTGAGCAAATGTCACCGCCCAAGTGGAATGTGTGTGAACCACGCCGCCAATCTGCGGATATGTGCGGTACATGACAAGATGTGTGGCCGTATCGGAAGATGGCTTATAGTTTCCCTCCACCACATTCCCCTCCATATCCACCACAACCATATCCTCTGGTCCCATGGATTCATATCCTACACCGCTGGGCTTAATTACCATGAGATTCTTTTCTCTGTCAATGCCGCTGACATTGCCCCAAGTATAAATTACCAGCCCTTTTTCCCACAGCTCCATATTCGCTTCATACACATCTTTCTTCAACTGTTCCAACATCTCTCATAACCTCTTTTCCATATTTTTATATCTCTATTGTAACTCCAACACTATATCTGAGACAAGTTTTTTCTATCATTTTCTCTTGCTGTAACCGTTTCGATGTCCTAGCCACTGCCTTTCAGTTCCATATCCGCAAAATCCACTGAAAATTCATTGAAATAGAAACATAAACATTGTATAATGGATATACGCTAAAAAGGGGGTAATTTTTCCATGAATTGTACCAAACATCCAGACCGTGAGGCCGCTGGAATTTGTGTTCATTGCGGAAAATTTTTCTGCAGCGATTGCCTTATAGAGGTGGATGGCAAAAACTATTGCCGAAACTGTCTCTCAGAAATCTTTGCTGAAATGAAGAAAGATAAAAATGATGGTCCCAATATACCCAACATCAATATCAGTACTTCCTCCAGCAGTACCACCAATACGACAAACACAAACAGCAACGAAAACATAAAC
>CAJFUP010000177.1 GCA_904420225.1 uncultured Lachnospiraceae bacterium
ATATATCCGTCCACTGGGATTTGAAAATCCCCTTCATGTTTTTGAAGTTTTTCTTCATAGAATTCCATGAACTTCTGATTGACCTGATTCCGGTCCATATCTGCCATTACGGTGTATAATACAGCGAGATATTTCACCGTCATATTTACCCATTTCTGCGCGATTCCATAAGAAAACTCCCTGCTGTCATCTTTGTAATCTGCGTCCTTATATTCTTTTACTAATACTCCGCATACATCGTTATGCCAGGTTTTATAGTCTGGTTGGGAATCAATCTCTTTCAGTTTTTGAACCAGTTTCTCAACCGCATCTTTCTTTTTTTCGGGATTTTTTCTTTTGTCATCTTCTCCTTTCTTCACAGACAGCACATGGCTGCTGGCATCCCGGTATGCTCTCAGGACAGCTTTTTTAATATAGAAATCTTCTCCCACCGGGCTGCCTTTTTCCTTATCATTCAAAGTAACTTCCATTAACGAAAATAACATGAAATTAATTGCTGTCTCTTTTTTCATTTTCATTTTCCTCCCTGTACACAGCCGCTGCTTTTTCCAATTCCTGCTTCAATTCATTCCTTAATCGTTCCGGCTGCAAAATTTCCACATCCGGAGCGAAATTCTTCGCGAACTGCAGCATAGCCCTTTCGTTTATCCTGGCCGAAACGGAAACATACGCCTCATTTTCATCCGAGAATGTTACCTCTTTTCCGAATAAATCAATCACATCTGTAATCATAGGTTTTACGATTCGGAATTTTACGCGGACGTTCTCGCTGGAATACATGTATATATGTTCCTTCATATATTCAGCGAGATCCAGATTCTGATGCCCGGACCACTTTAAATTCTGAAAAGGCTTTCCCTTTTCCTCCAGGATTTTAATATTCCGTATACGGTCAATCCGGTAGTTCGAAATGTCATCATATTTGTCATAGTTACAGATCAGATAGTACTTTCCCTCTTTTGCCGCCATCTGATAAGGCGTAATAATATATTCCCGGATGCTGCCGTCCGGCTTCCGTTTGGAATGCAGTTTTTTATCTGTATGGTATTCCGCGTATTCAAATGAAACTTTGCGGTTCTTATTGATGGCCTCGTCCAGCACGTCAATATTATAAAAAAGCTGTTTATTATCTGTTCGATCCTGCGGGAGCGTGGCGATATATCTAGTTCTGAATTTAAAATATTTATTGGAAAGATTCTCCAACTTTTCGATCAGCTCTTTGCACTGGGTATAAGGAATATGCCTGGAAAAAAGAAGGCTGTCAATCAGCAGTCTCAATTCTCCGTCTGTAAAATCTGCCTTCAGATAAAAATCTGACCACAGGGCGTTTTCCTCCATGACAGCTTTTCCTGATTTTCTGTCCTTTACAATTTCTCCGTTTTTTTTATCTCTAACCGGCACTTTCCGGATGGTCTCGCTGTATTCAATCTCATATCCGCAGTCCATCAGATCCAGAAGGTTCCGGCGAATCGCCTTCCTGTCTGCATGCATATCATATTCTTTTTTCAGAATATCAGCTATCTCCTTTTGACTCAGACGATGATTTTCATCAGTATATTTTCGGAGAATCTCTAAGATATTTAATATTAATAACTTTTTAGGCTTTTTTGTATATAAGCTCATTCGATCAGTCCTTTTTACAGAAAAATAAGGGGAAGCCTGGATTTTCTTTTTTTATTATAGCATACTAGTCCTGCGCTATCAATCTTTCGCAGAACTCTGAATCACCATATACGGTGTTACCACTCTGTATAGACCCGGTTTAAAGTAAAGGACATGATGGCCAGTACATTGGCCACAATGGTGGAGCGGGGCCAGGTGGCATAGATTTCGCTGGAGGCGACATTCTTGATGTAGTCTCGATAGGGGATGAAGTAATCTTTGGCGGACGCATCGGAGGGAACTCCGTCATGGACCACTACTGTCTGCGGCACCACCACACGGCTTAGGACGATTTCATCGGATTCGTTGGTGGGTTTGATCTCATCCTCTGGGATTTTTGGCGGATACGTGCCGTATAAAGTATGGTCCGGGATGAGAATGGGCGAGGAAGGACCCAGCACCAGCGGGCGAAGGCGGACGCCTTGCAGAGCCAATACGCTGGGGAGCACTTCGGTTCCGTCGATGGTCATGGGTTCAAATCCCGGGGCCGTGACACGAATGATGTAATCGGTATAGGGGCGCGGCTCATTGGCCTGCTGGCTGTATTCCAGCGGGGGAGCCGGGAGAGATACCTCTTCTGTCTGACCGGAGGAATCTGTGGTCAGTTCCTCCAGAATCTGTTCCGGTGTATCGGAATTGGCGATGGAAACCGTGGCGTTTTCCACGGGAAAGTTGTTCTCAGAGGATACCACGTTGACCTGCAAAAGGCCGCGGTCCGGGGTATCCTGTGCTGCATGCAAAAAAGCCATGTCATATACCTCGATATAGAATTACTGCTAATATATGCAGGGCTGCAGAAAGTATGACACAGCAGCCAAAGGCTGGGCACACGGCGGAATCTATTTGGGAAAAATGGATGTTACAAGAATAATTTCCTCCAATTGACAAATACTAGATTTATCTGCCTGATACTGGGAAAGATAAACATAGGAAACATAAACTCTAAGGCAGGCTTAGAAGAACGACATCTTGTAAAATGGAGGAATGGAACGATGAAAGCGACTGGAATTGTCAGAAGGATCGACGACTTGGGGCGTGTAGTGATTCCCAAGGAAATCAGAAGAACGCTGAGGCTGCGGGAGGGGACGCCTCTGGAAATTTTCACCGACAGAGAGGGAGAAATCATTCTGAAAAAGTATTCTCCCATGGTGGAGCTGGGAATCTTTGCCAAACAGTATGCGGAGGCCATGGCACAGACATTGGGATATACGGTGTTGATTTGTGATCGGGATCAGGTGATTGCCGCCGCTGGCACGCAAAAAAAAGAAATGATCGGACAGTCGGTGAGCCGCCAGCTGGAAGATATGATCACGTACCGGGAATCCACCAAGGCAAGCGATAAGGAAACATCCTGGATTCCCATTGTGAAGGATGATAGGGGCGGCTATACAGCGCAGCTGATTTATCCCATTATCTGTGAGGGAGATGCAGTGGGGGCAGTACTGATCTTTGCCCGGGAAGAAAGCGCAGTATTTGGTGAAACTGAGCGCAAAGCAATATCCTGCGCTGCCGCCTTTTTGGGCAAGCAGATGGAGGGCTGAAGAACACCTGAAAAAACCTGAAATAATCGAAAAATCCTTGACAAATTCTGGTATAAAGTTTATAACTAATTTGATACTGACTCCTGCCATTTTTGCTGGCTGAAAAGGGAGCAGCTGCGGGACTGGAATTACAGTGCAGGCATAGAAGAAAAGAATTGGATTTTCATTTTAGGAGGTTAATTATGAATAAGAAAGAGTTGATTGCTGCAGTGGCAGAGGCAAGTGAAGTGTCCAAGAAGGATGCGGAAAAGGTGATTCAGGCTTTTACCGAGGTGGTTGCTGATGAGCTGAAGAAGGGTGAGAAGATCCAGCTGGTTGGATTTGGTACATTTGAAGTATCCGAGCGCGGAGAGAGGGTTGGAAGAAATCCCAAGAGCGGCGAAGAGATGGTGATTGCAGCTTCCAAGACTCCCAAGTTCAAGGCTGGCAAGGCACTGAAGGATATTGTAAACGAGTAAGAAGATGAGATTAGATAAATTTTTGAAGGTATCCCGGCTGATCAAGAGAAGGACAGTGGCCAATGAGGCCTGCGATGCCGGACGTGTGATGGTCAATGGAAAGGCAGCCAAGGCATCTGTCAGTGTGAAAGCTGGAGATGTGATTGAGATTGCTTTCGGTACCAGGAATGTAAAGGTGGAAGTGCTGGATGTTCAGGAAACGGTGAGAAAAGATGACGCCAGCGATCTATATCGATACCTATAGATTTTATTGTCGGGCGTCTGTGCGCAAGCACAGGCGCCTGGCGGCGTTTTCGCGGGAAAATATTTGGAATGAAGGAACAAGCCTCCTAATA
>CAJFUP010000178.1 GCA_904420225.1 uncultured Lachnospiraceae bacterium
GCCCAATCTTCATTCATATGCCACAGCAGTTCATACATTCTCTCCCCATCCGCATGCATCCGATCCACCACAAGGAAAAACGGCACCGTTCCTTCCACGGACTTCAAAAAATAAACGGCGCGGCGATGGGTGACGGTTTTGTCCACGTCCTCTCCATAGCCCTCATCGTACACGGCCTCGGCATAATCCACATACTCAGACAGCCCATACGTCATATCCGCTTTCCTATTGATATCCTCTTCCTTCCATATATAATCTCTGCGCCGATTCTGTCCCATATGATCCACTTGAATCGTATTGTGGGCTCTGCTGGACAGAACATAGGCCCTCATTTCTGACGTATCATAAGCATAATTGCCGCCCTCTGTCAGCAGCAGTTTTCCCCCGGCGTGCATGAGAAACGACAATTTATCCTCATGCTGATGTCCAGTGCCAAAGGGCGCGCAGTCCAATAGCCCCCATGTATCACTGCTGCCCCAGCCCGTCCGCATCACCGCAAATCCCGAGTAGGGAAGAACACAGGATGTGTAGGGCGGCTTTTCTCCCATTTTCCCTCCGGATACCACATACTGGAACTGCGGATTGTCCGGAAACAGCTCCAGTTTAGGCTCCAGCAGCTGAGAGGCCAATTTCCAATTGCCGTCATTGATATCCGGTACCCGGCCGTCAGGCATCATGAGCTTTACATTAATCTGCGCAGCGTTTTCCAAAACGCGGTAAAACAGTTCCGGCACTTCCACCTCATAGGCCCGTGCCGTGCGGATCAAACGCTGAAAATTGTTAATTACCACATCGTGATATCCCGTGGACAGCTCAAACTGAAAGCCATCGGGATAAATCTGTTTTTTTAATTCCTCCCCCAGCATCTGAAACGCAAATTGGCGCCATTCTTCTGTTTTTCTAAACTCCGGATACAAAATACTGATGTGCGCCAAACCGTTCATCTCCATGATCAGCCAATTCCCCTTCATGTGGTGGTCGTGAAGACGCACGCCATGCTCATAGACGGATTTGTACCAATCCACCAGCACATCATCCGTGAAAGCCGATGAGCGGTAGAAGCTGTGAAGCACATAAGGCCAATTGGCCCCCATTCGGATTCCGCACTCAATGGTCCGCCAGCAAAGCGTCCGAAATCCTTCCGTGTCCTCCGGACGTACTGCCTGCCTTACCCAGCTCTCAAACAGATCTGCGCACGCTTTTGCATATCGTTCGTCCCCTGTCTTTCGGTAAACCAGCGCCAAAATCTTCCATTCATTATGGCGGCTTAACTGCCAAGTCCACTCTGCGTACTGATTATACGTGGGATTGGCAAACCAGTCCACTTGGTCCCCAAACTGGCAGGGCGTTCCGCAGGAGATCAGCTCCCCAGTGCAGACCCGATCGGCAATCTCCTTCTCAGTCTCCCCTGGATAAAAGAAGATATTTTCCGGCCATTCAAAGGGAATGGTAAAAAAGCGTTCCGGCTGAAGACTTTTTCTCACATAATCCGCAAACGCATGGCGAGCCTGATCATACGCCTCCCGCTCCGCCCATACTCTCACCTCCTTCAGATCTTCACGTCTCAGATCCAGACACTCTCCAAAAAACTGCGCGTCTGTCAGCATTGGACCTGTTGTCTGTTCCATAGATTCCTCCTTTCCCGCTCCAGGGCATCTGCCGTCGTCATTTCCTCAGCTCCGCCCCCAACCGTTCCTGTACTTTTGTTATGGTCATCATAGCACTGGGCCATTGGTTTTAACAGTCTCACTTTCCTGCTTGCCTCTCAATTGGCGACCGCTGCCGCTCTCATTTTATCCCTGTCCTCCCATATTTTTTTTGGAAATTTCTTCTTCTTTTTATGAAGAATCGGATATTTTTTTTAGATTTTCTTGCCATTATACTTGAAATCAGATATAATAAGATTCAGATTTTGTTCATATTTCTGTCATTTTTTACTCTTGCCGATACCGCCATACGAGAATACTTCCAAAAAAGGGGTAATAAAATTATGAAGATTAAACATATTTTTTTCAAATACTGTTTTCGCTATTTTTTAGGGTTTCTCATCGTCCTCCTTGCCTGCGTCCCCATTATTGTGGCATCCCGCGGTATTCTTGAGAGAAAGGTATTGGAAAGCAACCAATTTCGGCTCCAGGAAGGGGTCAACGAGGTGGACCAGAATATTTCCAAAATGCTGTTCATCGATAACATCATATCTGCCAACACCTATTTTAGTCGGCTTGTTCACACGGAAGGCTCTCTTTTGCCCAATGAATTCTTAAATCTGGCATATGCCCGGGATCAGCTGTCGGAGTTTGGCAATCTCTACACCTTTTCACCTTACTTTTTTGTTCTGTTTCAGGATAACGACTGTTACGTTTCTTCTTATCAGTGCAGCGAATTTTTTGCTGACAACTTCTATTTCCGTTTTTTAGTTGCCCAAGATCTGAACAACACGCAGATGGATGCTGACACGTTTCGGGATCAGCTGTTCGGCGCCTCCTCTTCCTATATACGGCTGGGTTCCATTACCTACTACAAAAATGGATCCCCCCATACATTGGAACACCCCCTCCTCTATCTTCCCGGCTATTTTTCCGGCACCTCTTTGCAGGAGCAGGGATATCGCCTGGCCTTCGTACTGGATTCAGACACCATCATGCGGCGCCTTTTGACAGAGGATTCCATCAATTATGGTTTCATTCAGATTTCCGATGCCAGCGGCAATGTTCTGCTGCGCTACGGCGAAGAAGTCTCTCTCCTGGATGATGCCAACTCCTCATCCTCACAGTTGCTGGGGGAAAAGGGCGCGTATTATCTATTATCTTACCAGGCTGAGGAAAGCGGCTGGAATGTGGTCATCGGTTATCCCCAATCTCTGATCACCGATGAAGTTTCTGTCCTGATGAAGATCATTGTCATCTACATTCTCCTGGGCGTGGCCATTGTTCTCATCCTCACCCTATTTTACAGCTATCACCAGTACCGTTCGGTGAAAAAACTTTTCGTTGCTGTGCCTGAAGAGAAAAAAAGCCTGGCTGCCCAGGCCAGAAATGAATATGACACTCTCAGCCGCGTTTTTCATGAGGTGACGCAGAACGCCTACCAATATAAAGAACAAGCGGAGATGCTGAATCAGCAGAACCGCGCCATTATGCTGGAAAATCTCATCGTCCGGGGGATCACCACCCAGGAAGAGCGGGAAAAGTTTGAAACATGTTTCCCAAAACCTCTGGAATTTTTCTGTGTCGTACTGGTGAAAATGAGTTTTCCCAATGACGAAGATTATCAGCCTGTGCTCATCAGCATCGTGGAATACCTGAAAGCCAACTATCCCAATGATTTTGTCAATGTACACACCGGTCTGTCGGATGAGCTGTTTTTGTTGTCATTGAACCCCAGCGACGCATCCAATGTCCAGGCCATCCGAACGATGTTTCAGACCATTGCCGATGTCCTTTCTGAAGACACCGGCGCCACATTCCACATCGGCATCAGCGCCATCGGCACAGATATTGCCAATGTCAACGCCTGCTACAATCAGGCGCGGCAGGTGACACAGGCCTACATCAATGAGCCCAAAAACGTCATAGAGATTTACAATGTGGATATCAATGCAGTCCATGAAAATGTGGTGAATCCGGAGTTTCTCACCAAGCTCTACAATTTGCTCCTCAGCGGGGAAAAAGATGGAATTGAAAAGCTGTTTGGCCGCATGATCACCTATTATCAAAAAATGCCCATCCAGTATGAAGCGCAAAAGCAGCAGATTTTCTTTTCCATTCGAAATGTGATCTTCAGCGCAGGACTCCATCTGCCCTCCGGCGAAAGCCTGGAAAATATTCTTCCCAAATATCAGGTCAGCGACACCATACGGACCATGTCCAATCGGCTGTTGGAAGCCGCCTTTCGCGTCTGTTCCCTCATGACCAGCAGTCATGCCGACAAAAAGGGCGAAGCCAAGGACAAAATTCTCCAATACATGGAGGAAAATTATTCCAATGTGTCCCTGAGTATCGCCCACGTGTGCCGACAAATGAACATTTCGGAAAAGTATCTGCAGCAGATGATCAAAGAGAAGACAGGAGAAACCTTTGCCGCCTCTTTGGAGCGCATCCGCATCGCCCATGCCGCCGAATATTTGGTGACCACCAACTGGAGCAATGAAAAGATCGCGGAGGCCACCGGTTTTGCCGCCGTCAGCACCTTTTACCGCGTCTTCAACAAAGTCATGGGAATGTCCCCCGGCTCCTACCGCAGCAGCCGCGCATCCATGCCGAAATCACGGGAGCCGTGACAGCTGTCACGGCTCCCGCCACAAAGTATCGCTATTCCATTATTATCGATCCCACTTATCGCAGATGGCATTGATCTGATCTGCCAAACGGGCCAAATCTTTATTGGCCCCGCCCTCATTGTGGTGAATAACCGTGATCAGGCGGCGTCCAGCTGCCAGCAGCCGCTCAAAGACAGCCGATGGCTGCCGCTTGGATGCGGTACGCTCTTTTTTAATATATTCTTTAACCCCTTCCCGAATCCACTCTCCTTTGGCCAGATCGTAGCAGGCCCCGCTGTAAGGCGCCGTAGCCTTTTCCCCATATTCTTCCGTGAGACAGCGGGCAAAAGAATCGCATACCATATCTTCACCATGTACCACAAATATCTGCCGCGGCTTTTCTTTCAAAGCCTCTACCCATTGAATCAATCCCTTCTTATCCGCATGACCGCTGATTCCTTCCAGCTGTTCGATCCGCGCCCTCACCTGTATTGTTTCCCCAAACAGACGCACCGACTCGGTCCCTTCCAGCAGCATTCTCCCCAGCGAACCATATGCCTGATATCCCACAAATAAAATGGTACATTCCTCTCTCCAAAGATTGTGTTTCAGATGGTGGCGGATCCTGCCTGCCTCGCACATACCCGAGGCCGACAAAATCACCTTGGGACGATCGTCAAAATTAATGGCCTTGGATTCCTCGCTGGTGATGGACAGCTTCAGCCCCGGAAAGCTGATGGGATTGATGCCCTTTTTCACCAGAGCCAATGCCTCTTCATCAAAGCAGCTCTCCACATTCCGATTAAAAATGGAGGTGGCTTCCACTGCCAGTGGACTGTCCACAAATACCTCAAAAGAATCAAAGGATTTCAGCAGGTGTTCCTGTTTGATTTTCCGGAAAAAATACAGCATTTCCTGGGTTCTTCCCACAGCGAAGGAGGGGATCACCAGATTACCCCCCTTGGAGAAGGTTTCTTCCATCAATTCCACCAGACGGCCCACATAGTCTGGCCGCTCCTTGTGGTACCGGTCCCCATAAGTGGATTCCATGATCACATAATCCGCCTCATCCAAATGCTGGGGATCCTTGATCAGGGGCTGGTTCACATTGCCGATATCTCCGGAAAAAGCCAGTTTTCGCCTGGTCTCTCCCTCTGTCAGCCACACTTCGATGCTGGCAGAACCCAGCAGATGCCCCACATCGGCAAATCGGATCTGAATACCCTGGCACAGATCGATGATTTCATTATATGGGCAAGGCACAAACAGGCCGATGGCGCCCATGGCGTCCTGCATGTCATAGAGCGGCTCGTAAAGCCCTTCTCCGGAACGTTTTCCCTTTCGATTTCTCCACTCCGCCTCAAACATCTGAATATGGGCGCTGTCCCGCAGCATAATGTCGCACAGATCTGCCGTGGCTTTGGTGGCGTAGATCTGCCCCCGAAACCCTCTGCCATACAAAAGCGGCAGGAGACCGGAATGATCAATGTGAGCGTGGGTCAGCAGCACGTAGTCCACATCCGATGGCACAAACGGCATCTCCTGATTCACAAACACATTCTGCCCCTGCTCCATACCATAATCCACCAGAATTTTTTTTCCGCACGCCTCCAGACAGTGACAGCTCCCCGTTACTTCATGATCAGCTCCAATAAAAGTCAGCTTCATACAATCACGTTCCCTCTCTTTTCATGGGGCGGATATCCTGACCGTATCCGCCTGTGAAACAGTTTCCAAAAATCTATATGTTTATTTTACCACGTTTTTTCCAATTGTTCCACGTATTATTCAGAATTTTTTATGAATTTGTCCACTTAATCTCACTATTTTCCGATTCAATCGCCGTTTATGCCTGCCAAGTTTCCTACTTCATGAGTTTTGCATTTCCTACAAATCAGAATAAGGGACCAACGCAATATCTGCGTCGATCCCTTATTCTGATTGAAGTCAATATTCCAATTTCAGTCTGTTTACAGCTGCCTGCATCACATCTTCTTTATTCTCTCAATGGCCTCGCGGGTGTTTTCATAGCTGCCAAATGCCGTCAGCCGGAAGTACCCCTCTCCGCTGGGTCCAAATCCCGATCCCGGAGTTCCCACCACATTGGCCTTTTCCAGAAGATAGTCAAAGAATTCCCAGCTGCTCATGCCATCCGGCGTCTTCAGCCAAATATACGGGGCATTCACACCGCCGGATACACAGTAGCCAGCTTCCTTGAGGCCCTCCAAAATGACCTTGGCATTATTCATATAGTAAGCAATCTGCTCCTTCAGCTGTGCATCGCCTTCCGGGGTATAAACAGCCTCGCCGGCCCTCTGCACAATATAGGGAGCGCCATTATATTTTGTTCCATGGCGTCTGGCCCACAGCGTATTCAGCATCACATCGCCGCACTTTAAGTCTTTGGGCACCACAGTGAAGCCCAGGCGGGTTCCCGTAAATCCAGCTTTCTTGGAGAAACTGCGCAGCTCAATGGCGCAGGTTCTGGCCCCATCACACTCATAAATGGTGTGGGGAATATTTTCCTGAGAAATATATGCTTCATAGGCGGCATCATAGATGATTACCGCTCCCACTTTGTTGGCATAATCAACCCACACCTGCAGCTGCTCTTTGGTGACGGCAGATCCGGTGGGGTTGTTGGGGAAGCACAGATAGATCAAATCCGGCGTCTCCTCCGGCAGCTGGGGGACAAAATCGTTTTCCTCCAGGCAGGGCATATAAATCACATCGCTCCAGGTCTCAGTGCGGGCATCGTAAGTGCCTGTCCTGCCTGCCATAACATTACTGTCCACATACACAGGATAAACCGGATCACACACAGCTATTTTATTATCCTGACTGAAGATCTCCTGGATATTGCCGGAGTCTCCTTTGGCGCCATCGCTGATGAAAATCTCATCCAACTCCACATGGGCGCCTCTGGCCTCATAGTCGTATTTTTTAATGGCGCTTCTCAAAAACTCATATCCCAGATCCGGCGCATACCCATGGAATGTCTCCGCATGGGCCATCTCCTCCACTGCTTTATGGAGCGAATCGATGATGGCAGGCGCCAGAGGCTGCGTCACATCGCCGATTCCCAGCCGAATTACTTTTTTATCGGGATGAGCTGCCGTAAAAGCACCGACCTTCTTTCCAATGGTGGAAAACAAGTAGCTGCCCGGAAGCTTCAAATAATTGTCATTGATCTTAAACATGATTCCATCCTTTCCCTCTGGCCGCCAAAAAAACGGCAGAGCAACGCTTTATCTGGTTAAAATGATAGCAGTGACTTTCGTTTTTGTCAATGGCTTTCCCCCTGACGTCTTTCCTTGATTTTCCCCTTCCACTTTGCTACAATGATATCCAGATACATTCGGCGGCCCCAAATGGCGCCGCCCTCACTGAAAGGAGGCCACCACCCATGAATCCCATTTTGGAATGTCGCCATCTTACCAAACAGTTCGGCCGCTTTACCGCCCTGTCAGACGTCAGTTTTTCCCTGAAGCGTGGGCGCATCACCGGACTTTTAGGCCCCAACGGCAGCGGCAAAACCACCATGATTAAACTGATCAACGGGCTTTTGACCCCATCTTATGGAGAGATCCTGGTGGACGGACAGCCAGTTGGCACGCAGACCAAGAAGATCATCTCCTATCTACCGGATCGGACATATCTGCCCATGACAGGTAAAATATCCGATGTGATCCGTCTTTTCAAAAATTTCTATGATGATTTCGATGAGAACCGCGCCCTGGATATGCTTAAAATCCTAAGCCTGGATCCTTCCTTCCGCCTGCGCCCTTTGTCCAAAGGAACGCTGGAAAAAGTTCAACTGATCCTGGTCATGAGCAGGCGGGCACAGCTTTACATCCTGGATGAGCCCATCGCCGGTGTGGATCCAGCAGCCCGGGATTTTATATTGGATACCATTTTAAATCATTATGATCAACAGGCGTCCATTCTGATTTCCACCCATCTCATTGCGGATGTGGAATCCATTCTGGACGATGTGATCTTTCTGAAACAGGGCAACCTCTTGCTGCAGGCGGAAGCGGAGGACATTCGCCGCAAAGACGGAAAAACCATAGATCAATTATTCCGGGAGGTGTTCCGATGCTAGGTAAAGTGTTTCAATACGATTTCAGAAACTGCGCCCGCTATTTTCTTCCCATGTATTTGATTTTCGCAGTTCTGATGCTGCTGACCAAGTTGTATTTTCTGATCAGTCCAGCGGAGGGTCCGCTGTCCAATGCGCTGTTGAGCCTGATGATTTCTTCTTATGTGTTTGGCGTCTTTGCCATGGCCATTCTCACCAGTGTATTTCTGATTTACTATTTTTACAGAAAATGCATCTCCTCGGAAGGATATCTGACCTTCACGCTCCCCGTTTCCACCGGCACTCATATTGTGAGTAAGTGCCTAAACGGAGCGGTTTGGCAGCTTTTCACCTATTTGCTCCTTATTCTGTCCATATTTTTGCTGTTCCCCATGGACGAATTGGGAAGGGTTCTGAGAATCCTCCAATACATTCTGTTTTCCAGAATTTCCCTGGACCTGACGGTGCCGATGATTTTCCTGTCCTTAACTCTGGTGACACAGTTTTTCGCTGGTCCGCTGATGTTCTACGCCTCCATGGCGGTGGGGCAAATGGTAACCCGCCACAAAGTTCTGACTTCCATAGGCCTTTACATCGGCTTATATATGGTGATTTCCCTGCTCTCCTCTTTCGGCTTTTCTTTCCTGATTTTGGGAAGTGAAATTCTATCCGGCGGAGATATTCAGACGACTCTCACCATTTACAGCATAGCCACTTTCGCCTTGGCTCTGGCAGAAACGGTGCTGTTTTATTTCCTGACCTGGTTTTTCCTTGGCAGGAAGCTGAATCTCTCCTGACGGCCAACACAGCTTTCCTAATTTTCTGTACCAACAACTGAAACGAGACAATGCAAACGGCGGGCCTGTTTTTGGCATACAAAACCCGCTCCGCTCATACAATATGGGTGATTCCAATGAAAAAGTTAAGTATGAAGAAACGTTTTTTACTGCTGTTTATCCTCCTTGCGTGCGTGCTGGTGCCTTTTGTATCCTACACCGCCACAAACCGTACCTCTCCTCTGATCCGGGAAAACAACAAAAAGCTGGCTGAATCCATCCAGAATCTGCCTTCCGGCGAGACGCATCTCAATGATGTGGCTTCCTTTGATTGGGATTATCTCTACAGTTTTCCCGCAGACACCTCCAAGGAAGCCATCATGGAACAGACTCAGGTCTCTTCTCCAGACGGAATTCTTTCCCCAGGCCCCCAGGATGATGTGAATCTGTTTTTTGTAAAAGGGGATGCCATAGTGGCCAGTATCTGCGGAAAGTCTGAAAACCTGAAATACCGCCTATCTCTGGATGCCGCGCCCTCCCGCTATGTCTGTATCAGCCGCCAGGATAATCCGCCCCTCACCGTAGAGCGCTCCGGTGAAATCGTCACCTTGAAGCTGCCTGACGGCTATGATCCCTATATAGATCTTTAGGTCACAAAGCCCAAAGGCCTGATATATATGAAGGAGGAATGGTTTATTGCCCATAAAAAAGCCCCGCCGCCTGCTCTGTGGCAAAGCGGCGGATTGCCAAAAAGAAAAGCGGGGATCTGCCCCCGCTTTTTTTCTCACTGCGCTGTTCTTTTTTCTTTTTCTCCCGTTTGGCACGGCACTGCCCCTTTTCCTCTTTGGCCTGCTCTTTCTGGCGTGCCTGATCTGCCCTTTTATCCTGGGGTACCGGGAACGGCTCAGCCTGCGCCCCCGCCATTTTTTCGGCGCCGCTGTCAGCCTGCTTCTCATGGTCGGCTGTCTGGCAGGAACATATAGCGCCCACCCCGACAACATTTTCGGCGCTGCCAGCCTGGCGCTTGTATATTTATGCGCTCTGTTTTTGGCCATTACCACTGTCACAGCCTACTATTCTTCCCATCCGCCAGACATTCACGTACACTGCATCGTCATTCTGGGATGCGCACTGTATGGCAAAGAGTTAACTCCCATTCTAAAAGCCCGAACCGACTGTGCGATCCAGTACTACCGCCGCCAAACCAGTCGGGGAGAATGCGCACCGCTTCTGATTCCCTCCGGCGGCCAGGGACCCGATGAGCAGATAGCAGAGGCGGAGGCCATCCGCCGCTATCTGCGAAAGCAGGGCATACCGGATTCCCATATTCTGACGGAAACCCAGTCCAAAAACACCAGGCAGAACATGGAATACGCTTTTGGCTTGGCCATGGAATCCATCCCTTCACCCACCTGCATCTTTGCCACCACCAGCTACCACCTGTTTCGCTCCATGCTCTGGGCGCGCCGTGCGGGAATGGGCGGCATGGGCATCGGCAGCCGAACCCGATGGTATTACTGGCCCGGCGCTTTTGTCCGGGAGTTCATCGGCATCCTGTATGCCACTTTGCCCATCCACTGTACCGTCCTGATCCTTTTGTTTCTGTACTGTCTTCTGTAAGTGACATCGGCATCACAGACGGGCAAACCTCTTTGCGCCTGCCGTAACCAGATACCGCAGAAGAGCGATGCACAGCACCACAAACACGGCGGCGCAAAGCCAAACATAAAGCACCAATCCCACCGTTTCTTTAAACACAAACACATACAGGAGAATGGGAATAGCCGCAAAAGCCATACCACCAAACATGGTAATCATCACCGATACGCTTTGCTTAACGCAGGCAGTCTCGCTGACCCAGTCAAATCGCGGATACAGCAAATTGATCACCACTCCAAATACCCCCTGCCATACATTGACGATGAGAGGCAAGATAAGCGCCATCAAAAATCCGTTCAACGAAAACGGAATGACAAACAGGCAGACCAGGGCGGCCAGGATCGCCACCGGCGCGCTGGCAATTACATGGGCCAGAATCTTGGACACCAAGATTTTTCCTGCGGGAATGGGAAGGGTCTTTAAAATCCACAAATTTTTTCCCTCCAGGGAAATACTGGACGCCGATACGATATTCATGGTGGAGCAAGCCCCAAAAATGGCGGCCGCCAGAGCCCAGAGAACCCCATTGGCTGCATCGCCGATCCCCATCTGCTCACTCATCTCGATGAGCGCGGCCACATCATCGTATTGCCAAATGACAGCAACCACAGCCAGTATAATCAGTAGGGAACCGGAGCACGCATTCATGATATACATGGCATTGCCTCCCAGACGGCGGAGCTCCTTCACAGTCAGCGCTTTGACCGCACCGCTGGCCTTTAAGCGTTTTGCCTTGTATTCCACCCGAACGGTTCCCCTCTTGGTTGTGGCAATGCTGACAAAGTTTTTGGACAGCAAATAGTACACCAGGCCAAAGGGAATCAGGGCGCAAAGGACGAAAAACAGCAAACTCAGAGCGCTGGGACCTGCTATGGCCATACCCAGATGGTAGATGGGAAATAGACTCTTGCGGATGGCTTCTCCGATCTGAGCCCCGTTGTTCACCAACATTTCCATGTAAGAATACAGCTGGGTACATACCGCCATATATCCGCAGAACAACGCCACGGAGAGCACGGTGATGATCAGGTTCTTTCGTCTCATCCTGGAACTGATCAGCGCCACCAGCCAGCCAAAAATACAGGAGACCGTCATCACCATAAACGGCAGCAGCACCACCACGGCCACATAAGCCACAACGCCCAGCGCTGTCACCGGCTGCCCGATTACATAGATCACTCCCGCCGGAATCATAATCACCAGCTCGTAGAGATAATTGATCAGCATCAATGCCACCATACGGCTCAGCAAAATATAAGAAGGCGGAACTGGCATGGCCAAAAGCATTTCATTGTCCTTGGCTTCATACAGCTGACTCTGGGTCATGAAGATACTTCCCACAAAGCAGATGGCAAACGCAAACAGTCCAGCCATGGCGAAGTACAGCCATCCCAAACCCATGGCGCAGAAGGAATCCCGAATCATGAGAAAAACAGATCCAAACAACATGGCAAAAACCGCCACGATATAGAGAATCAGAATCCCCATGAGTACTTTCATTCCCACACCCACGGTTTTTCCTTTCTTGGAACTGCGGAACATGGATGCGAACATGGACTGAAAACGGATTTTAATCAGTGTCTTAAGCATTTTCCCCCTCCAATTCCAGGAACACATCCTCCAGAGATGTGTTTCCTTTCACCTCTTCCATGGTTCCCTCCATGATGAGCTGTCCTTTTTTGATTATGGCCACCTTGTCGCACAGTTTCTCCGCCACCTCCAGCACATGGGTGGAAAAGAAAATGGCGCCGCCCTCATCGCAGAGCTTTCGCATCAGCTGTTTTACGATATGGGCCGCTTTGGGATCCAATCCCACAAAGGGCTCGTCCATGACCAGCAGCTTGGGGCTGTGGAGAAGAGCCGATATGATGGCCAGCTTCTGCTTCATTCCATGGGAATACGCGCTGATGGGCTGTGCCAGATCCTTGGTCAGTTCAAACAGATCCGCGTATTCCTTTATTTTCTCATTTCGCACCTGAGTGGATACCCCGTATACATCGGCAATGAAATTCAAGTATTTCACACCGGAGAGAAACTCGTACAAATCCGGATTATCCGGTATGTACGCCAGGATTCTCTTGCACTCCAACGGTTTTTCCTTGACAGACATGCCGTTGATGCGGATCTCCCCTTCATCAAAGTCCATGATTCCGCAGCAGGCTTTGATGGTAGTAGTCTTCCCGGCACCGTTGTGGCCGATGAATCCATAAATCTCTCCCGGCTGGATGGACAGGGACAGATGATCCACTGCCTTTTTGCTTCCATACATCTTTGTCAGGTTTCTGATTTCCAGCATATGATAATTTCCCCATTTCTGCGCCGTTTGTATGATGCGGCATCCCAGTCTCAGTCCCCCCGGCTTCCCGGTACTTTCATCCGGTTTCGGACCGTCCCGCTGTCCATGTCTGCGCAGTCTGATCCATGGCAGCCCGACGACGGATGCACGGGAAAGGTACGGCGCTGCTTTCCCATATGTCCTGTGCGGCAATTCCGTTTACCATTTCCCCACAGGAAGAAAAGACACCGTTCTCTGACGGTTCAGAGTCCGGTGTCTTATTCATATCACACTTCGGTCAAATAATCAATACCTTTTTCTGGGTCTCTATGATTTTCTGTTTTTACCCCCCCCCTGGCAAAAATTGTTGCAACAATTTATCCTTTTTGTTCATCTCTGGATGTTTTATCACATATTCCAGCATCGTATTCAGTATATTTCCCATCTCTTTTCCCGGCGCGACCCCTGCCCGGATCAAATCCTGACCATTGACAGCCAAATCTCGGATCTGAACACATTCCCGGTCACGGCAGATCTCCTCATACAGCTGCCGAATCACCTGAATATCATCCAATCTATCCTGTTTTGTAAAGTCACTCTTGGCCAGCGTATCCGCCTCCATCACTTCCAAAAGTTGGGGAAACGCATCGATCCCCACCCGATTCATGGCTCTGCGGATGATTGTCTTATCCCGCCGCAGATGACAGGCATGGTGGCGAATGAGGTTTTCCGTTCTGCGTACGGTGTCGTTGTCAAACTTCAGACGCCGCAGTATGGTTCTGGCCAGCACGGCTCCCGCCTCCCCATGGCCGTAAAAATGATCCTGTCCCTGCTCATCCACAGTATGGCACTGGGGTTTTGCCATGTCATGGAGAAGCGCCGTCAGCCGCAGCACTTTCGTGGGCCGTATGACCTGAAGCATATGAATGGTGTGCTCCCCCACCGTATAGCAGTGATAGGGATTATTCTGCGCCTGGTCCATGATGGCGTCAAATTCGGGGAGAATGACGCGGGTGATGCCCATGCGGTATAACTGCCGCATTTTCTCCGGATGGTGGGAAACCAGCAGCTTCACCAACTCCGTCTGAATCCGCTCCATGCTGACTCTTTGCAGATTGTCCGCCATGCGGGAAGCCGCTTCCCTCGTCTCTTCTTCCACATCAAAGCCCAATTGGGCAGAAAAGCGAACGGCCCGCATGATGCGCAGAGCGTCTTCTGTAAACCGCTGACTGGCGTCACCCACACATCGGATCATCCTCCGATCCAGGTCTTCTTTTCCTCCAAAGAGATCCACAATTCCGGTTTTGGGATTATATGCCATGGCGTTGATGGTAAAATCCCGCCGTTTCAGATCCTCCTCCAGGCTGGGTGTGAATGTCACTTCCCGGGGATGTCTGGCATCTTCATATTCCCCATCAATGCGAAATGTGGTTACCTCATATCCGATTTTTCCCTTCAGCACAGTCACTGTCCCATGGGCAATGCCTGTGTCCACCGTTCTGGGAAAGAGACACTTCACCTGACCTGGCAAAGCGGATGTGGTGATATCCCAATCCTCCGGGCGTCTGCCCAACAGTACGTCCCGCACACATCCTCCCACGGCATATGCTTCAAATCCCGCCGCCTCCAGCGTATCAATGATGCCTCCCACTGCTTCTGGTATCTGAATCTGCATCCGCGTTTCCCTCCCGCTCATCGCAAAAGCTGCCCCATATCTACTCCGTGAAATCACTTCCCACCACGAAATTGACATTGTATAAGCCCGCAAACTGCTGGGCATACGTCCCTTCCTGGCCCACAATGGTAAATGCCGGGCAGTAGTCAAACGCTCCCTGGCCGATCTCTGTCACCGTAGATGGAATCACAATTTGATTGAGAGATGTGCAGTCATAAAACGCGTTTTCCCCAATCTCCACGACCCCTTCGGGAATGTAAAGATTCTGGAGATCATAGCAGGCGCTGAATGCCTCCGCATCCACATAGCGCACCGGATACCCATTGATCTCGGAAGCGATATAGACTTCTGATGCACCGCCTGCATAGTCGCTGACACGGGCAGAATCTCCGTCAAAACGATACGTAATGCCATCCTGAACCACTGGATCAGGAACCGGCTCCGTGGTGGGTTCCTCTGTGGTAGGCTCTTCCGTGGTGGGCTCTTCCGTGGTGGGCTCTTCTGTCGTCGGCTCTTCCGTAGTGGGTTCCTCTGTGGTGGGTTCCTGTGTTGCAGACTCTTCCGTGACAGCCTCAGTGGTGGTCACAGCCGATGTGGTCTGTGCAGACGAACCTGACGCAGCGCTTCCGGTTCCCACCGGCCGCGTGGAGGGAATATACCCTGTGCCTCCGCCGGAGAACACATTAAATAGAACAATGGCTAAAACGACAATAGCGGCTACCACGCCGATGATGCCCACAAACAAGCCGATGGGCGGCCGGTTGGCATCCCCATCATCGTCCCGATAATCATACTCGTCAAAGTCGTAATCCTCGTCATCGTCATACCCATACAAATCATCCGACGGCATATCATCCGGTATTTCTTCCTCTTCGTAGCTGCGATTTGTTCCCGGCATCACATCCAGATCCGGCTCTGTATCCAGGCCTGCCGCCTTTCGCTGGGCTTCTTGCCTTCTCTGCCTCTGGATATTCTCCCACATCTGCGCTCTCTGCTTCTGGTTCAGATCCAGTTCGATTCTGGGTTTCTCCTTTTCCTCCTGCTGGACAGTATCATCCCCCCACTCGATTCCCTCGGTAAAGTCCACGTTATCCACCCAGGAAATGTCTTCCTTGTCATTCTGCGTTTCCATTCTGGTCCCGCACTTTTTGCAAAACACGGCATCGTTGTCATTGTCAGTTCCGCAATTTGGACATTTCATACCTGTTCTCCTTTCGTACCACCGGCAACAAAAGACACTCGAACCATTCTATGCCGACCGCTGTCCATCCATTACCGTCATTTCCTCATTAGTATGCTTTTCCCCAGTATACCATAGCTTTGGCTTTTCTTCCACAACAAACGCAGGTATCGGCCAAATGTTCCTGCTTCCAAGGCATACAGCGGCTGGTGGCAGTGGTTTCTTCTTTGATCTTGTTTTCACATGCCTCATCACCACACCACATGGCTTTGACAAAACCCGGACGGTTGGCCACTGTTTCCTTAAACTCCTCATAATCGCGGGCAACATACGTATGGGCATCCCTATGAGCTCTGGCTCTCTCCAGCATCTCCGTCTGCATGGCGTCCAGTACCTCTCCCACTTTTTTTGAAAGCTCATCCAGCGCCACCGTAATCTTTTCCCTGGTATCTCTGCGCACAATTACTGCCTGACCTGCCTCCAGATCCTTGGGCCCCAGCTCGATACGCACCGGAATCCCCCGCATTTCCTGTTCCGCAAACTTAAAGCCCGGTCCCTTCTCAGAAGCGTCCAGCTTCACCCGGAACTGGCCCTGCAGCTCGTTTTTGATGGCCTCCGCCTTTTCCAATACCCCTTCTTTATGCTGCGCAATGGGAATCACCATCACCTGAGTGGGGGCAATCCGAGGAGGCAGCACCAGTCCGCTGTCGTCGCCGTGAACCATGATGATGGCGCCAATGATGCGGGTGCTCACGCCCCAGGATGTCTGATGCACGTATTTGAGAACATTGTCCCGGTCTGTAAACTGAATGCCAAAGGCCTTGGCAAACCCGTCGCCAAAATTATGGCTGGTGCCGGACTGGAGGGCCTTTCCGTCATGCATCAGCGCTTCAATGGTGTAGGTAGATTCGGCGCCGGCGAACTTTTCCTTATCTGTCTTTTTTCCTTTGATCACAGGAATGGCCAGTACCTCTTCACAGAATTGGGCATAGAGATTCAGCATCTGCACGGTTCTCTCTTCCGCTTCCTCTGCCGTAGCATGGGCTGTATGACCTTCCTGCCACAAAAATTCCCGGGAGCGCAAAAATGGCCGCGTCTCCTTCTCCCAGCGCACCACGGAACACCATTGATTGTAAACCCTTGGCAGATCCCGATACGACTGAATATCCCTGGCATAGAAATCGCAGAACAGCGTCTCTGATTTGGGGCGCACACACAAAGGCTCCTGCAGCTCATTGAGACCGCCTTTGGTCACCCAGGCCACCTCCGGCGCAAAGCCCTCCACATGATCTTTTTCCTTCTGAAGCAGGCTCTCGGGAATGAATATGGGCATGTAGACATTTTCCACGCCAGCTTCCTTAAAACGGGAATCCAGCTCTTTCTGAATGTTTTCCCAAATGGCGTATCCCGCCGGTTTGATGACCATACACCCCTTGACGCTGGAATAATCCACCAGCTCCGCTTTCTTCACCACGTCTGTGTACCACTGCGCGAAATCTTCTTCCATGGAAGTAATCGCTTCCACCATTTTCTTTTCTTTAGCCATGTTGACCTCCCATTTCTTTTTATGTGCCGCCTCTTTAAATCAGGCGGCTGATTTGGCTGCTGTTCCCGGCCTGGCCGGGTATCTTTTGGGACGGAGGCATCGGCAGTGCGTGTTTCTATGAAACAAAAATGCCTCCCATCCCCAAACAGGGACCGAAGGCATCGGCGGTACCACCCCAATTAACAGCCCGTCGGGCTGTCCACTCATTCTGCCGTTAACGCCGACGTACGCTGCATTCCTCATGCAGGGCTCCAGGGCCGGTTCCGCGTCCGTCTCCCAGATGCTTTCCACCTGCCGCATCCTCTCTGTCAGTCCGGTCCCGCGTACTATTCCCTTTCTCAGCCTTTCAATGTGGCTCTATTTTAAGCCTGAACAGCAGGTTTTGTCAATCTCTTTTACCAAAATCCATCCGATGGGTCCCAAAAATAAACCGAATATGCCGAAGAGCTTCAGCCCAATATACATGGCCGCCATGGTCTGCAGGGGTGAGAGGCCGATTCGTCCCCCCAACATCCTTGCCTCCAAAATTTCCCTTAAGAAATAACAGACTGCATACAAAATCCCCAAATACAGCGCAACTAACAGCCTCCCTCGGATCACTTCCACCAGGATCCAAGGGATAAACACTGTTCCCGTGCCGAAAATAGGCAGCGCGTCCAAAATACCGATGAGCCCGCCAAATAAAATCCCGTAGGGATTACCCATGAGGGTCAGGCCTGCCATACAGATGGCAGTGGTGAGAAGCATGATGATCAGCTCTACCTTGAGATAAGCCCCTCCCACTTCC
>CAJFUP010000179.1 GCA_904420225.1 uncultured Lachnospiraceae bacterium
AGCCTGGCTGCCACCAAATTGAGCACGTATATATTATCAAACCGGCTGTAAATGGATTCACCTCCAAGACCGCTTAACGCGATCAGCTGGGTATTGGTCTTGTCCGCCATATCCATCAGGGGCTTCAGCAGATGGGAGGCATTGGTCTGGGCAAAAGGATTATCCATAAGCAGCACCTTTCCCTCATTTTTATCGGCGAATAAGTCTGTGTCGTCTTTTCTCATGTAATACAGCAGGCTGGACAAGATAACAAAAGCGGACAAAAATCCTTCGCCGCCGGAGTTTTTTGCCACATCTGTCCAAGTGATGGGATATTCCCTCTGCTCCTCAATCTTAAACAGACGAATCTGCACATTGCCGATTCCCACCACTGTATCATACAGATTCCGCGTGGTGATCTGGGTACCGAAGAATTCCTGGGTATTTTCGTTCTTTTCAAAAATCTCCATCCCCTTCCGGGTGATATGATCCATAAAGTCTGACAGACGCATTTGGTACAGCTCTCTGTTTTCCTCCCAATCCGGCAGCTGGATCTTCAGCATCTTCACCGGCTTCTGCCGGATGGTGATGGTGGAATTCTGGTCGATCTTTCCCAGACTTCCGTGGACATCCTGAACGTATTCTTCAAACAGCTCCAGAATCCGCTCTTTCTCCTTTTCCACCACAGAAAGATCCACTTCCAGCTTTTCCATAAGGGCATCATAGGACTGAAGTGTGGTGGAAAGCTGGGAAAGCACCTGGTCGGCGTTTCCTGTCAGGGGCAGCAGCTGCTCCAGCGGCTTTCGGTAGAAATCTTCCTGAAACGATTCCATCCGCAGCACCTGGTGAATGACCTGTTCCAGCCGGTTTCTGTCTTCCTGTTTTCTGGTCAGACTAAGCCGGTAATCCCGCACCATTTCCCCTCGAAAACGGGTGAGCCGCTCCCGGTCCATGCTTTCTATGGATTCCTCCCAGATCACCTCTTCCCTCAAAGGCAGCTCCCGGTATTCGGCCAAGGCAGCCAAATGAGCGTCATAGGTCTGCACCAAAACACCGATTCTGTCTATTTCCTTTTGCTGCTCTTGCTCCTCTCTGGTGAAGCGATGGATGGCTTCCTCGAAATCTTCCGTAACGATCTCGCTTTTGGGCAAAGGCGCTTCCTGACCGCATTCCTCCTTCATTTTCTTCTTGGCAGCTCGAATCTGCTGAGATAAAAGGGCTGTCCTTTTATCTTCCTCGTTCCACTGCGCATCCTTTTTCTGTTTTTTTCGCTTCCAGTCCTCCAGAAGCGATTCCTGGTGTTCTTCCTCTTTTCTGTCATACAAGAGATCCTGCCACTCTTCCCGCTTCAAGCTGTATTTCTTCTCCATATAAGAAAGCTCTTCCAAAGATCTCTCATATCGCTTCCGGCATGTGTCTTCCCGACGCTCCAGTTCCCGCTGCTCTGCTGAAAACTGGGAAGTAACGGCCTCATATCGTGCTTCCAACTCCTCCGTTTCTCCCTCTGCCAGCTGTGTCTCCTGGTATCGGGCATATACAGCGGCCCTCTCCTGGGCATCATGGAGCAGACGCTCCACGCTCCTGGCCCGGTTTTCCAGTGTCAGGAGACGATTTTCCAGCTGCTCTGCGGCTTCGCTGTTTCGCTTTCCGGCCGCCTTGAGACGCTCCTGTTCTTCCAGACAAATTTCCAGCTGTCTCCGATCTTCCAGATACGCCTCATAGGCCCGGAGCAGTTCCCGGAAATCGCCAATCTTCTCCTCCAGGCGCTTAACTTCCTGGTCAAACCTGGGGATTTGCAGACGCAGGGCATCTGCCTGACGCTCCATTTCTTCCAACCTGGCATTTTTCCGACTGATATCCTCAGTCAAGGCTGTCACCTGGCGGCGCAGCTGCTCCAGAGCCTGCACATTTTCCTCATACGCTTCTTTTGTGACGGCCTGCGTCCTTACAGTTTCCCGCCGCTTTACGTACTCGCCGTATTCCTCCCGTCTCCTGGCGGCGGCCGTGTCCGCTTTCTTGATGCGCTCCAAAAGGGCCTGTGCCGTTTTCTTCAGCGTTTCCTCATCCAAAAGATTGTCATTGAAATAGACATAAAAGCGGGTTTTCTGCTCCAACACAATGGCTCCCGCCGCATCTGTCTTCCCCTGATCCAGTTCTTCCCGAAGCAAAATGGGGATGGGGGCTGCCGTGTAAACGGGATCCTCCATGCCGCCGGAGAGATAGGCATCCAACTTCTGAAACTCTCGGGATGTCATGATGAGAGCATAGGGGAGAAATGGGCAGGCCTTCACATGGGTTTGATTTTCCTGGACCGTCCTGCCGTTTTTCTTCAGCCACTCCATGCCATAAATATAGGAGACACCCAGCCGATCCAGCAGCTCCTCAAACTCCGCAGGCAGCTCCAGCACTTTTCCCTGGGTGAGGCGATCGCACTCTCGCCGCAGCTCATCGGTCTGTCGTTCCAATTCACGCCGGGACAGATCGATTTCTTTCAGCTTTTTGTCCGCCTGGGCTAGGATCTGCTCCCGGTCAAACAGCTGGCTTTCCGACAGCTCCAGATATCGAAGAATGGTTCTTCTCTGCTCCAGCTCTCGTTGGAAGATATCTCGAGTCTGCAATAAGCGCGCCTCCGCTGCTCGACTCTGCACCAACTGCTGGCGCGTCTCCTCCACGGCGCGGGTGAGACTTTTTTTCTCCTGCACCAGCTCCTCCAGCTCCCTTCTGGCAGACATCCTGCCGCGTCTGGTCTCCTCCAGCTGTCTTTCGTATGTGTCCATGCGCTCAGACATACTGCCCGCCTCATATTCCCCCAACAGATTTCTTGCCAGATTTTCTCCGTATTGCCTGTTGAATCGCTCTTCTATCACGTCAAAGGAGCGGACTTTAGTCTGGATACGTCCCGCTTTCTCCGCCTGGGATACCAGCTGTTCTTGGATCTGTTCCCCCTTCTGGCGGCAGGATGTCCGCTCCCGGCGGCAGTCTTCCGTCTCCTTTTTAAGACCGCTCATTTCCCTTTCCCAACCCAGAGCAGCTTCCTCATGGCGCCGCCGCAGGGTATAGCCCAGCTGCTTTCTCTCCGGCTCCAAATCCTCCTGTCTCTTCCTGGATACCGCCAAGGCTTCCCGGGCCTGGCGCAGCTCCATCTCATCCTCCTGCGTCCTTTGTTTTTGTCTGGCGCAGGCAAGCCGGTTCAGCTGTCTCTGTACAGCGATGCACTGCTGATCCACCGCCTCCCGCTCCATGTCAATCATATCACGGTTACTGCTGTGAAACCGTTCCTGCTCTTCCAGGGCGTGAATCTGACCAGAGATCCGTTCGTAGGCCAGAAAAGCGATCCGCTCCCGAATACTTTGAATCTGTTCCCACAGCTTAGTCTGCTCTTCCTCCCTCTCAGCTTTCAACTGTTCCAGCTTAGCCAAAAAAGCGGCAATGCGGTTTTCCCAGGTTCCAACCCGTTCCGATTCCTCTTTGAGGCAGCGGGCGCTGTCCTGAATAGCCGCAGATTCCGCTCTAAAAGCACGGATGATGTCCCGCCTCTGAAATTTGGACTGGTTTTCCCGGTACTGGCCCACATATTTTTCCATATTGGACTGAAACATGTGGATTCGATTGCTGTTCTTATTCAGCTTACTCTCCACCGCCTCCAAAAACCACTTTTCCACCAACCCTTTTTCATCTCGGCAGTCGGAAAATAAATCCGACAGACCCGATTCTTTCAGATTCACCTTTTTAATGATGGTTTCCCACTCTTTATAGTCGATCTGGTATTCCTTGAGCTTTTCAAAATACTGTCTGGACTGGGAGGGCTGATTCAAGTCATAATAAAAGAATTTCATGGACTTATCTTTTTTATATGTCTCGAACAACTGACGGCAGGCGCCGAAATTTTTCAAAGTCACCTCCCGCTTCGTCTTTTCCACCACTGGAAGATGGTGGATGTCCTGGATACACCGCTCCCGATATTCGCTGACAATGGCCACGACATCCAACTCTTCTCTCTGCTCCCGCTCCTCCCCCGGCACCTCCTGGCTTCGGCGTACCATAAGCCCCGTGGTCACATACCCAGCTCCCTGGTCCAGCGCCCACTCCACCAGAATAAAGGTGGGTTTGGCAGTGGTGAAATAACTGGCAAAGGGACGATCCTTGGCGTCTCGATACCGCTTGTGGACAAAAGGGGCTGTCATCATCTGAACCAGCACGGATTTGCCGCCGCCATTGCGCAGGGAAATCAGGGTGCTCTCTCCATTTAAATGAAAAGTTTCATCGCTGATTTTAATGGCGTTGTTGTTATAATTGAGGTTAATAAACCGAACTGCATTGATCTTACTCATGGTCGCCTCCCCGCGGATTTTCCTCCGAGTCCTGCCTGTCATCCATTCCCAGGATGCGTTTCACCCGGCTGTAATTGTTCTGATTTAACAGATTCCAATCCATGAAATTATCCAACTTTTTTGTGGTCTTAATCATCTCATCCTCCTCCACATAATCGATGAGTCCCTGTTTCTGCAAGAAAATCAACAAGTAATACAGGAATCCCTCTTTGGTGGTCCTGGCCCGCGATCCCTTCTCATCAGAGCGCAGGGCCTCATAGGCTTCCAACATATTGGAAAAAGCAATGCCCGATGCCTCTTCCCGCTCTCTTTCCATCTGCGCTCCTTCCCTCAGGCGAGCGGAAATGCAGTTTTGCAGCTCGCCCACCCGGATATAATCCCGGGATTTGGAACTGCTTCCCTGACCGTCAAATAATTCCACCAACAGGGTCAGAATGGCAAACTGGGACAGATAGTAATCCTTATCTGTGGCATTGGAGCGGCAGATGGCCGCTTTCAGCTGGGCCTTGGAAAATCCCAAAAAAGAATTATCCTCCCGGGGGATCAGATAGACCACATTGCCATACCTATGGATCTGACAGTGCGCTGCTTCCCCCTGGGATTTGACCAGATTCTGCACCGCCTCGTTCTCCGTATAGGCGCGGTACATGACGGACTCATCCTCCTCTTTCAGCTCATGGTGTTCCAACAGATAGTAAAAAATCTCCTGCCCTGTCCTGATCTCTTCCATCTCATATGCCATGGTCTTCCTCCTTCACAACCCGGATCCGCACATCCGAACAGCGGACCGTTTTCCTCTTGCCATCCTCATCCAGAATATCCCGGATCTCCACCGTCTTTTCCTCCTCCAATCTATCTACTTCCACCTGCAGCACCGGATACGGGCTCTTCTCCGTCAACTCCAGAAGCATCTCACTGAGCTGGAAGGTATCTGCCATTTCAGACAGATATTGGCTCTTCTCCTGACGCAGTCGCTCCATATCCAAGCAGCGGTTCCGTATCAGCTCCACCATGATTTCCTTGAAAATCGCAGCGTTGGGAACCAAAGTTTCCATGGCGTTCTCCTCTGCGGCCAGATCGGCAAGGCGGCCCAGAGTGATCTCTCCCGTCTCTGCTGCCTTGTCTAAAATGTAACTGAGACTTATCTCATATTTTTTTAGTTTTTCCCGGATTTTCTGCCGCTGCTCCTCCTGCCATGCCTCCTCATCGAAATCCAGCACCTCTGTCTCGTCTTCCTCCTGCTTCTTTCGGATGGGGCGCTGGTATTCCAGAGCCTTATTCAAGTTATACACTTTGTCCGGTTCCCGACAAAACAGAGGGCGGAAGAACGAATCCAAATGCTCCAGACGCCCGGCCTGCTCCAGAACTTTGTCGTAAAACTGGCTGCGGAAGGAAAATCGACGGATCAGGGCCATCTGGGATAACTGTTCCAGCTCTCTGGTGTACAGGGACTTCAAGTCAAAATGGCTGCTTAAAATTTTTTGATGTTCTTCAATGGTGCGATTCAGATACCCTTCAATGATCCGCAGATTTCCCAAATTTTCCTCTTCCTCCCTGGTGAGGTTTCTGACATTAATCTTCTCCTCCTCCAATTCCCTGGCCCGACTCTTCACCAACTCTCTATAGCTTTGAAACTTGGCCTTGGTGTCGCTGATGGTGGTAAGATTCTCCTCCAGGATGGCACTGTAATCCGCCACGGAATAGTTCAGCGCATTGCGGCGGATCTTTCCCATGGCTTCCTGGATTTTCTGAAGCTGTATCCGCAGCAGACTGAAGACATTTTTGATTTCATCCACAGCCTTGTCATAGCTCTGTTTTTCCAAGTGCATCTTAAAAATCATCTCATGGATGGTCAGCTTCATGTTATTTTCCATCTCCAGTGTGGCCAAAAGCAAGCTATAACCATCATCGGTGAGATAATAGGAGGTGCGCTTCACCTCATCATCCACATAGACGATGCGGTTGGCCACGTAGCTGATATTCATGATCTGATAGGCATTCTGCTCAAAATTAAACCCGTCAAAATACATGGTCCGCCCCTCATTGGACAGTACCACATTGAGAATGAAATCCCCCAAAAGTCGACATTCCTCAAAGGTCATGGGTTTCTGGAAATGATCCGTATTCACCGTATCCAAAAAGGCGGCAATGTCGTCCCTGGTGCAAATCTCTTCCTTTAAGGACTGCTCCATGATATAGAGCATTACGGCAAAAATCACATTCAGCTGCTCATCTATCTTCAAAAATCCGTACCGAGTCCAGATTTGCTTCTGGGAGCTGTTTTGAATCAACAGGGCATACAGCCCCACCTGCTTCATTCGTTTCGGAAACTGCTTTAGAAAATCGTACTGTAAATACATGGTTCACCTCATGATTTCTCTTGTCTAAAAATCCTGCTGACTCAGGATCTCCTGGGGAATATAACACCCGGCGTCAAGGATGCGCCGCGCCTCCTTGGCTGCTTCTCTGCCCCAAGCAGCCTCTCCCCTCTCATCGGCTTCCCGGATCAGTTCCGCAAAAAAGTTTCCCTTCACGGCGCTGTTTTGCTTCTCCTTCATGGACGGCAGCAGTACGCCGAAATCACCGCGCTCCCACGCCGTCTTCTCTCCCCGGTGGAAAAAGCGGCTGCGGGCCTTTCGAATCATAGCAGCGTATGCCTCCCAAAACAGGCGGATCCGGCGGCCGCCGGAAAAACGTGCCGCCAGGTTTTCATAGATGCCGATCCCCTCATAATCCAGATCCCCGAAATAGAAAATACGATTTTTCTCATCAAGCATAAACGGCTCCGCAGATATGGAAAAATCC
>CAJFUP010000180.1 GCA_904420225.1 uncultured Lachnospiraceae bacterium
AAGTACCTATACGATTGTATCCATTTTCAGAGAGGACACCCAGATGCTGGAGGCCATTGTGCTGAACCAGGGTCTGCCGTTTGTACCCTCCGCGGTGGCGCTGGATAATGGACAGTATGAGTATGGAAGGGCGGCCAAGAGCCGTACAGGCAAGAAGGGGGTGGCCGTTTACAAAGCATTTAAAATGCTGCTGACGGAGACCAATAAAGAAAAGCTCAGGGATCGTGGATTCGATGAAGAGCATACGCCGGAGCAGATTGCCAGGATTTTCATTGAGAGCGTTCTGCGCCAGATTCTGAAGGATCTCCAGGAAGATCGGATCGGCAAACTGGTGGTAGGCGTACCGGAGATCTGGAACGAAGGATTCGGCACCGTGGACGGCAGGACCATCATCCGCAATATCTGCCGCAGCCTGGAATTCGTGGATAAGGTTCAGGTGGTCAGCGAGCCGGCCGCAGCCAGCGCCTTTTTTGCCCATAATTTTTATCTGAGTACCAAGAGGAACTTTGAGGGGAAAATTCTTTTGGTGGATTATGGCGGGGGGACATTGGATATTACCCTGACGGATGTCATCGCAGTCGGTGATGAGGAAAAAAATTCCGTGGAGATCAAAGTACTGGAGCGGACCGGAGCGGGTGAAAATGAGGACAGAGAGGTGGGGAAGGCCGGCATCGTCTATATGGAGACCGTCATGGCACAGGCCATCATTCGAGCAGGGGCGGCCAAGAACCGGGAAGAACTGCTCTCGGACGGAAAGTTTTATAAGGCGGTGGATGAGCTGGAACAGGAACTGCAGGACCGGACGGAAAAGATTCAGGATGTTTTTGAGGAATACGGCCTGGATAATCCGGCAGAACTGTATAAAGAACAGTTCACCATCCTCGAATATCGGGGGGAGGATGTGGAGATATCCTACGGCTTGCTTTTGGATGTGTACGATGAGACCATCCGCCCTGTCTTCGCCCAGCAGCTGGATAAGATGACCCACTTCATGGATGAGGCCGGGATCCCGTATATGGATCGGGACCAGGATATCTTCAAGATCGCCCTGGTGGGGGGATTCGGCAATTTTTATCTGGTGAAGAAGCAGCTGGAGGACAGGTTTAAGTTCAATGTCTATGATAAGCGCCGAGAACACATTATTCGAAACCGGGCCGACTGTGAGAAGGCCATTTCTCTGGGGGCGGCTCTGCTGGCGGCCGATGTCATCGGCATCCGCAATACGGCCTCCTACTCCATCGGCGTATGGGCGTACGACGGCAACGGAAAGGTATGCCCCAATTATGCCATCCGCTATAAGCAGGATATTGAATTCAATGAAGTATATTATGCCAGAGGGAGCAAGGACAATGAAATCTTTGTTATCCAGGCCATCTCCGGCGGCTTTGACAAATTTTTGGTGAATTTTGGGCATGACGACAGAACCGCCTGCTTTGCCCTGGCCAAAAAGAAGTTTTCCCAAAAGTTGTCCAACGTGGTGAAAAATCAGTACCACACCGCCGTAGTGGGATTTTCTGTGGATCCCTCCGGCGTGGTCAGCATCCACGTCCACGATTATGATATTCTCACGGGATCCATCGGGGAGGAGGACCATGAGGTGGAGCTGACCCGGTTTGGGGAGCTGTTTGAAGTGACGAAGGCAGGGACCATGCGGTGATGCCGTGTGACAGGCCGGGAAGGGAGCAGAATATGAGATTTGACAGGACAAGGGGAAGTATGGATGCCCTGGAGAAAAAAACGGAGCTGACTGCGGCAGATGCGCTGAATCTGTTTTACGATCTCTGCGGGGACATCAAAGACCAGACAGGTGAGGCGGCGGATCGTCTCCCCGTCGGTGACAGCGGTATGACGGTGACCAGGCTCAATTGGGCGGGGCGGATGCTGCTGCGCATGGCTGCAAAACCAGAGATGAAAACGGTGGACGAAGAAAAGCAGGGGCGTCTGGCCAATGTCAGCGGAGAGCTGGAGCGCCTGGCGGGAGAGCTGGAGGAGACGGAGACTGCCATGACGAGGGCCGCGCAGGAGGAGGCTCTGCTGAAAGAAAGACAAAAGACTTTGGCAGAGAAAAAGGCGGGTCTTGAGCAGGAGAAAGAAAAGGAGCAGAAACTGAAAGAGTCCTGCGCCGCCTTGGAACAGGAGATCCAGACATACCGGGAGGTCAGCGTCCCGCGGCAGGAAGAGGAGCTGGAGCGTCTGGCCTCCCAGCTTGAGACCCTTTGCACGGACTGCGAAAAAAGGAAAGAAGAGATCAGAAGATTGGAGCAGCAGCTGAAGGAGCAGAATCAGACGAAAGAAAAGCTGGAAAATCAGCTGGCGGAACATCAGAAAAAGAAAATAGAGAAAGAGACAGAATGCAAGCGTGTGGAGGAGCGGCTTCGACAGACGCAGGATGAGACACAGAAGCTGGGACAGCAGATCGTCCGAACCGAAGAAGACCGCAGAAGTTTGGAGCTTCAGAAAAAGGAAAAGGAAGCCCAGCTGACAACCCTGGAAGCCTGGTTTCAACAGCCGGAGGCCCGTGATCTGGCAGCGGGGATAAAGCAGTGCCAGGCGCGGATCCAGGCGTTTCAGGAGATTCGGGAACGGCTGGAGGCGGAGTGGGAAGTGATCGGCGGTCTATTGGATAGAGGCGTACGGCCAGGGAATTCCCCCAGGCAAATGGGCCAAGTGCTGGATAAGCTGGAGGAGGCGCTGGAGCAGTACCGCCAATGTTACTGCAGTGTGATCAGACAATTTGATGACGGAGGGAATAAGCTATGAAGTGTCTTGCATGCCAGATGGAACTGGAACAGGGAGTGGCCAAGTGCGGCGCCTGCGGATTTCCCGTGATCGGCAGTGTGGCCGGAAGTGAAGAAGAACAGCGGAATATAAAGCAGATGGCCGGAGAGTATCGGAAAAACCGTTTAAAGGGGATCCGCATTGGGATCATGGCGTATGGTTATGCCATGGATGGGGATGAACTGAAGCTGGACCGCACCGAAGAGGTGATGTTTGCCAGCGCGGAGGAAATGGAAGTGGGCCAGACTGTGTGGTGCGGCCAGGATTTTGCCCGGGTGGATGGGGATGAGAGTGTTGCCGTACGAGTGATTTTGAAGAGGGATGCGGGAGAAGATAAGGTGTATGATCTGAATATGGCGCTGCCGGCCATTTCCGGGTTTTGCCACATCGGTATCACGCTGCGGGAAGGGCTTCAGGGACAGATCCTCATGGGGGATGAAAGCTGCCATGAAATGTCGGCGCTTTTTTCTCTGCTGTAATTGTTAATAGAAAAAAGGAGATGGAGGTATGGGGAGAAGAAGAGGGAGGCGTTCTCCCTTCGAGATAAACTTTTACGCCAACACGTCGGAAGGACCGTGGGGAGACAGTACCGTGGCGGGAATCGTGGCAGGAGTTCTGCTGACGCTTTTGTTTGTGGGAGGCATTTTGGTATGGATCTATTTGTTTTCTCTGGACGGTTCGGTCAGCCGGAAAATTTTGTTTACGGAGCTGGCTGTAAATGCCGTTTTGCTGGGAATTAATATTTTCCTGATCTGCCGGGTGGGGTATGACGGATTCTTCAAAAATCTGCTGTGCACCTGGGGCGCCAATCTGGTTTTGACAGTGGCGGGATTTTATATAGCACAGATTCACTTGCTGGCTGCTCCGGAGGACGGAGAGGTCCTCCACGGCGTTTTGGAGTTTATTATCTTTGTGCTGCTTTCAGCCCTCATGGCGGTGATTCCAGCGCTGGTGATCTGCGGCGTCATGTGGGTGATTATGGCGGTGTTCGGCAACGATTGAAAGTCGGAAACGATGGAAAAAGGAGAGTGTGATACATGGAGTTTGGAAAGAAAATCAAAGGGATATTCGGCGGCGGCAAAGAGCAGACCATGACCGTTCCGGAGGAGAAGAAACAGGCGGCCTCCATCCGTCAGGAGACGGAGAAAGTGAAAAATGCTTTGCTGGCGCTGCGCCTGGTGGATACCACAGGCACCATCCCCCAGGAGTATTTGGAAGAGTATAAAAAAATCATTCGCGGTTTGACGGCGCGCTTGGATAATGCCCAGGTATCCCTGCTGGATACGAAGCGGATTGACCGCACCCTGCTTTTCTTTGTACAGAAGCTGGATGTGGCGGTGAAAAACGGCTGTCAGGACACGGCGGAACGGATCAAAAACGGTCTTCTCTACGGTATCGGCAGAGCTCACGAGCCCATACAGGAGTGCGATTATGACAAGGCTGATGAGATCATGGAAGAGCGGGAAAAACGGCTGGATCAGTATCGTACCATTGTGGAGTATTCCATGAAAGTGGATGAGCGAGAGCAGACCATCGCCCGCCAGACCAAGAAATACGATGAAATGAAGGAAAAATTCCAGAAGGCCAGAGAGGCGGTGCTTTTGGAATCCAAGCAAAATCCGCACTTGGTGAAGCTCATCGATGAGTACGGAGAGAGTGTCAAGACAGTGGATCCGGATGCCTACGCCCTGGTGGTCAGGAGAAACGGCGTGCAGCAGATGTATAAGAACTTGAAGCAGCTGAAAGCCCAAAAGGTTCTCAATGAAAACGCGGCCAATACCTGCCGCCGGATCATAAACAGCGAGGAGAGCATTCTCACGGAGATGGCGCATCAGGTGGATCAGCATCTGATGGATGAAGTGGTACAGCACGAGGAAGATTTCCGCAGGCGTTTGGTGGATCTTCAAAAGCAGATGCGGGAGCTGGAGGAGCTGGGAGATCGGTTCAGCGATGCGGTGGATCAGGTATTTTCCTCCCCGGCCATGGTGGATTTTATCATCAAGGCTTCTCTGGAGTACGATGACATGGAGAAGGAAATCCGAAGAAACGAAGAAGGGCGGGAAGAGGGACGCCGCCTGATGCAGGAAGAGGAACAGGAACAGATGTACAGCCAGCAGGAACAGCATTCTCAGCTGATCAACAATTAAAGGAGGACGGCGATGAAAAAGGGACCATTGTTTCCGAAGAAGGAAAAACGGGATGTGGATCATGAGATCATGGAGGCGGGTGTGCGCATGAGCGGACTCCAGAGAAAATACCGCGTCATTGTGGAGAGGGAGCTGCGGGCCCTCCGCTACAGCAGAGAGCGCAAGAGGGATAATCCCAAAGCCATGACGAATCTGAAGAATGCCTATTATGCTCTGACCGTGATCAATCGCGCGCAGGAGCGTCTCCGCGAGATTACCACCATTCAGGAGCTGTCCAAGGCCATGAACGAGATGGGAGCGGTGCTGAAAATGATGAACCGCATCTCCGGAAGAACAGAAAAGGTGGACGACAAACAGATTAAAAAAGGTCTGCGGAATATGGATCGGGCAGAGGGAAGAGACGGTACCGGTATGCAGAATATTTTCCAGGCTCCGCTGGATACCTTGGTGGATGACGATGTGGTGGAACGTTTGCTGAAGGGGGCTACTCTGGAGGAATGCCTGGATATGGAAGAGGGCATTCAGGCCGGAATGGAGGAAGTGCTCCCCTTTGGCGAGGAGTTTTTGGATAGTCTGGACAGCGAAGAGGCTTTGGATCAAAGTATGGCCGATATCGATGAGCTGATCAAAAACCTGTGAGGAGGGGCGCCATGTTTGGAAGAGCAAAACCCGATCCCAGGGAGAGGGAGGAAGCCATCCTCCAGTGCCGTGTAACGCTGCGCAAGCTTCAGAGACAGCACCGTGCCATGCTGGAGCGGGAGACGCGTCTGGCCAGGGAGCTGAAGGAGAGACGGCTGGAAAGCCCCTCCAATGACACGAAAATAAAGATCAATTATTACCTGCTGCAGGTTATCGATAAGACGCTGGTGCGGCTGAGCCAGATTCAGGATACAGATGAACTGAATCGGACCATGAATGAATTTGCCGGTGTGCTGGCTTCCGTGAGAAAACTGTCTTCCGGTGTGGAAAAGACAGAGAAAAAAGCATTAAATCGCGGCATCCGCAAAATGGAAAAAGAAGAAAAGAAAGAAGAGAAAAATCTGGACGCAGTGCTGCGCAGTCTGGAAACTGCAGGATCCGGCGGCATGGAGGCCCAGTGGGATGCGGCAGGGCAATCTGTGGGCATGCGTTCTGCAGATGCAACACCGCATCCGCAGACATTGGATACCGGCACTGAGGATGTCGATATGGAAGAAGACATGGATGAGATCAACCGGTATCTGGACGGCCTGATCAGTAATTTGTAGGAGGTGGCTATGGACAGCTATATCAATAGAATGCAGGAAAAAGAGAATCTCTGCCTGGCCTATATGCAGAAGGCCGATGATGTTTCGGCCGCCAATGGATATGCGCCCTCCAAGGAGGAGTGTGTGTATCTGCAGAAAGCCGCCACCCTGCGCTACGAGATGGCGCAGATGAGTGTGGGGGAAGAACGGCTCTATCAGCAGCGCAAGGTACAGGAGCTGAACCAGAGAATCAAGAACATCGTTCGGATCATCAATCCGGAAAAATATCGGGAGGTGCAGGAAGGCGAAGCGGAAGCCAGGAAAAAGAAAGCGGCAGCCGATACGAAAAAAAGCGGCGGCGCAGGCGGTGTTGCTTCGCAGGCAAAGCAGGAAACGGTTTCCGATGCCGCTGTGGAGAGTTGGTTTAAAGAGGCGCCGAAACACTCCTTTGCCGATGTGTCCGGCATGAGCGCGCTGAAAGAACAGCTGCGGGAATGCATTGCCGACTCCCAGCTGAATCAGCTGAAGGAGTATCTGAAAATGAAAAAGCTGCACTCATACTTTTTCATCGGCCCTCCCGGCTGCGGAAAGACGTATATCATCGAGGCCTTTGCCCATGAGCTCATGGATAAAAATTACAAATACATATCTCTGGTGGGTTCCGATATCCTCAGCCGCTTTGTGGGAGAGGCGGAAAAGATCATTACCAGACTCTTTGAGGAGGCAGAAAAAAACGCCCCCTGTATCGTATTCATCGATGAGGTGGACGGAGTGTGCAAGAACCGGTCGCAGCCCATGCTTCCCGAGTATGCTGCGTCTCTGACCACGGCTTTTCTCACAGGCTACAACCGGATCAACAACTCGGATAAACCCATTATCTTCATCGGCGCCACCAATTATCCCAACCAGGTGGACAATGCCATGCTGGACCGTGTGGAGCTGGTGCGTGTACCTTTCCCAGATCAGGAGGCCAGAACGTTTTCCTTTGAAAAGCATTTCCAGTCCATTATTCAGCTGGAGGATGGATTTACCTTTGGGGAAATGGCGGAACGGACGGATACCTACAATTACCGCGATATCCAGCGCCTGGCGTCCAAGATCAAGACCATGGTACTGAAGGATGTGATGGGCCAGTATAAAAAGGAGAGTGATGCCCTGGAAGCGCTGAAAAGCGGCATGTATCGCCTCACCAGGGAGCAGTTTTTAAAGGCGCAGGAGGGCTGTCTTCCCACGCCCAAGGAAGACATCATTCGAGAGCTGGATGAGTGGGAAGAAAAGTTCAAGAGAAGCATGGATGAATAAAAGAATCCGGAAGCTTTCGGGAAAACGGCATGGGCTGCGGATATCGAAAATGCAGATGAGAGGAGCGGAACGAAAATGGCTTGGAAATGTCCAAAATGCGGATGTGATAACGGCGAGGAGGGGATTTGTCGGGAGTGCGGATATGACGATAGCAGAAACTATGGCGTCCGTCTGCTGCCGTTTCCCCTGCCTGAGCGGGTTCGCCGGGAATATGCCCTCCAATCCTCCGATGCCCTGCTGAAAGAGGGCATCGCTTGTCTCATGAAAGATCAGGAAAAAGAGTCCGCTGCCAAAGCTGCGGCATGTTTTGAAAAGGCAGCAGAGAAGGGATCCGCCAGAGCCGCCTACTGCATGGGCTTTTTGTATTACTGTGGAGTGGGAACTGTCCGGGATATGTCCCTGGCCCTGGAGTGGTATCGGCGGGCTGCAGTCATGGGGGATATCATGGCCGCCTCTGCCGTGGGGGATGCATTGCTTTACGGAGAGGCAGGCGTGAGAAATCCTCGGGAGGCGGTGAAATGGTACCGCATGGGAGCGGGACAGGGGGATCCCGTCTGTCAGTTCCGGCTGGGCTGCTGTCTGGAAGAAGGGAACGGGGTGCCCATGGATCAAGCGGCCGCTTGGCAGCAGTATCTGCTGGCGGCTTTGGGGGGAAACAGAGAGGCCAGGAAGCGGCTGGATATGCTGAATCGAACCGCTGCCCTGCCGTCGGCATCTGTCGGCGGGAAAACCAGGGATACCGGCTCTCCGGCCGGGCATTCGGGGAGTGAAGAGAAAACGCTGCCCTGCTGGAAGGCGGCGGGAGAAGGCAATGTGCTGCGCCTGTTCAGCAGCGGAAGCGGCGTTGTCTTCGGGCGCGCTCTTCCCAGAAAAAATATTGTCTCGGTTACGTTTCTGGATCGACGGATTCCTGCGTGGCGCACATCGGAGCCGGGATGGGATGTATCGGCGGAGGGAGACGGATCCGTCATGGCATGGCTCAGGCGGGGGCAGGAGGGACTGGAGCTGTACATCGGAGGCGAGGGAGGTATCCGTGCCGGCGTATCTTGCCGGAGTATGTTTGCGGGGTACAGCGGACTGCGACGAATTTCCTTTAACCGCTGTTTTGATACCTCGCAGACGGTGGATATGAAATATATGTTTCTGGGCTGCGGCAGCCTGGTGGAGTTGGATGTCAGCGGGTTTCAGACGTCCCAAGTGAAGGATATGAGCGGTATGTTTGCTTCCTGCTATAAGCTGGAGCAGCTGGACATGGAAGGTTTTGATACTTCCCAGGTGCGCAGCATGCGGCAAATGTTTTTTGGCTGTACCAATCTGACGCGTGTGAAAGTGAGATGCTTTAACACCTCCCGGGCAGCGGATGTCAGCGGAATGTTTGAGGACTGCCGTTCCCTTCTGGAGCCGGATCCCACCCAATTGGATCTGCCCCGGGCCATATTGAGAAGCAATATGCTGAAGGGGACCGAGTGGGAAGAGATGGAATGAGGCCGACTTGCAGGAAGAAGGGAGAATGGAACATGGGACAATGGTTGAGTACATATGAGGAAAAAGCGCCTGCGCTGCGGCTGGATGGGCTGTGCGGCTGCGGATATTGGAAAGCACTGTTGAAAAGCTGCGTCCCCGACCCGGATTTGGATGCGTATTTTGGCGTGGGGAGAACCCATGCCTTTTTGCTTTGCGGACCGGCGGGGGTGGGAAAAACGACCCTGGCCAGGGCTCTGGCTGGGGAGCTGGGAGCTGTGGGATATCGGTTTGCTGCGGTGCCTGGGGAGGCACTGAAAGGCGAATCCGAGGAAGAAGACTGCGAAAGAATCGGGGAGCTTTTTCGGGAACTGGAAGAAGCTGCTGCCAGTGGGGAGACGGGCTGGTGCCTTCTCCTGGATGATCTGACACCATTGGCCGAGGAAAAACGGGCCATGCGAGTTCTCTGTATGAAACTCCAGGGCATGGCCCAGGCCGGTCTGCCATTTACGGCGGCGGCCACGGCGGAATCCCTGGCGTTGTTTCCAGTATTCCTGGATAAATATATGATTCCCTGCCGGATTTCTCCCCCCGATGAACAGGAGCGCAGGGAGTATCTGGAGGATATGTTTGAACGGCGGATTCATAGAGAATCCGGCCTGTCCTATGAATGGATGGTGAAGCAGACAGAGGGGTTTACCTACCGGGAGCTGTCCGATTTATCCAAGCTGGCGGGGATGCTGATGAAGCAGAAAGCGCTGGATTTATTCGGCCACCGCAGAGATCTCATGGCAGAGGCCATAAAAACCGGAAAAATCTCCATGACAAAAGATTTATTTGTCCAGATGACCGAGCGGCTGGAGGAGAGGATGCCTGCTTTGGGACTACCCTCCGGACGGCAGGAGAATGATGGAAAGGAATTTAAGGCCTTTTCGCAGGGGACAGAGGAACGCCATGGCACGGAAGATGGGTTACTGCCGGATGAGGAAGAGTTGGATTTTATGGAAAGTCTGAACATGGATATCGAGGACTTATAGGAGGCACTGAAGACGGATGTGGGTATGTTCCAATTGCGGAGAAAAAAACAGAGAAGGTCACCGGTGCCGATGCTGTGGATCTGATGAAACGAAAGATTATAAAAAATATATGCTTCCATTTGTTTTGCCGGAACATGTTCGCAGGGAATGGCGCATAGATTCGCTTAGCCGTGGAATCCATCTTCTTCAGGAAGACCCCCACGGAGAAAACGGGATCACGGCAAGGAGAATTTTTGAAAAGGAAGGCGCCGGGAATACGGCACAGGCAGCACAGGCGCTGTACTTTCTTGGACTGTGTCTCCAGTGGGGAATCGGCGGGGATGCAGACGATAAAAAGGCGCTGGACTGCTACATGCGCGCTGCCGTACTGGGTGAGACCAGGGGAGCGGCAGCGGCGGGCGAGAGCTTTTTCAATGGGGAGCTGAAAGCAAGAAACTGGCAGGAGTCGGTGAAGTGGTATCGTTTGGGAGCTGCCGGGGGCAATGCATTCTGCCGATATCGGCTGGGAATGTGCCTGGAACAGGGACTGGGAACCGGAAAGGATGAGGCGGAAGCCAAGAGACTGTATCGGTTGGCGGCCATGGAAGGAGTCAGCGATGCCAGGAGATGCTATGAAAGGATGGAATCAAAAAAGTGCAGAAATAGCGAAAATATTCTCATGGAAGCCGGAGAAAATGGGGTATTTGGAAAAGAAATCCTTCGGAAAAACGTGGTAGCCGTCACCTTCCTCTCGGAATTATCGCAGATGAATAATACGGCGTGGGATGTATCGCAAAAACAGGATGGATCTGTCATGGCATGGATCAGGCAAGCCGAGGAGGGATTGGAACTGTTCATTGGCGCTCCGGGGGGTGTTGTGGCCAATGAATCCTGTGAAAATCTGTTCAGCGGATATGAGCAGGTTAAAAAGATAAATTTTGGGAGATGCTTTGATACGTCCTGTGTGAGAACCATGAGAAAAATGTTCCATTGCTGCCGCAGTCTTGTGGAATTGAATCTGGATTATCTTATTACTGCCAATGTGACGGATATGAATCAGATGTTTTATGGCTGCAGTAGCCTCAGGCATCTGAACTTAGATCATTTTGATACCTCCAATGTGACCAATATGGGGTCTATGTTCCATGATTGTTTTGGTCTCAGAGAATTGAATCTGGATTGTTTTGATACATCTCGTGTGGAAAAGATGGACTCGATGTTTTATGGCTGCAGTGGTCTTTTCCAGCTGAACTTGAATCGTTTTGACACCTCCAATGTGACCAATATGAGCTGGATGTTCAGCCATTGCGGCAGCCTTCGTCAGTTGAAACTGGACCATTTTGACACCTCCAATGTGATGTATATGAGTTGGATGTTTGGAGGATGCCGTGTTCTTAGACAGCTGAATTTAAAGCATTTTGACACGTCGAAAGTGATCAGTATGTTTGGGATGTTTGGCGACTGCCGTGGCCTTCGTCAACTGAACGTGGAAGGATTCGTTACATTTCGGGTAAAAAATATGAGAAGAATGTTTTGGGACTGCCGTAGCCTTACGGAATTGGATTTGGATCATTTTGATATATCCAATGTTGAAGAAATAGGGGGAATGTTTGAGGGCTGCGAGTCACTGAAAAAATTGAAATTAGGTCACCGTCAGATTACAGAATTGTATAAAGACCATCAATCCGATCAGATGTTTGCAAAATGCGATAATTTGGAAGAAATCAAATCTATTTAAAACTCAGGCAGCGAAAGGGAAGCTATGGATGAACAGTTTGGGAGGCATCAGCCATGTGGAAATGTACAAGATGCGGGGAATGCAATATAGACGGCTTGGTGTGCCGCCGCTGCGGTGGTTCCCGATATGAAGATTATGAGAACCATATGACTCTGTTTCCGCTTCCGGAGCGTATCCGAGAACAGTATGCAGAAGCAGTGCGTAAGCCGGATTCAGATAGGGACAAGGAGCGCAAAGAGACAGTCATCGATCAAAGAGAGGAAGGGGAAACAAACGAGACAAAGAAGTTGAAGGGGATTCGTTCAAAGGATACAAAAAGTACAGTACGAATCATGGGCGGCGTTGCGCTGGGTATTGTGCTGTTGGCAGTAATTTTGATCCTTGGGCGGAATTCCTCCGACAAAGGTATAGAAGGAGGACAGTCGGAGAGTGCCGTTGCCGAAACAAAAAAATTTGATATTGTCCTGGGAACCGCGAACGGCGAGATACAGGATTTTTTCACGTCTCTATTGACAGGATATGGACAGGAGGAAAATGAAAACTTTGACTTTACCATTTCCGCTACCTTTGAGGTCAATGAAGTGGGTTCGTTATCCATACAAACGGGTACCACAGATGCGGCTGTTCTCTATGGCCGCCAAGTAATCGCAGGACTGGCTGAGCAGGAGCTTCTGGCAGATATCGGCCGTGAGGT
>CAJFUP010000181.1 GCA_904420225.1 uncultured Lachnospiraceae bacterium
CTCCATTGAAACCTGCTGCTTTACCGCCAGCGGAATCGTCTCCCTCCTGTCTGTACTGGTCATTGCCCTGTTTCCGGAGCCCATCACCCGACTATTTGTGGCCAATCCCGGAACGGATATTTTGGAGCTGTCCATTCATGCGCTGCGGCTGTTTAGCCTCACTTACATAACACGATGGTTTTCTTTTGCCACCCAGAGCTACATGCTGGCCATCGAAAAACCGCTGCCCGCCTCTCTCATATCCGTATCCACTGCCCTGGTCTTTCCGGTGATTTTGATTCTTGTCTTCTGGCCGCTGGGACTGACGGGCATCTGGCTAAATTTTGCGGGCACATCGGTACTGGCCGCTGTCTTATCGGCCGTCATTTTACTGAAACTGAAAAAAGAGCTGCGAAGACCCGATACCGTATCGGAATCCCCACAGCCATAAAAAGTTTCCATTACTGACCGGACGGTTTCAATTCAAATTCCACATATTCCCGGCAATCACTGCTGGCTCCGATCCACAGGCGGAAAAGCCCCGGTTCACTGCCGTACTCTTCCTTTGGATTGTGGAACCGAAGCATTTCCTCCGTGACAGTAAAGGAAACGGTCTGCTCCTTCCCCGGCTGCAGCGTCACCTGACAAAAGCCCTTCAGCTCTTTCACAGGCCGAATGCAGCTGGCTGTCACATCCCGCAGATACAGCTGCAGCGTCTCTGTTCCTTCCCAATCTCCCGTGTTTTTCACAGTGACAGCTGCGGTGATGCTGCCATCTGCCGTCATGGAAGAACTGCTCAGCACTGGTTTTGAGATGGAGAATGTGGTATAACTGAGGCCATAACCAAAAGGATACAGCGGTTCATTGGGCGCATCCAAATAACGGGTGGTATAGTCTCCCCGCATGCCCTCTGGTTTTGGACGGCCTGTGGAATATGCGCTGTAGCTCATGGGTTCCTGTCCCACCGTGTACGGAAAACTCATGGGCAATTTGCCGGACGGATTATACACTCCCGTAAGCACGTCCACAATGCCATGTCCGCCCTCTGTGCCCGGCATCCAGACTTCCAGGACAGCTCTGGAATACTGGCTGACTTCCCTAAGCTCCAGCGGTCTGCCGGAGAATATCACGGAAACCACCTGATCATTAACCTGGGCAATGGTGTGCAGAAGTTTCCTCTGGATCTTTGGCAAAACGATTTGTGTGCGGCTGGTGGCCTCTCCCGACTGCCTTCTGTGCTCGCCCAGGCACAAAACCACCACATCTGCCTGCCTAGCCGTCTCCGCCGCTTCTTTCAGAAGCCGCGCATTCTCCTCTTCCCAACCGTCCATGTGAAACTCATCCAGATTCAGAATGGTATCATTGTCCAGAAGCGTACATCCTTTGGCAAAAAGAAGATTCTGGGCCGGAAGCACCTCTTTTGCCGCCTGCCGGATGGACACAGATGCCTCCGCGGACCCGGTGACCACCCAGGAGCTGCGCATGTCCTCCCCTTCCACATAAGGGCCGATGAAGGCGATCTTCTTCTCCCGGTTCAGGGGAAGCAGACGGGTGTCATCTCCGGCATTTTTCAAAAGAACAATGGACTTACGAACCGCTTCCCGGGCCAGGCGCCGATGTTCCTGACACAGGAAACATTCCTTTTCCTTGATTTCATCAGCATCTTTATACGGGTTTTCAAACAGACCCAACTTATTCTTCAAAACCAGAATTCTCCAAACCGCATCATCAATGGTGCGTTCTTCCACCTTTCCCATACGCACCAGCTGCGCCAAATGCCGGGCATAGGCGTCGGCGCACATGTCAATGTCCACTCCCGCCTCCGCCGCCTTTTGGGCAGCCTGTTCCAAATCTTCGCAGATTCCGTGGTTGACCATCTCGCCCACGGCTCCCCAGTCAGAGATCAAAACCCCGTCAAATCCCATTTCCCGGCGCAGCACATCTTTCATCAGCCAGGGATTTCCTGTGCAGGGAATTCCATTCCAACTGTTGAAGGATGTCATCACCATCTCACAGCCCGCCTCCACAGCCGCCCCATAAGCGCCCAGATAATATTCCCGCAGAGTATGACGGGACAATTCCACATTGGAGTAATCCAACCCGGCAGCAGCAGCTCCATAGGCGGCAAAATGCTTGACACAGGAAGCCACCTGTCCCGGCTCTTTCACATCTTCTCCCTGAAATCCCCGCACCATGGCCGCCGCCATCTGACTATTGAGATACGGATCCTCACCAGTGGACTCCATGACCCGGCCCCATCTGGCATCCCTGGCCAAATCCGCCATGGGGGAAAAGGTCACGTGAATCCCGCCCGCCGCCGCTTCCCTGGCTGACACCTGCGCGCAGGTTTCCGCTATCTTTGGAGCAAAGGTGGCGCCCAGTCCCAGCGGGCACGGAAACGCCGTCTCATACCCGTGGATCACATCCAGCATAAACAGCAGCGGAATATGGTGAGGCTGTTTCTCCATGTAAGTATCCTGAATGGCTTTCAGCTTGGCCGCCCCAAAAATCCCCAGAGTACTGCCTGCCTGGGAAAGCAGGGGATCATTCTGATCCTGCCTGTCGGCATAGCCGGTGACGGCCGCACTGGTATCAAAATTTTGTCCTGGAAGCTGCACCATCTGGAACACTTTTTCCTCCAGTGACATATCCTTCAATAATTGTCTTAATTCCTGTTCTGTCATCTCGTCCTCCTTCTCCTGGGGCGCAAATCCCATGCTTTTGCGTTTAACCGCTCCCCGGCCGCAGCATCCTTATTCCAACGCCCGTTTCATGATCCCACACCATACTTTCGCGATCTCCTGGATTCCCTCCAAGGACGGATGGGTGTCGTCCTGCGAGACATAAGCCGGACAGTTCAAAAGTTCCAGCCCATTGGTGTAAACAAGATGTGTCCCTTCCACATACTTTCTTACGATCTCTCGATACTGTGTCACCGTCTGCTGGCGCTCCTGCCGGTTGCAGCCGAAAATATCCGTGGCAAATATGGGTCTGGAATCCCTGTCCAGAATCGGCACAAATCGGCAGATGCGCTCCTCAAAATCATTTGCCGTAAAATTCTCATTACACATGTTAATTCCCATTTCCACCGAGGCAAAATCCCAATCCTTTCTGGAAATGATGTACTCTGCCATGGCCTGCTCCATCTGCGCACTCCCAGCAAACCCCAAATTGATATAGTCACAACTCATCTTTTGGGCAATTCGGAAAGGATAGGTATAGGGAGCTCCCAGTGCGAGACTCCCATGGGTGATGGAGGAGCCGTAGGCCAAATATACCCGTTTCGGCATTTCCTCCCTCCTGGGCGGCTCCACTTCCCCCTCTACGCCCAAATAATAGCAGTTCACATAGGGCAGGATCACCCGGACTACCTCTGGATCAAAGCCCAATTTCAATTCCTTTGACATATACTTTAAATCGGCCAGATTGTCCGGCTTTTTCACCATCAATTTCGTCTTTTCCGTCCCTATCATCCGGGAAGAATTCTGCCAGCCTCCCTGGAAGGAACCATAATAAATATACGCAGGCTGAGCCTCTTGGGCCGGGTCCGCGCAGAGATACAGACTGACCACATCGGATTTCATCTTAAAGCGGATCTCCACACCGGTGGAAGCCATACTGTCCCTAACCCCCGGATTCATTTTCTCCCGCACGCGCTCCGGCAGTCGGAGCATGGCATATCCTTTGGGGGTCTGCTTCATCTCTTCCACATTGTGAAATTCCATATGATCGAATTGCATGATTGTTTCCCTTCCTTCACCGTCATATACATTTTTGATAAAAATCGGTCACTTCCATTTGCGAGTCTGTATCTTCTATGCTCCATGCGTACAGGCCGATCAATGTGCCCGTAAAACATCTCCCCGACACTTCGCAGGACAAAAAGCGATTGGACAGCGGTCCTATCATATCCCAGTCCTTTCCCTCTTCCCGAACCCAAAAAGAATCCATCTCTTTTCCTGTTTGAATACGGACAGAGAGGGGACCTGGTCCGATTTTCTGCTCCAAAACCCGCTGTACCATATCTTCCGCCGTGCGCTCCATGATCAGATATACGCCGTCGTTTCTCTTCTGTTTTCCAATCCGGTAGTGAAACTCCGATGCCAGATAAATCATCAGGCCGGCCTCTTCCCACTCCGTTTTGGGATCAAAGGAAAATGTGGCTCCCACCTCGCAGGCAAAATCCATGGGACGCATCCCCATAAACCCGCTTACTTGTCCCTTTTTTCTTTTGGCCGGATGCAGAATCATGCTGCCATTTCGTTGTTTTGCATTCAGTTCTTTTCTGCTTCTCAGCCACACAAAGCGGGGATCCCACTCCTTTTTTGTGAAATCTGCGTGCCATTGGGGCGCTTCTTTCTGCTCCCCAAAGACTGGCCCCTCCACCTCCAGGAGAGAACGCTTTGTCTCACTGATCCAGGGCCATCCCTGCTTCCACATGACCGGCATCAGGAAGGTTTCCCGTCCCAATGTGGTCATGGTGCGCCTGGACAGTCGAATCCCCAGATGCACCATCCACCAGTTTCCCCTGTGGTCTTCCAGTAAGTCTCCGTGGCCAG
>CAJFUP010000182.1 GCA_904420225.1 uncultured Lachnospiraceae bacterium
AGGACACAAAAGCCGTCTCCGCCAATGAATCTTCCGAGGCAGAATCTGCCGTAAACAGCACCGCCCAAGAGACAAAAACACCCAACAGCGGCGTCACTGTTTCTGTTGGTTCTCTCAAAGGCCCCACCTCCATGGGGCTGGTTTCCCTGATGCAAAACAATGAAGCGGGAAATGCGGGAAATCAATACGAATTTCAGATGGTGACGGCTGCCGATGAGCTGTCCGCGCTGGTGGCTGGAGAGAAAGTGGACATCGCCCTGGTACCTGCCAATCTGGCGGCTGTCCTGTATGAAAAAACGGAACATGCCGTGTCTGTCATTGATATCAATACTTTAGGCGTTCTCTACGTGGTCACAGGCGATTCTTCCGTCGCCTCCATATCGGATTTAAATGGAAAAACCATCTATCTGACGGGGAAAGGTACAACACCGGATTATGCCCTCCAATATGTTCTGGAAGGCAATGGGCTTTCTGACGGCGATGTAACTCTGGAGTACAAGTCCGAATCCGCCGAGATTGCCGCCATTTTAAAGGAGCAGCCGGATGCGGTGGGCCTGCTTCCCCAGCCCTTCGCAACTGTGGCCTGCGCGCAGAATGAGGCGCTCTCCCCAGTCCTGGATCTCACCGAAGAATGGGATAAACTTCAGGCAGATGATAATGGCAGCCGACTGGTTACCGGCGTTACCATTGTACGCAATGCTTTTTTGGAAGAATATCCCGATGCCGTTTCCACATTCATGGATGAGCACGAAGCTTCTTCCCAATATACCAATGAACATCCGGAGGAGGCAGCCGCACTCATTGCTGACCTTGGTATTGTGGAGCAGGCAGCCGTAGCCCAAAAAGCCATTCCCGCGTGCAACATCACGTACATAGACGGTCAGGAAATGAAAGATGCCCTGAGCGGATATTTAAATGTGCTGTTTGAGCAGGATCCCGCGTCGGTGGGCGGCTCTCTTCCCGACGATTCCTTTTATCATATTCTTCCGTGAGGGCTCTGATCATGCAAAAAAGCAGGATGCGCACATGTTTGTTTCTTCTTTTTTGGCTGGCTGTCTGGCAGACAGCCAGCTTTTTCATTGATAACAGTATTTTTCTGGTGGGTCCCCTGGAAGTCCTAAAAGCCCTGGCTGCCCAGCTTCCAACTCTCCGTTTTTGGCAGACAGCAGGATCTTCTTTCCTTCGCATCGGCGGCGGATTTCTTCTGGCTTTTTTTGCCGGTATTTTCCTGGGGGCGTTAAGCTTTCAATGTTCCTTTCTCCGGGATCTTTTAAACCCCCTGATCCTCACCATGAAATCAGTTCCCGTGGCCTCTTTCGTGATTTTGGCCCTCATATGGGCGGGTTCCAGAAACCTCGCTGTTCTGATTTCTTTTATCGTGGTATTTCCCATGATTTACAGCGGCACCATAGACGGTCTCTCCAGCACAGATTCTTCTCTTTTGGAAATGGCCAGAGTGTTTCACCTGCCGCTTTTAACCAAAATCTTTTATCTGTACCGGCAAGCTCTGCTTCCCTATCTCATCAGCGCATGTAAAACTGCCATGGGCTTAAGCTTCAAATCCGGCATCGCCGCAGAAGTCATTGGCACACCAGACTACTCCATAGGAGAACGCCTCTATATGGCAAAAATTTCTTTGAATACTGCCGATCTCTTTGCCTGGACTCTGGTGGTCATCCTCCTGTGCGCTCTTTTTGAGCGCATGATTTTCTTCCTGCTGAATCTGCTGAATAGATGCAAAACAGCCTCCGATGATTGCTCTGTACTTCCACTGAAAAAATAAGAAAGGAACCGGTCATGGATATTTTCTTACATCAAATCCAGAAATCCTATCAGTCCCCTGTGCTGCGGGGTCTGACATACCGCTTTCGCTCCGGAGAAACCTATGCCGTCACAGGACCCTCCGGCTGCGGAAAAACCACACTTCTTCGCATCATCCTGGGATTGGAAACAGCGGACAAGGGGACATGTACCCGCGGCCGCTTCAGCGCCGTCTTCCAGGAAAATCGACTGCTGGAATCCTACTCCGCCGTCCAAAACGCGGCTCTTGTTCTCCCCAGGCGTGAGAAAGACTGGAATCTTCCGTTTCCCTGGGAATTGTACGGCTCCAAGTATAAAAGAAAAAATATCGCGGCGGGAGAATTATCCCTGATTCTTCCCTGGGATTCCCTGAATCAGCCGGTCTCTGCCCTCAGCGGCGGTATGAAACGTCGATGTGCCATTTGCCGCGCCATGCTTTCTCCCAGCGACGCCATTCTCATGGACGAACCTTTCACCGGCTTGGATGAGGATACCAAAAATCACGTTATAACTTACATAAAAAAAAGGAAAGGAAACCGCACTCTCATTTTTACCACCCATCAAATGGATGATCTGGCAAAAATGAAAGCCATCTCCCTTCCTCTTGATTCTCCCACTCTCTATTGAATCCCTTCATCTTTCATCAGATGCGTTCCGTCTGCAGCCGAAGTGGCCAGGAAATCACACCGTTCGTTCATTTCATGGCCCGCATGTCCCTTGACCCAGTGGAACGTCACCTGATGCGGATTCTTGGCCTCCAGCAGACGGCGCCAAAGATCCACATTTTTCACTGGCTCATTTTTCCCCCTCTTCCATCCTTTCTTAATCCAGCCATCTACCCAGTGTTCATTGAATGCCTTCACCAAATACTGGGAATCCGAGTACAAATCCACCTCACAGGGACGGTTCAGCGCTTCCAACCCAGCAATGGCAGCCATCAATTCCATACGGTTATTGGTGGTTCTCTCATACCCACCGGACAGTTCCTTTACATGGAGCTGTCCTTTGGGATCCACATAATGCAGTACAGTACCGTATCCTCCGGGGCCATCCGGATTCCCCCTTGCTGATCCATCGGTATAAATGGTCACTTTCATCCACTCATTTCCTCCCAAATCTACATCTGCCATACTCCTGTTTCCAGGAAATGCTGCGCTGTTTTTTCCGCCTCTTCTATGACTTCTTCATCGTATCCCATGATTTTCAGCAAACGAATGGCATTTCTGGTGGTGGCGCTTCCCTTGTTCAGTTTGTAATTGAACAAAATATCATCGTCCACAATCTCCTCCTTGAAATGATAATTGGAGAAACAAGACGCCAAAAGCTGCGTCAATTCAATATCATGAGTCGCCGCAAAACACATGACATGATTCTTTGCCAGACTTTGGAGGATCCTGGAGGATGCCGCGATGCGCTCCACCGTGTTGGTTCCCCGCAGCACCTCATCCACAAAACACAGCACTGACGCTCCCTCTTCTTTCTCCGCGTCCATGATACGCTTCAGAGAGCGGATTTCCACCATATAGTAGCTTTCATTGCCCTGAAGGTTATCCTTTAAAGCCATGGATGAATACACGCGAAAGAAATTGGCATGATAGGAATGCGCGGGTACCGTATCCACTGTCTGCGCCAAAATGGCACAGATGGCTGTAGTCTTCAAAAATGTAGACTTTCCGGAGGCATTGGAACCCGTAATCAAAACCGGCCGATTTTCGTAAATACTGTTGGCCACCGGTTCTTCCACCAGCGGATGATACATATCCTTGGCCTCCAGCACCGTTCCCTTCTCCTCCATCAGATCGCCCCGACAGTAAAAGGGAAGAGCCTCTCGGTAGGAGGCCACAGCAATAAACGCTTCCAGCTGGCCGATGATTTCAATGAGTGAACGTATGGTTTTAATCTCTTTCTGAACCTTCCCCAGCATGCTGTTGAACTTGATCAAGTCAATATGAGTAAACATGCGAATATAATCCATGAGCATCTCGCCGATATCCTCGGTCAATTTGTCGCCGGTTCCAATGTATTTTGCATCTTTTTTCAGCGAAGCGAGGCGCTTCGTTCCCTCCCGAACGGCATCCAGATACACCGACAGCTCCGGCTCTGTATGTCTGCCCAGATATTCGCAGCAGCGCAGCAGGCGTGTGATTGCGCCCACACAGACGAAATACGGCTCTATTTTCATTTTTGTTTTGAAATACTGATAAATGTTAAAGCCCAGCACAAAAATCAGGGCAAGAATCCCCACCGACGGGCTGATAAACAGCGTATATACCGCCACCGCAATCAGCAGGATATGGAGATAGTGGCGGAAATTCCCTTCATTTTCCAGCTCAGCGAAATTACTGATATAATCATAAAGAGAAATTTTTTTTGTCCTCCCCACATGAGCGATATCTATCTGGTATTCCAGACGCTCTTTCTCATGGGTGCGGAAAAACTCAATGACGCGGTTTCTCTCGCTGAGAGACCATTTATCAAAGCAGGGCATACGCAGCATCTTATAAAGATACTCTTCGCCAATGGAAGACTGGGTGTTATTGAGGGACATAAAAATAGAATCCATATCCAAATCATTCCAGGTGATATCGTCAATATAGAACTGATTCCCTTTCGTCTTATTGAAATAGCTGCTGATTCCCTGAAATTCATCATATTCATATTCTCTGTCCGGTATCTGCCCCCAGCTCTTTACCACTGCCAGCAAATATTTTTTCCGTCTTCTTTTTTCTCTCGTTACAATACGGTAAATCAATACTGCCACCAAAACAACCGCAATGGCAATATAAATCCATATCTCCATGTCCTTTCCTCCACTCACTTAACCAGCATGATTCATCCAATCTCAACAGTCGCCAACGGCTGTTTTGCGCGGCAACTGTCCATTTTGCATCCGTCACTGGCGCATGCGCCGAATAACGCCATTGGCCTTTTCAAATATTTTTTCCGGCTCCTGGCCGATGAAGTATTCTCCATTTTCATACAGGATACGCCCGGCAACCATGGTCATTTTCACATTGATTTTACTGCCGCTGTATACCAAATTTTTCACCAAATGATTATGCGGCTGCATATTGGGCATGGACAAATCGATTATGGCCAAATCTGCCCATTTGCCTTCAGCCAGACAATCACTCTGAGTCAGCCCCATGGCCGCGGCTCCTCCCACTGTGGCCATACGAAGAACCTGTATGGCATCCAGGGCTGCGGCGTCTCCTGTGCGGATCTTTTGAAGTCCTGTGGCCAAAAACATTTCACGGAACATATCCAGACAATTGTTGCTGGCTGGTCCGTCGGTTCCTATGGCCACATTGATGCCTGCCTCCAGATAATCGGTCAAAGGAGCAATACCGCTGGCCAGCTTTACATTGGAACCGGGACAGGTAATGACGGACAGTTGTCTTTTCCGAAAAATCTCCTGATCCTCTCTATTTAGCCAAACACAATGAAACCCGCCGCCGCCATGGGAAAACATACCCATATCATCCATGAGACGGGTAGGCGTCACACCGTATCGCTTAAGACAGCCCTCCACCTCCTGTCTGGTCTCTGAATTGTGCATATAGACTGGAGAATGATATTTGCGGGAGAGTTCCGCCACTCCCTCCATGATGGAACGGCATGTGGTATATTCAGCATGGAAGCCCAACCTGGCACTGACCAGAGCGTGTCTTCGATTCCACTTGGCATACGTTTCCTCCAAGTAAGCCAATTTATTTTCCGCATCCCTCTCATCTCCGTTGATCTCACCACAGCGAACCGTACGGAACCCACAGTCCACAGAGGCCTGAAGACAGGCATCCGGATAAAAATACATATCAAAGTTGGCTGTCATGCCGCTGCTGACGTATTCCATAATGGCCAATTTTGACAAATGATACGCATCCTCCTCTGTCAGCTTGGCTTCCATGGGAAACACCAATTTTGTCAGCCATTCCTGCAGGGGAAGATCGTCTGCGTAGGAACGCAAAAAAGTCATGGGAGAATGGGTATGGGCATTTTTAAAGCCGGGAATCACCAAATTGCCCCTGGCATCTATCTGACGATCCCAGTAAGGGCTTTCCCTGTCCGCAGGCACATCTCCCACCAGAGTTAAAATCCCATTCTGGATCCACAGCTCTCCCCAAACAGGTTTTACCGCATCCTGCATGGTGAGAATTTCCGCATTGTAGATTCTGATATTCATACGGTCTCCCTCATAACTCTCTGGAAAGTCCGCTGATCACCTGGGTCAGCAGCCGCTTAAAATACGGCGCCGCCTCATCGGCCGCCATCTGGACTTCCTCATGACTTAAAGGCATGGGACTGATGCCGCAGGCAAGATTGGAAATGACAGAGATACCTCCCACACGCATTCCCATATGCCTGGCAGCCATGGCTTCCACCGCTGTACTCATGCCGACAGCATCGGCCCCCAGTGTTCTGGCCATGCGAATTTCCGCTGGCGTCTCAAAATTTGGCCCTGTAAACTGAATATATACCCCGCGCTTCAGATCAATCTCCAACCGCTTGGCTGTCTCGGCAATAACTTTCCTTATCCCCTGATCATATACTTGGCTCATATCAGGAAAGCGCTCTCCCAGACTCTCCACATTTGGCCCCGTCAAAGGCGAGGGAACAAACTGGGTAATATGATCCTCAATCATCATAAAATCCCCGGGCTGCATCCCCTCCTGAATTCCTCCCGCAGCATTGGTCAGCAAAAGATTCTCCGCTCCCATAAGCTTCATAAGACGGATGGGAAGCACTACATCGTGAATATCATATCCCTCATAGTAGTGAACACGCCCCTGCATAACCACCACAGGAACATCCTCCACATATCCAAATACAAACCGGCCTCTGTGTCCAGGTACGGTGGATACAGGAAATCCTTGGATCTCCCTATATTCCACTGACGCCACCTGTTCCATCTCATCGGCATATCCGCCCAGTCCCGATCCCAGCACCACAGCTGTCACCGGTTCAAAAGATGTTTTCTCTCTGAGACATTCATAACAGCGCAAAAGCTTATCATAAAATGGATTCATCTGTTTCCTCCCTCTCTGTATTCCATTTCAGGGGCGCACCTGACCGTTTCCATAAATAATATATTTCGTAGAAGTCAGCTCTTTAAGCCCCATGGGGCCTCTGGCATGGAGTTTTTGGGTGCTGATACCGATCTCCGCGCCGAAACCAAATTCGAATCCGTCTGTAAAGCGAGTGGAAGCATTGACATAGACTGCTGCGGCATCCACTTCATTCAGGAACTTCTGGGCATTTTCATACGATCTGGTAACAATAGCCTCTGAATGGCCTGTGTTATAGCGATTGATATGGGCAATGGCTTCCTCAATGGAATCCACTGTCCGCACAGAAAGCTTATAATCCAGATACTCCCGTCCCCAATCTTCCTCTGCGGCGGGGAGAACGGCATCATGGGCTTCTCTGGCAGCCTCATCCCCATACAGAGTCACTGGCTTTTCCTTCAGTCTTTTCACCAGTCTATCCAAAAATTCCTTTTCCACAGATCGGTGAACCACCAGGGATTCGCAGGCATTGCAGACCCCAGTTCTCTGGGTTTTGGCATTGAATACAATGGAAACTGCCATATCCAAATCTGCCGTTTCGTCAACATATATATGACAATTTCCAGTCCCTGTCTCAATGACGGGAACAATGCTGTTTTCCACCACCGTTCGGATTAAGCCTGCGCCGCCCCGCGGAATCAGCACATCAATATATTCTTTTAGGCGCATCATTTGTCTGGCGGTTTCCCTATCCGTATCTGTCACCAGCTGGATACTATTTTCCTCCACGCTTACTGAGCGGAGGGCTTCTTTGATCACTGCCACAATGGCCTTGTTGGAATCAATGGCATCGCTTCCTCCCCGAAGAATCACAGCATTCCCGGCCTTAAAGCAGAGAGCAAAGGCATCCGCCGTCACATTGGGACGGGATTCATATATGATACCTATGACGCCCATTGGCACCCGCTTTTGTCCGATGATTAGACCATTGGGACGGGTTTTCATGGAAATCACCTCGCCCACTGGATCCTCCAAAGCCGCCACCTGACGTATCCCCTCTGCCATCGCTTCAATGCGTGCTTGGGAAAGGGCAAGCCGATCCACTAAAGATGGGCTCATGCCCGCCAATTTTGCCCGCTGCACATCTCTCCCATTGGCTTCCAGTATTTCTTGGGATTTTTCACACAGTAAAGCGGCTGTCTTCAGCAAAGCTTCATTCTTTTTAGATGTCCCCATAGTATTCAACAGCGCCGACGCCTCGCGGGCGTGCTGTCCCATTTTCATCAGATCCATAAATGATTCCCTCCTCTGTGATCACCATGTCCGGCCGAAAATCCCATTCTGCAGCCGGTAGCTTTTCAAATAACTGTTCCGTGTATGCCAAAGCCACCGTGGGTATCATCCCCCGGCGCGTCTCCAGATACCTGTCATAGTAGCCGCCTCCATAACCCAGCCTTCGGCATGCGTCATCAAAAGCCAACCCCGGCATGATCATCAGCTGTCTTTTGCCAGGTTCAGGCGTAGCCACCGGCAAAGCGGCATTGGGCTCCAAAATGCCCATATATCCCCGATCAAAGTCCTGCCAAGATGTTGTCAAATGAAACACCATCCCCTGTTTTGTCACCCGCGGACAAGCCACCTTTTTCCCATCCTCCCATGCCTTTTCTATGATGCCATGGGTATCCACCTCATCCCGGAAAGAAACATAGACAAACACCGTCTCTGCTTCTTTGAAGCTTTCTGTGCAAAATAGGCGGACGGCCACTGCCGGATCCTTTTTCTTTCGGCAAACCAGGCTTCTTTTCCATCTGGCTTTTTCCCGGAGCGCATTTTTTTCTTCCTCTATCCTCTGCTCCATGCTGGCAACTAATCTTTCTTTCTCATTTTTTCTTCGTGGCGCTTTCCCACATCGATGACGCTGCCGTCCGGATTTTGAATCTTCATACGGTGCAGAGAGGCCCTTAAATTTTCTTTCACAGCCTCAATGTACTCCCTTCTCAGCACAGCCTGCTCCATGGCCTCCTCCGGCGTCAATCCCTCTTCTTTCTGTTTCCTGGCCAATTCATTGATTCTCTCAATTTTCAAATGATCCATCTTTTCCTCACTTTAAAAATTTTTCCAATTCTTCCATCCGGTTTTGCGCCATTTCATACCCTTGACGGTAGAAAGCGTTGAGTTTTCCAGGATTTTCCTCTGTCCTGCCCACCAATACCTGACTGGGACGAAAAACAAAAACCCGCCCCTCCCTCTCCAGACGCTCCACCAATTCCATGGTTTTGTTATAAATTTGGTGGCGGCGGCGAAGGC
>CAJFUP010000183.1 GCA_904420225.1 uncultured Lachnospiraceae bacterium
AGCTGCCTTGGCTGGCCGCTGCTTCCGTATAATTGCTCCACGGGCTGAAAATCGCGCCAATTGGGGAAGACGCGAAGAATCTCGATTTCATTTTCCTTCAGTGTGCGCAGGTCTTCCTCCACTGCATGTTCATCCCAGTAAAAATGTTTCACTCATTGCATGCTCCATTTCTGCGCGGCTTGTTGGCATAGGGAGTCTGCGTATGCCGCGCAGACACAGACTTCCGGAATGAAAGAGCGGCCATGGTCCACTCAAAAAGAATAGCTAAACAAATGATACCTGAGAAGGATGGTTCCGTCTATCGACATATTGATAAAAGATGAAATATATTGATATGGCAAGGCATGACCTTTTTCACTTGGTATCATAGGATAGTATTGGGAGGACAGGGAGAAAAGGGCTGCTGGTATGGAGGATAGAGCAATTCTTTTTCTGTCAGGTTCTCTACATTTTAGTAAATGGCTTCGGCCTGAGCCGATGCGGAAAGGAAATCATGGAACTTGTTGATTATATCAAACCGGAGCTGGCAGTGGTATCTGTGGTCCTGTATTTTCTGGGGGTGGGAATCAAAAAAAGCGGCCTTACAGACTGCAAATATATTCCCCTGATCAACGGGGCAGTGGGTATCCTGATCTGTATGCTGTATGTGTTTGCCACCAGTTCCGTGGAGGGAGGCAAAGATGTGGCTTTGGCCATATTTACCGGCCTCACCCAGGGCGTCATGGTGGCGGGACTCAGCACGTATGTGCATCAGATGATCAAACAAATGAGAGGAACTGGTGAAACAAAAAATGAAGGAAATAGCAGTGGTAAGACAAATAATGACGGAAATGGAGAGAAATCGGCTGTCGATGGCCAGGCAGATGTGAGCGATGAAATTCAGAAACCGCAAGAGAAGTAGCGTGGAAATGTGGAGGAAGCGGGAGTGGTGAGGGGATTCCCCTCACCTTCCTGCTTCCGGGCGCATCAGGATGTACTCCAGACAGGAGAGATGCGTTTGGAGCTGCTCAACATTATAATTGTTTTTTTGGGCAAAGGAAAACCCGCATTTTTCAATGACCCGTTTGGACTGGACGTTTTCCTCAAAATGGCCGCATGTCAGCATATCCACACCGCAGGTGAAGAAACAGTGGGAGATTGCAGCCTTTACGGCTTCCGGCATTAGCCCTTTTCCCCAATATTCTTTGGAGAGCACATAGCCGATTTCTTTGGATTTTAGATGTTTGTACCTGTCATCCTGAGCCGCCCAGGAGGGGTGTAGGCCCAGGGATCCGATGACGTGATCCGTTTCTTTTAGAACCAGGGCAAATACATTTTTTTCAGCGATAAAGGAATCCAGAATTTTCTGAGACTCTTCTCGGCTTTGATGATGCGGCCATCCTGCCATTTCTCCCACCCCTTCCACGGATGCATAGGAGTATAAATCATCCAGATCGGCTTGGCGCCAGGGGCGCAGGATCAGGCGCTGGGTTTCCAGACAGACGCCGGAAAGATCAATGGGATAATCCATGGGAAATGCCTCCTTTGGGAATATTTTTCTTATGGTACCATACTTCTGATACAATGTCCACAGTGCAGGAATTCGAACCAGGAGATATCAATATATTTCATCTAATATCAATATACAGATAGACGAAAACCAGTATATTGGATATGATGTGTTTAAATTTATGGTTGGAAATGACAATTATTGAGATTATTTACCATATGTTTTGTGGATAAATGATAACATAGAAACACGTATATCTGTCTGATTGAAGAAAGGAGTGATGTGGGTATCGGGAAATAGGAAGAAGTGAGAGCTGGAAATGCTTCTCACATCAAGGGGACGGAATTTTAAGACAGCTTTGAAAGACAAAGGAGGAAAGTAATTATGGGGTTTAAGAGTATCCCGTGATATCCCAAAGCGATAAAAAGCCTGGGATTCACGGGATAGTTCCATTTCTAAGGATTAGAGGTAAAATTTTTCCATCAGATATCAGTGGCAATATGTGTCAGAAGCTGTGGGAACCAGATCACCGGAGCAGGAGGCGTCTGGTGGGGGCCAAGCATTTTTTCCATCCATACCATATGATACCAGGTATCAAATTTATATCCGCATTTATGGAATTTTCCAACCATGGTATACCCCATATGAGTATGAAATTCTACACTGTTTTTTGTCAGGTGCTCATCTTCTTTTTCTGGATAGGCAATGCATGCATTCAAATTAAGGATATTTTGAGCACGGCAAAGCATTTCCATGGTCTCATAAAGTTTTCTGCCAATGCCGCGCTTTCGATTCCCCTCCTTCACGTAAATGCTCAATTCTGCAGCCCAGTTATAGGCAGCTCTTCCCACGAAAGGACCGGCGTAGGCATATCCCAGGATTTCACCGCCGTCCCCCTCTTCCCGGGACTCCGCCACAATATAGGGATATTTCTCCAGGGTGCGCTGTATGCGTCCTTTCATCTCCTCAAGACTGGGAACGTCATATTCAAAGGTGATGGCGGTATGTTCCACATAGGGGGCATAGATATTCTGTATCTGTTCCGCGTCCTGTTCATTGGCGATCCGTATCCGGTAAGTCTCTTCTCTCATTTTCATTTCCTCTAAAATCTTCATATATCCGTTCCTTTCGCAGCCATATCGTCCATCGGTGGGGCTGACCGCATCCCTCTGTTGACTTTTTGCGTCTCATGCAGTTCCTGCCTCCGACAACATTTTTTATTATATTTCATTTGCCAAAAGGCCGCAAGATAGAAGAGAGGGCGGAAGTGTAGGACAAGATCGGGCCGCTTATTCCCATGCCGGTGGTGATTGCGGATTTCGTCCCGAATCGTGTATAATAAACAGGACAAAAGGGTAGAAATAACGAAGACACTTTTTACAGAATCAGATGGTACTAGGTAATTGCGAAACAGGTTTGCAGGCTTGATTCCAGCGAGGTAAAGCCCCGGTATGACCGGATTGTCAGGAGGTGGATGCGGAT
>CAJFUP010000184.1 GCA_904420225.1 uncultured Lachnospiraceae bacterium
CCATTTTAGAGCCGGTATTCCAGCTGGCAGTCACAGGGTTCCAGCTCCGTATGTTTTTTCTGATATTCCTCCGCTTCCACACAGCCCATGGCCCGATAAAATGCCTGTGTCTCCACAGCGGAATGGCCGGAAATGTACAGCTTCTCTGCCCCCTGCTGCCTAGCCCACGCCGCCGCCCTCTGGAAAAGGGCCGTTCCCACACCGTTTCCCCTCAGATCCAGGGAAACATGAAGGCTGGTCAGATCCATATATTGTCCCCTGGACCCTATTTTTTCTCCCTCCACAGATACAAATCCCTTCAGCACATCTCCGAGAAACGCGCCGCAGACCATCCCGCCATGGCAGATGGTTCCCACCAGACACCGCACCAGAAACCGGTATTCATCTTGACTCCACTGATCCACAAATGCAATGTCCTTCACTACCCATCTGCCATCTTCCTTCCTCCAGCACTTGGTCACCTCCTGGCGCCGCTCAAATCCAGCGAACAAATCCAAGGAGATTTCCTCCTTATCCAGTCTGCGGTATTTTATTTTTGTATCTTGCGTGGTCACAGCAGCTCCCTCCCTTTCTTATGGCATTCTTTCACACTGCCATCTTACCAGATATCCACAAACATATAATGGATTCATGTCCCTCATTATCTATCAATGAATCATCAGCTCCAAGATCTCCTGATCCGTCTGCTTCATGCCTTCCCGGCCCATGGTGCTGACTGTTTCAATGGTCTTCTCCACATCGTCCTTCACCAGTCCCTCGCCTGGGCCGAAGGTATTGTTGTCCATGGCCATGTAATGCCCCATGACAGCGGCGTCCACTGCCGACGCAATCTTGGCCGCACAGGAGGACTTGGCCCCATCGCAGACCATACCGGATATGTTTCCGATGGTGTTGGTGATGGTCTTCTCGATGACCTCCAGCGGCGCCCCATGCAAATAGGTAATGGCCGCCCCGCTGCCGCAGGCGGCGCTGACGGCTCCGCAGTAGGCAGACAATTTGCCGATTCCGGATTTCAGATGAATGGCCACCAGATTACTCAGCACCAGGGCGCGATACAGGGTTTCCTGGGACACCTTTAGATATTTGGCATAAACGATCACCGGCAGAGAAACCGTCATTCCCTGGTTTCCGCTGCCGGAATTGATGACCACCGGCTTCATACAGCCGCCCATACGGGCATCGGAACCGGCGGCAGGGAACGCTTTTGCCAGATTTTTTACATCATTTCCGTAATTTTTCAGAATGGTCTTTCCCACATTGGCCCCATAGGAATTGGCCAATCCCTCAGCAGCGATGTCGGTATTGTACTGGATCTGGCGGTCCAGCACCTCTTTCACATCCTGGATCCGCACCTGGTTGGCAAAATCATAAATCTCCTGGAGCGTCAGATTCAACGCGGGAGCGGCTTCTGCCATTTTTCCTCCTTCTGTCTTTTCAAAAAGGATTTGTCCATTTTTCTCCATGCGTACAATGTTGGTGTGTTGATCCCGAATCTCCACTTCTGCGTGATCTTCTCCGGCGTCAGCTTCAATGATGATCTGGAGATTGGCTCCGCCGGGAATCAGGGCGATCTCACACATGCCCCGCTCCAGCAGTTCTCTGGTCTGTTCCACATCCTGTTTTGTCACCTTTTCCAACACTTCCAGCCTGGCGTCGGCGTCCCCGGCCAGCGCTCCCAGTATGGCGCTGGTCTCGATGCCCCTCATATTTCCCGTGGAGGGGACGATGACGCCCTTTACATTTTTGATGATATTTCCGGAACATCTGGCCATTATATGCTCCGGCATCTCTCCCAATATTTCTCTGGCCTTTGCCGCCGCATAGGCAATCGCAATGGGCTCCGTACACCCCAGCGCCGGAACCAATTCCTGATTCAGAACCTTGATAATCTGCTGATACTGCTTCTGTTCCATATATTCATCCTCACTTTATTCTTTCTTCTGCCGCACACCTGCCATACCGCAGCGGGGCCCCGCCATACGCGGGGCCTTTTCCTGTCCTATTCTGCTGTTCTAGCCGAGAATTTCATCGATTTCTCTCAATTCCTCTTCTGTAAGCACGGGATTTCTCAAAGCCTCCACATTTTCCGTGATCTGTGACGGCCTGCTGGCTCCCAAGATCACAGAAGTCAGCCTTCCCGTTTGCAGCGCCCAGATCAATGCCATCTGAGAAATTTTCTGGCCCCGGCGCTGCGCCACCTTGGCCAAACGCACCACCTTATCCACCACCTGAGGAGTCACGGCGTCTTTTCCCAGAAACGCGCTGTGTCCCGCCGCTCTGGAATCGGCTGGAATCCCGTGGATATACTTATCCGTCAAAAGACCCTGGGCCAGCGGACAAAATGCAATGGCGCCTATACCTTCCTCCTGCAGCACAGGAATCAGCTGGCGGCTTTTCTGGTCAAACATGGAATAATTATGCTGATGAATCAGACAGCGTACACCCATGGATTTCAAGCAGGCAGATGCTTCCCGAAGCTGCTTTGGATTGTAATTGGACAAACCAATGTAGAGGGCTTTTCCCTGGCGCAAAATCCCTGCCAGCGCGTCCATGGTTTCCCAGATGGGCGTCTCACTGTCCGGCCTGTGATGGTAGAAAATATCCACGTAGTCCAGTCCCATCCGTTTCAGGCTTTGATCCAGGGAGCTGACCAAATATTTCTTGCTTCCCCCATCCCCATAGGGGCCGTCCCACATGCCGTATCCGGCTTTGGTGGAAATCACCAGCTCGTCCCGGTAAGCAGCCAATTCTGTATGCAGGATTTTGCCAAACATTTCCTCCGCCGATCCCGCCGGCGGCCCGTAATTGTTGGCCAGATCGAAATGGGTAATCCCTGCATCAAAGCTGGTGAGAATAATATTTTTAGCATTCTCATAATTGCTCTCATATCCAAAATTGTGCCAAAGTCCCACAGACATGGCCGGAAGCTTCAGGCCGCTTTCGCCGCAGCGGCGATATTCCATGGTATCGTATCGCTGTTTTTTTGCTGTATAACTCATATATCCTCCAATCTATCGTTCTGCTGTCCGTCCCGTCAAACGTTATGACACAGCCGACGTTCCGCTTTTTATTTCTTAATGGAATGACCGCGTCATGCCATCTTTTTGACTTCTTCCACCACCCAGGTGAAATGATCTTTATCAATATCTCTGGGAAGGGTGCAGTCGGCACCGATGATGAAGCCCCTGGTACCCGTCTCCTCCACAAGTTTTCTGGTAAATGCCTGAACCTCCTCCTTGGGCCCTTGATACAGCACGCCCTGGGGACGATTGTCAAACCCGCCAAGCACACACTTACCGTCAAAGAAAGTTTTTCCCTCCTTCATGGACATGTCCTCCACAAACACTGCCCAGTTGACGGTCTTGGCCGGATAGTCCTGCCATACCTCCATACGGTTTTTATCTCCTGCCCATCCACAGCAGTGAAGAATATTATACTGGCTGACCTCATTTACCGCCTCCAGCACTTTTCGATCGCTGGGCGTCACATATTTGCGGTATTCCTCAGCCGTAAACCGCCATTCTTCCGCATTCTGCACACAGTAATAAATGCCGTCGCAGCCGCCTTCCTGAATGAGCAGCGTGGAAAGCGTGATGGCATCCTGGGCAATCACATCAAAGGCATACATCACAGCCTCCGGATTTTCCCGCAAATGGGACATGAGCAGCTCTTCAGAGGTTCCGAACCGCAGATACGACATGGGGCAGAATACATTATAAAACGTACAGCACTCTCCGTCCAGCTTCTTTACAATTTCTTTTGCCCGCTCCACTTGCTCCCGGATGAAGGGGTGATCCTTCCCCATGGGCTGCATCTGATACCAATCCTCCGGCTTCTTGATCTCCGGAATAATGGGATTGGGATAATCAAAATATCCGTCACACATAATCTTCAGGAAATCCGTATCGCAGCGGTGGATAAAATCAATGTGCGCATTTACGCACTCCTTTTTCAAATCCATATCCTCTGGAAAATGGAACCAAAATCCCACAGGCACGCGATCCACCGGTTTCCCATCCATGGCATTTAATACACGCTCTCTCTTGTTCATCGTACTCTCCTCTTTCCCGCCTGGCGATCCAAAATCGCTGTCGTTTCTGACCGCCTCCTTCGCCATTGCACTGCTTCCGGACGCGTTTTGCAGGATCCCAGGCCTTTTTATTTATAACTCCTGTGCTGGCGCGCAAAACAAACCCCAAAATCACCGAGTCAACAGGGCTTTCGCTCCCTGACGGCTACAGTCTTTCCAATTGATTCAGCTCTGTCACCGCCAGAGCATAAATCTTCAAAGCCTTCATAAAGGACGGCAGATACAGCCCTTCATCCGGCTGGTGGGCATCCCCGTGCTGCGGGGCAAACAAGGTACACTCCTTTTGCTCCTCTGTCTTTGGCATACCACCGATGCCGTATGCAAACGCATTGGGCAGCTTTCTGGCATAAGTACCGCCACCCATGACAAACGGTTCGGCTTCCGTCCCCATGACGGCATTATAAAGACTGGTCAGCAAGTCCACTGCCGGATGGCTCCGGTTAAAATAGCTGGGGCCGCTGCCGCGCAGCAGCTGAAAGGCACATTGATGCGTTTCGCAAAATGCCTGTAGTCCCTCCAAAATATGTTCCTGGGTTTCGGTGATGGAATAGCGAATATTGAAATGGAGGGTCAAAATTCCTTCATTCATGGATGCCACTGTCCCGGCACAGGTGAGCTTACCGGATACCGCATCTTCAAAAGCAATTCCCAAAGCCTCCCCATAATAGTCGGAATTGGCCTCCTGAAATCCCCGCAGCACAGCTTCATCCGCATCGGACCACACACCTTTTTCCGCCAGCAGCGCCAACAGCTTCTGGATGGCATTGACGCTTCCCTCCGGAAACGCACTGTGTCTGGCTGTCCCACGTACCGTCACCGTCACGGAACCGCCGCCATTTGTCCGGATCTGAACCCCGTCTGTTTCCTCCGCACAGGCCGCATGGGGTGACGTCTCCTCAGATCCCAGCACCTTCATGGCACGTCGGGCCGTCTCTCCCCGCAGGGTAGCCTGGGCCAAATCCGGTATCATATTGCTGACCGTTCCTCCCCTGATGTCCTCCACATCAGAGCTCAGGGGCCGCTTTGCCGTCATATTTCCCTCTATGATCCCTTTCTCCCCATAGCAGACAGGAAATCCGCTGTCGGCGATCATGGACAGCGCCGGCGTCTCATAATGGGCGGTATAGTATTCCAAATCCTCCATGCCTCGCTCTTCATCACAACCCACAAACAGACAAAGCCGATGCTTCAGAGGGACTCCCAGCTCTTTCAGACAGCGCATGACATACAACATCCCCACCGCTGGTCCCTTGTTATCCTGAGCGCCTCTGCCGATGAGCCAGGACTGCTTCACCACGGGTTCAAAAGGCGGATACGCCCAATTTCCCCCGGCAGGCACCACATCCAGATGATTCCAGAATCCAATGGTATTGTCCATGGGGCCGTCCTCCAGCCAGAGAGCGCCCACATGGTTTTCATAATTATGGGTATGAAATCCATATTCTGCCCCCAAGCGAAGCATTTCCTCCAGCGCGTCTCGGCATCCCTGGCCAAACGGCGCATCCGCCCCGCCTGGCTCTGAAACACTGGGGATTCTCACCAGACGGCAGATATCCTGGATGATGGCATCCCGATGCGCTTCCATCCAGCGGTCAATCCTCTCATACAGTTTTCTATCCATGGTATCACTCCTTTCCTTCACGGCTTCTTCTGCTCCAATCCGTCACCCACCGGAATCGTTCCGGCTGAAAGTCCGGCAGAAATGAGCAGTCTGCCCCCAGCAGCAGACCATCCGTATTTCCCCACACAGTTTCATACTCACCGACGATCCGTTCCGCTTCACTCTCCACTTCTTGCTTGGTTCCCCGGTACAGGATGCCGTTTTTTTGGTTGGAAAACCCGCCGAAAACGGAACGCATGCCAAAAAATGTCCTCCCCTTTGCCAGCGTCATCTCTTCCACATGCGTATCCCAATTGACCGCGCAACCCGGATATTCTCTCCATACCTCCAAACGATTCTTCACTTGATTCCAGCCGCAGAAATGAAGGATATTCCAAGGAGAAACCCCATTGGATGCATTCAGCACCACGCGGTCGGATTCCTCCGCCAGAGCTTCGTACTGGCCTTGGGCTAAAAAATTGGACTCCGCCCCCTGAAAGGCCAGAAAAATACCCATACACCCTGCATCTCTCACCATCTGCTCTGCCATCCATCCGATATCTTCCGCCATGCGGCAGAGAACATCCCGAATTCCCTGGACATCCTCCTGAATATATGACAACAGTTTTTGATCTCCAATCCTTCGCAGCAGAGTAAAAGGAGAAAACACATTACAGTATGTATCCGCCTCCCCTTTCAGCGCTTCATTGATACGCTGGGCACGCTCCAAATACATCGCCACATAGGGATTCTTCCATTTTCCCGGCCGATATTCCTTTAATTCCTCCAGACTGGAAGGGCAAAGCGTGCAGGGAGCCGTCAGCCCGTCATGCATAATCTTCAAAAAGTCCTCCCCAGTTTCCCGAAAAAAATCCGCATGGAATTGGGTACAGCTTTCCCCCTGCTGCTGTTCCGGCCGCAAATGATAAAAAAAGCTGACTGGGATCCACTCATGAGGTTTTCCCTCCAGAGCCAGCCTCAGATTTTCCCTACGATTCAAACCATTGCCTCCTCCCCGCAATCTTTCAACAATCCCGAAACAAGAATACGTGATATTTTCATTGAGAAGCATAGCTTCTAAACACCAGTATACGACTGTTCATCCGCAAAATCTTGTATAAAAAGTAAAAAACATGTGCAAAAATGACCATTCGCCCACCTTTCACAGACATCATGGCAGTAAAAAACTGCGGTCAAAATCATCCGGAGAGCTGACTGCATTATGTTCTGCCCGATCAGAGTATGCCTGCTTCCATTCTGTAGGCGTCATTCCCACATATTTTTGAAAGGCTCGATGGAATCCCGAAACAGTGGGAAATCCGCATTCCCTGGCAATCTCTGCCATGGTTTTCGCTGTTCCCAGTATCCGGCGGCACGCCATGGAAACCCGTATGCGGTTCAAATATTCCAATGGAGAGGCCTGCATCACCTGGCGGAACAGTCTGCGAAAATGCGTGGGACTTAAGGCGCAAAGTGAGGCCAGATACGAAATTTCCACTTTTTGTCCATACCATTGATCCAAATATCGCAAAGCTGGAAACAATAGTTTCATGTGCTGCGGAACCGTCTCCCCACGGGCCACCCCTGTCTTCTCCCTCTGAACCTGCGCCAACAGACTCAATAAACCGCCCCGCACCGTGACCTTATACAAATCCGGTTTTTGGCGAAAAGCCCGCAACAAACTTTGAAACAAGTCGTACATCTGGGGGTATGCCTCTCTGGAAAACAAATACGTGTTCCACCCCTGCTCTCCCCAAAACCGCTGATCCTCTGCCAGCTCTTTTCCCAACTGTCCCCACATATCTCCCGGCTGAAAAAATAGATACTCCCACTGGCTTTCTTCCTCACAAACACTTTGCATCATGTGAGGGGTATAGGCGGGAATCACGCATAAGTCTCCAGCCTCATAAAAAACATCATGCTCCGCGGTGTGAAGGATGCCCGATCCCTTTTTGCAGTATCCCACTTCCACGCAATCGTGGAAATGCAAAAAAGAAATCTCTTCTCTAGGATTGGTCCACTGGTCCCCCAGAAATGCAATAACCGGAAAATCGGGCGGCAGATGATAATGGCGATATCGAAGGGGTATCATGCATTTTCCTCCTCATGGTTCATTTTCCCACTGCTTTCACTTTGCGCCGGAACAAAAGCGGAATGGCCGACACCTTTTTTAGGAATGGCACAGGTTTCCTTCCTCCATCGGCTGGGCGTCACGGAAAACATCTCTGAAAAATATCGGTTAAAGCTGGAAACAGACGAAAATCCCGACTCCAAAGCCACATCAATGATTTTCTTTTCCGTTCCTGCCAGCAGCTCACAGGCATGATTCAGGCGCACCATGCGCAAGTATCCGATGGGTGTCCTGCCCATTAGGCAAACAAAACACGAGGAAAACTGTTCTCGTCCCATGCCGCATCTCTCCGCCAGCTGTCCCACTGTCATGGGCTGGGAAAAATGACGGCTCATGTATGATAACGCCGGAAAAATAATCTCTCTCTGATAATACGCCTCCGGCAAGGCGCCTCCCTCAAAAGGAATCTCCCGCGCCAGAGCTGCCGACAGTATCAAAAAATATCCCGCTGCCGCAGCGCGTCCATGGCTGTCCTTTTTCCTCAGCTCCTCCAAAATTCCTCCAACAGAAGCTGAGATATCTGCTCCTCGGCTGCCAGGGGAAAGCACGTAATTTCCCTTCATCCTTTGATACCATTTAAGCTGTTCCAATCCATCTCCCATCCCCAGGCGCTCCATCATGGATTCAGGCTGAAAATAGATATACTCACAGGAAATGGGATCCCCGTTTTCCGGATGGCGGCGCATCATGTGCATGGCATATGGCGGAATCACACAAATGTCTCCTGGCTGAAAATCCATGATTTTATTTTCCACATACAAGATCTGCCGCCCTTGGCGGCAGACACCGATTTCAACACAATTGTGAAAATGCAGAAACTCCAGCTGACCCATGGGCTTGGGAAAGGGAAAGGTTCCCTCCAGCAGCGCAAACATGGGAAAGTCTTTCTCAAACCGATATTCCCGGTATTCCAATTCCACTTGATGTCCGTCGATTTTATACATCCCATCCTCCCATTTTTTCCCTGCGGATTTACCATCCCTTATCACGGCCTATATTCTTTCCCATTATATCTCATTTTCCCTGTTCCCACAACTCCATCGCTGAGCAGCTTCTGCCCACCTTACGCTGTTTTATTCCAGTTTTTTCTATAATTTCCAAATTTTAACAATTGTTAGTTGACACTAACTATTTTTTATGATACGATGATCGGGCAATGCGCGGTGTGAAACACATGTACGTCCGATTGCCCCAGCGACAACCGAACTGGAGTGCCCAATCTCCCGCGCTGTTTTTTGTCTCATTAGTTAGTTATAGCTAACACCTGTTAAGAAAGGAGGGATTTGCATCAGACGCTATAAACTTACTGTGATCCTCGCCTTGATTCTGGCGGTGCTATCCATCGCTTCCCTTTTCATCGGCGTTTTGGATATGGATGTGTCGGGCCTGACAGCAGGCGATACGGAACAAGTGGAACTCCTTTTCATTTCACGGCTTCCCCGCCTTCTGGCTATCCTGTGCACCGGCGTGGGAATGAGTGTGGCGGGTCTGATTATGCAGCAGCTGTGTATGAATAAATTCGTTTCCCCTACCACAGGGGCTACCATTTCGTCTGCTCAGCTGGGAATTCTGCTGGCTCTGCTGTTCATGCCGACTTCACGCTTCGCACAAAGAGGGTGTTTCCCAGCCGGTTAAATCGCTGGAAAACACCCTCTTTTGATATTTTCAATATCAGCCCGCCTCTTCCCGCGGCAGTGCTCTGGTATATTTCACCATGAAATATACCACATAGATGGCCACCAATATCTCCGTGATGGGCATAGCCAACCAGATAGCCCCCGCTCCCGCCGTCATCGGCAGCAGATAAATTAGGATACCGCTGATAACCAGACCCCTGGCCACAGAGACCACAAATGCCGCCGTGGGTTTCATCAGCGCTTGGAAGTAATAGGTAGAAAAGATGTTAAAAGGCAGCAGAAGGAAGGAAATGCCGTAGCATCGAATGATCCCCGGCGCCATCTCCAACACCTCTTGTGTGGGACTCATAAAAATGCGAATAAACAAATTAGGTACCGACAGGCTGACAGCCGTCCAGATTATGCCAAAAACAGCCGCTGTGCCCAGCGTATACTTCAAAAGCTGGCGAATCCTGTCGCCTTTTCCCGCTCCAAAATTAGTAGAGAGAATGGGCTGAGAAGCCTGTCCCACACTATAGGCGCAGCACTGGACAAACGTACTGATATTTACAATGACACCGTACACTGCCAAAGCATTCGTCCCCAGCCATTTCATGGTCTGCCGATTGAATAATATGGTGAGGATTCCCATGGCCACATCGATGAAAAAAGTGGAAAATCCCGTAACCACAATCTCCTTTGTCTTTCTCAAAAGTCCCTGAGGTTTCACCAAACGCAGGGTATTTTTCTTTGTAAAAAAATGGGATACCATCACCAGAAAGGAAATGGCGGTACCAATGGCAGTGGCAAGGCCAGCGCCGAAGGCTCCCATATCGCACGTGAACACGAAAAAATAATCGCCAAACACATTGAAAATCCCGCCCACCAGCACAGAAGCCGTAGCCAGAGCCGGATTTTTATCATTGCGCAGATAGGCGGAAAGCATCTGATTAAACAGAAACAGCGGCACAGCAAACTTTATGGGGTATACGTATTCCTGGGCCAGCTCCAGCGTGACTTCCTGGGCGCCGAATAGCAACAGTAATTCCCGGTCAAAGAAAATAACAGCCAGCCACACCACTGCCGCCAATAGCGCGGAACCCATGACAGAAACCGTAAAATATTGATTGGAGTGGCTGATGTCTCCCTTTTGGCCCCGAATCATGCTGAACAGCACAGAACCGCCGATTCCCATAAGCAGTCCCAGACTGTATATGATATTCCACACCGGCGCCACCACCGCCAGCGCCGCCGATCCCTCGGGCCCGTGATATTGCCCCACCATGGCCATATCCACAATGGAATAAATGGATGAAATGAGCGTGCTTCCAAACGCGGCCGCCAGATACTTAAAATAAATGTTTCGGACATTCCCCTTTAGAAAATCCATTTCTCACCAACCTCCTATGTATCATTTTCTCGGCAATAAAAAAGCTGGATAAGAAACAGACGTCTCAGTCCGTGCCTTATCCAGCTTATCATTTCTCCCGAATGATTCGCCCTCCGAGCAAGCAATTCGATGGTAGCATATTTGGTATTCTTTGTCAATAATTGATCAGATCACTTCAGCTGGCGAAAGTTAAAAATTGCTTTCGTCATGAAATCCACGTCCGTCCCAGGTACATATGGTTCAGAGGCCCTCTCCCCTTCCCCAGATCCAGCCCAGCAGCAATCGCTCCCGTCAGATAGGCCTTTGCCCGGCGGACACTCTCCTCCAGGCCGTGGCCAGCGGCCAATTCGCAGGCAATGGCCGAAGATAGGGTACATCCAGTACCGTGGGTATTGGGATTTTGGATCCTCTCACCCGGAATCCATACTCCTCGCTCCTCCCTGGGCAAGTACAGATAATCATCCGCCTCCTCTGACAGATGGCCGCCCTTCACCAAAACTGCCGCAGTCCCATGAATCTCCAATGCGATCTTTTGGGCTGCCTGCTCCATATCTTCTTTCGTTCCAATGGGAATTCCTGATAAATTCTCCGCCTCTGATAAATTGGGTGTAACCACCTCGGCCAGAGGAAGCAGCGTTTTTCCCAGTGCTTGGACAGCCTCCTCCCGCATGAGACTGCTGCCGCTGGTGGCCACCATGACTGGATCCACCACCACATGTGCGGCACGATATTCCCTGAGCTTTGCGGCGATGGCCTTCATAATATCCCCATTGGACACCATACCAATCTTCACGGCATCCGGACGAATATCCTGAAAAATACAGTCCAGCTGAAGTCCCACAAAGGATGCGTCCGCCTCCATGACGCCGTACACACCCGTGGTATTCTGTGCCGTCAGAGCAGTCACCGCGCTCATGGCATACATTCCATGCATGGTGATGGTTTTCATATCCGCCTGGATCCCGGCTCCGCCGCTGGAGTCGGATCCCGCAATGGTCAATACTGTTTTCATTTATTTCTCCTACTATTTATTACTGGATTTCCAACGCACTTATGAGTGCTGCCACAGACTCTGTCTCCGGATCCCAGTATGTCAAAGCCGCCTCTTTGGCCATTTCCGCTTCAGCAGCGTAAGCCTGCTCTGCCACAGCCACCACGGGAAAACCAGCCCGGACAGCCGTGACAACGGCATACGGGGCATCTTCGAATACCAGACAGCGCTCTCGCCTTTTTTTCAGGGAGCCCAGCGCCAAATGATAAACAGCTGGATCTTCTTTCCCCACACCGGCCTGGGCACAGGTCCAAATCCCTTGGAAATAGTCCCGAAGGCCCAGGCGGATGAGGGCGGATTCCACCAAATACGAATCTGTGGCCGTAGCCACGGCCATGGCCATTCCTTTCTGCTTCAGATAGGTCAAAAGCTCCCGCAATCTTGGTTTCTCTGTTACTTCATCTCTGTAAAATGTCTCCAGGCTCCCATTAAGTCCCTGGCGGATCTCTTCCGGCGTCCTATCCAGAGCATATCTTTTTCTTAGATACTGGCATGACTGTTCCATGGTCATGGGCTTTAGAATCTCCTGGAGTCCCGGCTCCGGCGTTTTTCCCAGTGCCTTAAGATACCGCTCTCCCAAGTGCTCCCACACCCCCATGGAATCCAGCAGAGTTCCATCCACATCAAAAATCGCTGCTTCCATCTTCACTCCGCGTTCCACCCTTTCTTGTTTTTCCTGTGCCCTCCTGCTATAATCGGAGACAGACGGCAAGACCATCCGTCTGGAAAGGAGGCCTTTCCATGGCCATTGATCAAGTAAAAGACTATTTTCGCTCCTTGGGCCGGGAACAGGATATTTTGGAATTTTCCGTTTCCAGCGCCACCGTGGAGCTGGCTGCCCAGGCTTTGGGCACTGAACCGGCCCGCATCGCCAAAACTCTCTCCTTTTATGATACGTCGAAGGATCCTTCAGGAGAGCATACTTTTGGAGATCATGATCTCTGGGAGCATGCCATACTGGTAGTCACGGCGGGCGATCAGAAAATTGACAACAGCAAATTCAAGCATTTCTTTGGAAAAAAGGCCAGAATGCTGGCCGCCCAGGATGTGGAACGGCTCACCGGACACCCAGTGGGAGGAGTCTGTCCCTTTGCCAATCCGCCCCACACCCGCGTTTACCTGGATATCTCACTGAAACGTTTTCCCACTGTGTTTCCAGCCGCCGGGAGTCCCAGCTCCGCTGTTCAGCTGACCTGCGAAGAGCTGATGGACTATTCCCGCGCTGTGGACTGGATCGATGTCTGCCGCCAGGCACTCTAAATCATTCTCCGCTCCTGGCTGCCCGCTGCTATGGGAAGAAGCTTCTCCTTTAGCCGCCCAGCGGCCAGACGGATATCCGGCGCCCCAAAGACGGCAGAGACAACGGCTGCACCGGCGATGCCGCTGCCTTTCAGCAGGGTCACATTTTCTTCTGTGATGCCGCCGATGGCCACCACAGGGATGGAAACGGCGGCGCAGATTTGCCGCAGTGTTTCCAGAGAGACAGCATCGGCATCCAGTTTAGTGGAGGTGGGAAATACACTTCCCACTCCCAGATAGTCCGCTCCCCGCTGCTGGGCCAGAACAGCCTGCTCCACCGTCTGCGCCGACACACCCAGAATGCGATGGGATCCGATTTTTTTTCTCACCTCACCGGCCTCCATATCGCGCTGTCCCACATGAACACCATCGGCACCGCACCGCATCGCCACTTCCACATTGTCATTGACTATAAACGGCACCCCGTATTCCCGGCAAATTGCTTTGATCTCTTCTGCTTCTTTTTCAAACGCGTCCTCCTCCATCTCCTTCTCCCTCAGCTGAATCATGGTGGCGCCGCCCTCCAGGCACTCCCGCACCTGCTTTGCAAGCGTCTGCCTCCCGGTCCAGTATCGATCGGTTACGGCGTAGAGAAGCAGTGTCCTTTCATCGCACTTCATACTTTGCCTCCCGCATCAGGACCTGTCCATCCATTTTATAAACCTCATCGATGAGATAGGTGCGAAATGAGGCATTCCCCCCATTCTCCCGCCGCATTCTCTCATACGCCCTTTCCCCGCTGATGCCCATGACGCAGAACGCAGCTGCGGCTGCCTCCAGGGGATGCTCCCGGTTCGCTGTCACATAGGCGGCTGTCATGGCAGTGAGCATGCAACCGCTTCCCGTAATCTGAGCCATGACCGGGTGGCCGTTTCGGATCACATAGGCTCTCTCCCCGTCGGCCACGATGTCCAGAGCGCCGCTGATAGCGGCTACGGTGTTGTATCGGGAAGCGAACTCTTTGGCAAAGGCCACAGCCTGGTCAAGATTTTCTTCCGTCACCCGATCCGCCACATCTGCGTCCACGCCTTTGGTGGTTCCCGCTCCTGCGGCTAAGGTTTTCATCTCAGAAATATTTCCCCGCACCACCGCAAACCGGATCTCTTCCAGCAGCCTGCGGGCCGTGTCGGTTCTCAAATCTGAAGCCCCTGCCCCCACTGGATCCAGGACAGCGGGATGGCCCAGCTCATTGGCCTTCCTTCCCGCCAAGAACATGGACGCAATGGTCCGTTTATTCAGGGTTCCGATATTGATATTCAGGCCGCCGCACACGGCAGTGATCTGAGCTGCCTCCTCCTCATCGTCCGCCATAATGGGCGATCCGCCGCAAGCCAGGAGGATATTGGCGCAGTCATTGACTGTCACATAATTCGTAATGTTATGTATCAGAGGAACAGTTTGTCTCACCTGCTCCAGGCATTGTTCTATGGTTGTATCCATTTTCCATTTCTCCTTTTCTTCTCAAGCGTTATCCTACTTTTCCGTGCAGAATTCCACCTTTTTTCCCTCCAGAATCATGTTGGTGGTCCGGACGGCGCACATCTTTCCACACATGGAACAGGTATGGCGGTCCTGGGGCGGCGTGCTCTCAAAATACTCCCTGGCCTTATCCGGATCCAGGGCATGCCGGAACATTTCTTCCCAGTCCACTTTGTGGCGGGCAGATGACATATTGTTATCCCTGTCCCGGGCACCGGGAATTCCTTTGGCGATATCCGCTGCATGGGCGGCAATCTTTGTGGCCATGATGCCCTCTTTCACATCCTGCAGATCCGGCAGGCGCAGATGTTCCGCCGGTGTAACGTAACACAAGAAATCAGCGCCGCTGGCAGCGGCTATGGCACCTCCGATGGCCGCCGTAATGTGGTCGTATCCCGGCGCAATGTCCGTGACAATGGGACCCAGCACATAGAAGGGGGCATTGTGGCAAATACGTTTTTCCATGATCATATTGGCGGCAATCTCGTTCATGGCCATATGGCCCGGACCTTCCACCATTACCTGGACATCCTTCTCCCAGGCTCTTTGGGTGAGATTCCCCAGTTCAATTAACTCGGCGATCTGCCCCGCATCGGAGCTGTCGTCAATACAGCCGGGGCGCAGGGCATCTCCCAGGCTGATGGTCACATCATATTCCCGGAGAATTTCCAGCACCTGATCGTAAAACTCATAAAAGGGATTCTCATTTCCCGTCATTTCCATCCAAGCAAACAGCAGGGATCCGCCCCTGGAAACGATATTCATCCTGCGTCCCTGACGCTTAAACGCTTCCACCGCCCTTTTATTGATCCCGGCATGAATGGTCATGAAATCCACGCCTTCCTCTGCATGAGCGCGCACCACCTTCAGAAAATCCTGGGCTGTAATCTCCAGAAGATCCTTTTCCAGATAGCCAATGGCATCATACATGGGCACCGTGCCGATCATGGCCGGGGATTTGGCTATGAGCTGACGCCGGAAAGTGTTGGTCTTTCCGTAATTGCTCAGATCCATAATGGACTCGGCCCCGAAACGGATTGCCATATCCACCTTTTTCATTTCCTCGCCATAGTCATTACAGTCCCCGGAAATCCCCAAATTCACATTGATTTTAGTCCGCAGCCCGGCTCCGATGCCTTCGGCGGAAAGAGCGGCATGACGGACATTGGCCGGAATCACCACTTCTCCCTTGGCCATGGACTCCCGCAACTGCTCCACATTCATCTCTTCTTTGGCCGCCACCATCTCCATTTCCGGCGTGACGATTCCTTTTTTTGCCGCTTCCATCTGTGTTTTATACATTCTCATCATTTCCTCCTGTCGCAAAACAAAGTGAACCCCGCCGCAGTGTAATCCCCACAGGCGTTTTCCTTGCATAGTGGGCAACGTATCCGATAAGCTAAAAAGACGGCATCCCTGAGGATGCCGCCAAAATACTGCTGCGCTGTGTGCTACTTCTTCCTACGTTGGCATTACCCAAATCAGGTTTAAGGGTCGAAGTTGGATGACTTCCTCTCAGCCTGCTCACAAGCTCCCCTGTCGTTCTATTTTGTTTTGCTTCTATCCGGCTATAACATCCGGTTTTCTAACCATACTATACCACTCCAGGCTGGGACGGTCAAGAATTTCCTAATTCCAACCGGTTCAGACGCCGAAACGAAGATGCATCGTGCCTTTATTTATACTCGCTCCACCGCTGCCTGTTCCACACCAAGACCTTTCTTGTAGGCGGCAATGAATGTATTGAACCCTTCTACATCTCTGGGATCCGGACTTATCTCCTCAGCAGTCTGTCCGGCAAATACCGTCTCACTAAGATAATGATCCAGTGTCTCCCCCTGTCCCTTATGGATCAGGTAAGAAGCCAAAAGGGCGATTCCCCATGCTCCTCCCTCTCCCGCAGTCTCCATTACCTGCACAGGAACATCAATGGCCGCTGCCATGATTCTCTGTCCCACCCCTTTGGTCTTAAACAGACCGCCGTGGCCCAGAATCCGATCCAGCTGAACATGCTCCTCTTTCAAAAGAATGTCCATGCCCAGCTTCAGCGCTCCCAGAGATGTGAACAGATGCACCCGCATGAAATTGGCCAGGCTGAACCGACTATCCGGCTTCCTCACAAAAAGCGGACGTCCCTCCTCAAATCCCGTGATAGGTTCTCCGGAAAAATAGTTGTACGCCAGCAGACCGCCGCAGTCCGGATCCCCTTCCAATGCCTTGTTGTACAGAGTGGAAAACAGTTTATTTTTGTCCGCCGGAATTCCCATGGCCTCGGCAAATTCGCCGAACAGAGAGACCCACGCATTCAAATCCGATGTACAATTATTGCAGTGAACCATGCCCACCAGACTTCCATCCGGCGTTGTCACCATATCGATCTCTTCGTGAACCTTTTGAAGTTCTTTCTCCAGAACCACCATGGCGAACACAGATGTGCCTGCAGACACATTGCCTGTGCGCACGGCCACACTATTGGTGGCAGTCATGCCAGTACCGGCGTCTCCCTCAGGCGGACAAAGCGGTACGCCTGCCTCCAGTATTCCGCTGACATCCAGAAGTCTGGCTCCTTCCTCCGTCAATACACCGGCATCGTCACCGGCCAGAAGTACCTGGGGCAGAATCTCTCTCAACTTCCATGGGTAGTTTCTCTCGCCAATCAACTGGTCAAACTGGGCGATCATTCGGTCATTATAATCTTTTTTCTCCACATCAATGGGGAACATGCCCGACGCGTCGCCAACGCCCAGAACCCTGCGGCCAGTCAATTTCCAGTGAACATAGCCTGCCAGAGTGGTGATGAAATCCACATTTTTCACGTGCTCTTCCCCGTTCAGCATGGCCTGATACAGATGAGCAATACTCCATCTCTGAGGAATATTGTACTCAAACAGAAGTGTCAGTTCTTTGGCCGCCTGGCCTGTCATGGTATTTCTCCATGTGCGGAACGGAACCAGCAGATTTCCCTGCTTATCAAAGGCCATATATCCATGCATCATGGCACTGAATCCCATTCCCGCTAATTTTCTGATTTCTGTATCGTACTGCCTCTTCACATCTTCTGCCAGATCCCGATAGCATTCCTGGAGGCCCTGCCATACATCCTCCAGGTGGTATGTCCAGATCTCGTCCTCTAACCTGTTCTCCCACTCAAAACTTCCCGATGCCACAGGGGCATTGGTTTCGTCAATCAAAACGGCCTTGATCCGTGTGGAACCCAGCTCAATTCCCAAAACCGTTTTTCCTTCTTCAATTTGTTTTCTAATCTGTTCTGTTTCCATTCATGCCTCTCCTTTTCCTCTATTCTCGCGAAGGCAACGAGACAATGGCGTCTGCCCACGGGCCAAGCACAAAGCTGCCCCCGCAAAGAGACAGTATTCAGGAAGCCAGCTCCCGGCCTACTGCTTCTGGTTTCATTATAAAGGAACCCCGGAGATTTTTCAATTCCCCGGGGCCTGCAAAACGTATCCTCTGACGATTCGTTTGATTGATCTGTACGCTAAAACCATCCTCTTCCATCCGGGAAATCAAATGTACATTTCCCCTATACTGTGGTACAATAAAATCAGCAAAATTTCCGGCAGCAAGGCCCCATGGGCTTGCGCTGCCACAAAATATTCTGAAAGGAAAAGAGAAATGAATCCCATTATTTTAAGTGCTGACAGCACCTGTGATCTGGACCAGGAGCTGAAAGAACGCTTCGGCGTTCAATATTTTCCCTTCCACATTCTTCTGGACGGCAGAGAATATAAGGACAATGTGGACATCACTCCTCCTGAGATTTACCAGATTTATTATCAAAAGAAGCTGCTTCCAAAAACGTCCGCCATCAATGTGGAGGAATACCGTTCTCACTTTCTTCCTTGGGTGGCGAAGGGATACGATGTGATTCACATCAACCTGGGAAGCGCTCTCTCCAGTGCCCACCAGAACTGCTGTCTGGCAGCACAGGAATTGGGCCATGTCCACGTCATCGACAGTGGAAATCTCTCCACAGGCACCGGTCTTTTGGTGGTGGAGGCCGGAAAGATGATCCGCCAGGGACTTCCCGCCCAGCAGATCGCTGACCGTCTTCGCTCCCTCACCAGAACTTGCCATGCCAGCTTTATCCTGGATACCCTAACTTTCATGCATGCAGGCGGCCGCTGTTCCTCTGTGGCGGCCCTGGGAGCCAATCTGCTGAAACTAAAGCCCTGTATCCAGGTAAACAATCAGGACGGCAGCATGAGCGTTGGAAAGAAATACCGCGGAAATCTGGACAGTGTCCTGGTGAAATATACGAAGGATCAGCTGGCACAGTATCCAGATATCGATACGGAGCTTTTGTTCATCACCCACTCCGGTATTGACGCCCACTACATACAACTGGTACGCGAAACCGCCTGTCAGCTCATGGATTTCAAAGAAGTCCATGTCACCACAGCCAGCTGTACCATTTCCTGCCACTGCGGCCCCAACACACTGGGAGTCCTATTCCGCACCCGCTCATGACAAAGAGGAGCCGAGAAACTGCTGTCTTCCCGGCTCCTCTTTCACGTTTTTCTATTTCTTCTGCTTCTGTCCGTTTCCGGCACACCATCCCCAGCAGCTGAACTTCTATCATTCTCTGCCGCGATGACGGCATACGCCGCTGTCTCCCAAATCCTGGGATTATGATTCCTTATCCAGGTCGATCAACTCATATTCTCTGGAACCGATGCCCAGAGCCGCTGCGGCCTCAATGGTATGAATTCCGTTCCTGGACTCAATTCGCTCTATGAGATGCGCCTTCCCCTGATCCTCAGACTGATACACCAAATCCACACACGCCTGATCCAATGCCACCGGATCCAGAGAGGAGAGGATGCCAATGTCGGCCATGGTCGGATCCTCCGCCACTGCACAGCAGTCACAATCCACAGAAAGATTACACATGACATTGATGAAGGCGATTCTGTCTTTTTCGTAATCCATCACCGATTTGGCCGCGTCGGCCATGGACTCCAGAAAACTGTCATGGTCGGCTGTCCAAATCTCTTCCGGCTTTCCTGCCCCATGAATGTATGCTTTTCCATGGCTGGAAGCAATACCAATGGATATGTTTTTCAATGCACCGCCGTATCCTCCCATGGGATGTCCCTTGAAATGAGAAAGCACCAGCAGGGAATCATAGTTTTTCAGATGTCCCCCCACATAATTTTTCTGGATCTGCTTTCCCTCTGGAACCGGAAGCTCCATCTCACTGGTTTCATCCATGATATCCACGTCAAAAAGCTTTGTCCAGCCGTGGAGTTCCATGGTTTTCCAGTGCTCTTCTGTGGTATTCCGCTTTCCCTCATATGCCGTGTTGCACTCCACCACCGTCCCGTTTACATGATCAATCACTGGCTTCATGAACTCTGGCCGAAGAAAATTCTGGTTTCCCACTTCACCGCTGTGGAGTTTCACAGCCACCTTGCCCTCCAGCTTCTTTCCGAGAATTTCATACATCTTCACCATATTTTCCGGTGTAATCGCCCTTGTAAAATAAACCTTTGATTTTCCCATTTCCGGACACCTTCCTTTCCATTCATCATCTGACAAGGCGGCTAGACCTTCCATCCACGACGCTTGCTCATCCGTCTTGCGCCGCTGAGAATTCTGGACTGCCTGCCGCCTCTGCTTAACTTCTCTCACTGGGAAATCACTTTATATATCATACACCTTGAAGTTTACTCTAAGTCAAGAAATTTTTTCCTTTTGCTTTTTAAAGTAAATGCACTGCCATAACTAGTCCGGCAAATACAATGGATACCATGGAAGTCAGCTTAATGAGAATATTAATGGACGGACCCGATGTATCTTTAAAGGGATCTCCCACCGTATCGCCGATGACAGCTGCTTTATGGCACTCCGAACCTTTTCCGCCCATGGCTCCGGCCTCAATATACTTCTTGGCATTATCCCAGGCGCCGCCGGAATTTGCCATCATAACTGCCAGCACAAACCCGGTGATGGTATTTCCTGCCAGCAATCCCGCCACCCCATTGACTCCCAGAATCAGCCCGGTGACAATGGGCGTGATGACAGCAATCAAAGCCGGTGCCAACATGAGACGCTGAGCGGAGCGAGTACACATATCCACGCAGGCAGCATAATCCGGTTTGGATTTTCCCTCCATAAGCCCTGGAATTTCTTTAAACTGTCTTCTCACTTCCACCACAATGGACTGGGCGGCTTTTCCCACAGCGCTCATGGTCAAGGCAGCAAACAGGAAAGGCAGCATACCTCCCACAAACAACCCAACCAAAACCGTGGGGTTTGTGATGCTCAGATCCAGCGCGTAGTTGGGATCCAGCGTCTTTACTTTATCAATATAAGATGCAATCAGCGCCAGTGCCGTCAAAGCCGCAGAACCAATGGCGAACCCCTTCCCGGTGGCTGCCGTCGTATTGCCCAGGGAATCCAGCGCATCTGTCCGCTCCCTCACTTCCTCCGGCATATGGGTCATCTCCGCAATTCCACCGGCATTATCCGCAACTGGACCGTAGGCATCGGTTGCCAGGGTAATCCCCAGGGTGGACAGCATTCCCACCGCAGAAACACCGATGCCGTATAGACCCATATTGAAATCCGCCGCTCCACCAGAAGCGAAATAACTGATCAAAATCGAGATACCCACGATGAGAACTGGCGCCACTATGGACAGCATTCCCAGGGACAGGCCGGATATGATCACTGTGCCCGCTCCCGTCTCACTGGACTCCGACAGTTTTCTGGTGGGTGAATACGTATCCGAGGTGTAGTATTCCGTAATGGCGCCGATGAGAATCCCCGCAATGAGCCCAGAGATCACCGCCACAAAAACCCCCATATGATCCGGCAGAAAATAGCGAATTAGCAAGTACGAAATCACTGCAATCAGCACAGCGCTGATATAGGTTCCCGTGCGAAGCGCCCGCAGCAGATTTTTCTGGGACGCCCCCTCCTTGGTCCTTACAAAAAAGGTTCCCACTATGGAAGACAAAATACCAAAAGCAGCCAGCAGCATGGGCACACTGACACCTTTCATGCCAAATCCCGCCGCCACGGCCAGAGCAGCCGTGGATACCACGGAACCCACGTACGATTCGTACAAATCTGCTCCCATGCCGGCCACATCACCCACATTGTCTCCCACATTGTCGGCGATGACTGCAGGGTTTCGCGGATCATCTTCCGGGATGCCCGCCTCCACCTTTCCCACCAGGTCAGCCCCCACATCCGCCGCTTTGGTAAAGATACCGCCGCCCACGCGGGCAAACAGAGCCATGCTGGAAGCGCCCATTCCAAAAGTAAGCATGTTGGAAGTGATATTTTCAATCAAAAGCTCTTCCGTCTCCACTGGATCAATGACCGTATAAAAGAAGCGGAGAATCAGATACCAGACAGATAAGTCCAAAAGCCCCAGGCCCACCACTGTGAAACCCATGACGGAACCGGCGGAAAAAGCCACCTTCAGCCCTCTATTCAAGCTCTTGGACGCACCGAAAGCTGTACGGCAGTTGGCCATGGTGGCCGTCCGCATGCCGATGAACCCCGACAAGCCTGAGAAGAATCCACCTGTCACAAAAGCAAATGGCGTGAAAAAACTGAGATAATCCATAAACGCCATCACCAGCAGAATGACAAATACCGCCGCAAAGAAAAGAATAACTCCCTTGTACTGTCTCTTCAGATACGCGTTGGCACCTTTCTGGACGGAAGCAGAGATTTCCGCCATCTCTTTGGTTCCTTCCGGTTCCCTCTTCACTCGCCTGTACATGATAAAAGAAAATACCAGTGCCAGCACAGCTCCCACTGCGACAAGATAGATCGTTTCCATAAAGCGATTCCCCCTCTCTTTCACGAAACGATTCCGCATATAGATTTGTTTAAAAAAAGAGTTGCATAGAACAAAATTTCTTGCCTATATTATATCTCCCTTTCTTTATTTTAACAACTCTTTTCCTTGTCTTTTTTTGTTTATCATATACTGGGCATCCAATCCAAGATTGGAGTACACAACGATCCGGATGCTATCGGTACCGCTCCAAAACGCCGTCCTGCATCCTATATACCTGATCGGCTTTTTCCATTACAAACAAATCATGCGTTACAGTGATAACACATCGATTTTGTTCATGGGCCAACTTTGACAATAAAGAGATGATCGTATCACTATTTTCCGAGTCCAAATTCCCCGTGGGTTCATCGGCCAGAATCAGCCTGCGATCCATGGCCAATGCCCGCGCAACCGCGCACCGCTGCTGCTCTCCGCCGCTGATTTTTCCCGGAAACCGATTCCACAGCTCTTGGGGAAGCCCCACTGATTCTGCCAGCATCCTGGCATCTCTTTTCATTGCATCCTTCCCCACGCGGCATAACTCCATGGGATACATGATGTTTTCCAGCACGGTCAATAGGGGAAACAAACTGAAATCCTGATACACCACTGCCGCGTGTTTTCTTCTGTATTCGTCCAGATCCATCTGTGCCGTGGTACTCCCGTCAAAAATAACATTCCCCTCCGTGGGCAAATCCAGTCCTGCCATCAAGGATAACAGCGTGCTCTTTCCGCTGCCGGACCGTCCGATGATGACGTAAAATGTCCCCTGCTCAAAGCTGACATTCACATGCTTCACTACCTCCTTCTTGCCAGCCCCATAGCGGTAGCTCACATCTTTCAGTTCCAAAATCGCCATCTTTATCCTCCTACTTTTCCCCGGGTTCCGCTGCCCGTATGTTTCCTCTCATCATCACCAGCGCCGATACCACTGTTCCCGCGATCCAACATAAGACAAAAGCCGTCGGAAACAGCAGCCACTCGGCTGTCATCACACTATTTCCCAGACTCCATACCGCTGTTCCAGCTGCTGCTCCTGCCAGTAAAAGCGCCAGCTGTTCCAGTAAAACTGTCAGGAAACATATTCTTCGCGGCGTCCCCTGCAGTCTCATGACCGTTATCTCTGTCCGTCTCATCTTTACCAAAATGTATGAACAAATCACTGCTAAAGCAAGCGTTAGTCCATATAAAACCGGAAAGACTTGATCCATCAAGGAGATTTTCTGTTCCATGGACTCCCTGGTCGCCAAAAAATTCTGATCCTCCAGCAAAATAAAACTGCGAATCGTCCGAACCTGATTCACCTGAGAATACCCCTGGGCCCGCAGATACTGCTTTATTTCCATCAGCTGCCGACCTCCGCCAATGGGAAAGCTGACACTGTTCATGGTCAAATAATCCAAGCTTCCCTCTTCTTTTCCAAACAAAAGGGCGGGGGAACAGCAGACGGAAAGGGGGGCGTATATATTCTCATCCTGACCTGCCTTTTCAAAACTTCCCACAATGACCAGATCCACAAACTGGGTCTTACTTCCCCCAGAAAATTCTACCAAGACCATGATGCGGATCTCGTCTCCCAAGACCAGCCCCTGGCTCTCCAAAAAATCAGTGGACACCATGCAGGACAGCTGCTGTGCCGATTCCTCAGCCAGAAATGTCTCATCATATCCGTCCAGAAATTCTGTCTCTGTACCGGAGGTATAAAAAAATTCCGGACACGATTCCAAGTGGTTGGTGCAGACTATGGACGGCAAATTTTTCAATGTCCCTTCCAAAGTCTCCTGCCCAAATGAACTATTGGTCATTTGAAGGGCTCCTTCCACCTCTTCCACCTCTCCGTTGACCTTTTTGCCAATATACGAGTAATGGTATTCCTTTGCCACATAAAGTTCTGAAAAATGGCCGCTTTGTGCCAAATCCCTTATGAATGTTGCATCCACCGTGAGTCCATCTATTCCCTGACCATTAATATCAGTAAAATAACCCCTAAGCTGCGTATTTTGATTCAAATCTTCCAGACGTTCCTCATATCCTTTGGCCGTAAAGGGAAGCTGTAAAAGCAGAAAAACACAGACGCCAGAAACCAAAACCGGAATCCAAGTGCGCCACTGCCCGCGGAGTACAGAAAGCCCCGCCATTTTCGCTGCTCCTCCCACCAGGATATGGGAGCGTCCTTCCCATCTCCCTATTCTGACGGATCTTCCCGTCTTTTTATGCATAACTACAGTAGTAAACAAGACACAAGAAAGAAGAGAGAGCAAAAAGACAGCCGCGCCCACGGCCATGAACACAGCGGCTGAAATCTGCTGGGAAAACACTTGAATCTGCTCCATGGAAAGGTTTCCATTGCTGTACCAATAATCACTGCCAGTATCCGAGGCAGCTTCCTGAACCAGCTCCCAAGCCGTTTGAGCACAGGCAAGGCTTAAAACCGTGCCGACAGCTGCCCCCAAAAATGCCACTGTTCCGGCCCCAAACAGAAAATATCTGTGAATCTGGTGAGTCCCAACCCCCAGACGGCGCATGATCCGCGCGCTGTCTCGGCAAAAGCCGCCGCACTGTCGTTGTCCAGCTCCATCTGCACCATGGTATAAGATAGATGCGTTTTCGTCAAATCCAGACGGTCAGAGGATGGAATATAGACGCTGTTACTCCAGTTATCCTGTACATTGACGGTTCCCACATGTACGCCTTCCTGCTCCACATAGTCAGTCACATAAATCACCAACACGCCGTTATTCGGATAGGCGGCTGCACGGTTTTTATCCATCCGGCCTTCCACATATCCGAAAGCCTTACCCGTGGGATCCCAAACTTCCACAGCATCATTGGACTTCATGGCTTCCCAATCCATGGAATCATAGCAAGCACTGATTGCCGGATCATACTGGGAATCATCCGGATAATCGTCTCCCATATATTCCAGCACTCCAATGGTGGTATAGCTTTCTCGGCACGCATTTAAAAAGCTTCGAATGTACGTGCCCAACCCCACACTGATTCCCAACACTGCCGTCAACAGGGTCAGCAGGACTAAAAATAGAAGAGAACGCCGCCATGACCGGATGGTCTGAATCATACTGTGTCTAAAAAACATATTTGTTTCTCCTTTTCAGTCAGGGTTCCTGCGTATATTTTCCATTCTTTCCTTCAGTCGGCCAATCAGTCCCACATCTGCCGGAAGCCACGGCACGCTGTCCAGCTCTTTTGCCGTCAGCCAGCGGGAATCCATGTGTTCCTTTCTTTTCCATGTTTCCGACAACAATGTACAGAGAAAACAATCCATGCTAAGATGGAAGTCTGGATAATTGTATTCCACTGTGTAAAACAATTCCTCCACCTGTATCTCTGCATCCATTTCCTCTTGAATCTCCCGTTCCAGGGCGTTTCTGGACGTCTCCCCTGTTTCCACCTTGCCTCCCGGAAATTCCCACATTCCCGCGAATTCTCCATGGCCCCTCTGCATGGCCAATATCCGCTC
>CAJFUP010000185.1 GCA_904420225.1 uncultured Lachnospiraceae bacterium
AGGGAGCGCATGATGCGGCGGCTTCAGCAGGATATCTTCAATCAAAATGAAAATAAAGTACAGATCATTGAGCAAAGGGAGAATTATGTCATTCAAAAAGTATATGACGATGTGACGGAAACCCATTATATGGAGTGTTATGGATTTTTGTCTCCCATCAATGGGGAGCTGGGGATGTTTCTCATGTCCATTCCCCTCTCCGCCATCCAAGACAGCGTCAAGGTGGCCAATGAGTTTCTCATTAAAATCGGTATCGCAGTGCTGGCGGTATCCACTGTGGCCATGTATATGGCTGTCTGGAGTCTGACAAAGCCCATCCTGGTGCTGTCCCATATTTCCGAGCGGATGATGGCCCTGGATTTCAGCGCCAAGTATGACGGTCATGATAAGAATGAGATTGGAATTCTGGGCAACAGCATGAACGCCATGTCGGAGCAGCTGGAGCGTACCATCACGGAGCTGAAGAGCGCCAATGAGCAGCTGAAAAAGGATATAGAGGAAAAAATTCAAATTGATGATATGAGAAAGGAATTTTTGTCCAATGTATCCCATGAGCTGAAGACGCCCATTGCACTGATTCAGGGATATGCGGAGGGACTCAAAGAAGGAATCAGCGACGATCCCGAGAGTATGGACTTTTATTGTGAAGTCATCATGGACGAGGCGGATAAGATGAACAAGATGGTCCGCAAACTGCTGACACTAAACCATTTGGAATTTGGACAGGATGAGGTGGTGATGGAAGACTTTGATGTGGTGGAATTGATCCGGAGCGTATTGAATTCCACCAATATCATGATTCAGCAAAAGGAGGCCGATGTCTCAGTGCTGGGGCTTTCCATGGCCATTGTGTCTGCCGATGAATTCAAGGTTGAGGAAGTGGTCACCAACTATGTCAGCAATGCGCTGAATCATCTGAATGAAAAGAAAAAGATCGTTATTTATGTGGAAGATATCGGTACGGGATATCAGATTTCTGTGTTTAATACGGGAGATCCCATACCGGAGGAAGATCTGGAAAAGGTTTGGATCAAATTCTTTAAAGTGGATAAAGCCCGCACCAGAGCGTACGGAGGAAGCGGCATTGGCTTATCCATTGTAAAGGCCATTATGGATTCTCTCCATCAGAAGTGCGGCGTTTATAACCGGCCTGATGGCGTGGTATTTTGGTTTACGCTGCAAAAAGCGGTAAAGCCGTCCCAGCAGGAGGAGATATAGGAGGCGGAATGGAACAGATCAATTGGGAAGAACTGAAAAAGAAGATACACAGCTGTGATATGCTGCTGGTGGGGATCGGCCAGGAGATGTCCGAGGAAAAGCTGGAAAAAGGCGTCATTGACAAAGCACAGGAAAAATTGGCATCCTATTTAAAGGGGCTGAATTATTTTGTCATATCCAGTAATCGGGATGGAGGATTGGAGACGGGACTTTGGAGTCAGGAAAAAACAGTGGCGCCTTTGTACCGGGAAGACCAAGCGGCTTGGGAGCGGTACATGCAGTGGATAGGATTTACGTTAAACCGCAGGCTGCTGGTGCTGGAATTGGGAGAGGGGTTTGCCAATCCTTCGGTGATGCGCTGGCCGTTTGAACGCATGGTAATGATTAACCAAAAGGCACAGCTGATTCGAGTAGGGCAGGCGTTTCCGCAGATTCCGGAGGAGTTGAAAGAGAAGGGAATATCTGTACCCATGTCGGCGGTGGCGTTTATTGATCAGCTGTGCGGAGACTGATGGGAAAAGGAAAACCAAATGAGCCGTCAGAAAGCGGCGGAAGGGTGAGGTCATATGATTGCGATTATTGATTATGATGCCGGTAATTTGAAAAGTGTGGAAAAGGCCTTGGTTTATTTGGGAGAAGAGGCTCGTGTCACCAGGAATCGGGAAGAGATTTTGGCAGCGGAGAAAGTGATTCTGCCGGGGGTGGGATCTTTTGGCGATGCCATGGAACATCTGAATGGATTTGGACTGACAGAGGTAATCCGGGAAGTGGTCAGGAGAAAGATTCCTCTGTTGGGGATCTGTCTGGGATTGCAGCTGCTGTTTGATGAAAGTGAGGAAAGTCCCGGAGTGGAGGGGCTGGGCATTTTGAAAGGAAAAATCCTTCGCATCCCCAAAGCGGCGGGATTGAAAATTCCTCACATGGGATGGAATTCGCTGGATATTCGCCCAGGCGCATCGCTGTTTCAGGGGATTTCTCAGGGCGCTTACGTTTATTTCGTTCACTCCTATTATTTGGAGGCGCAGCAGGAGGCCATTGTGGCGGCTTCCACAGAGTATGGCGCCCACATTCATGCTTCCGTGGAGGCTGGTTCTGTGTTTGCCTGCCAGTTTCATCCGGAAAAGAGCGGAGAAGTGGGACTGCGCATATTGAAAAATTTTGCGAATTTGGGAAGATAGTTTTGGAAGAGGGAAAAAGTCCAAAGGGAAGCGAGGGAAAGACATGTTTACAAAGCGAATTATCCCCTGCCTGGATGTCCATGCCGGGAGAGTGGTAAAAGGTGTCAATTTTGTGGATTTGCGGGACGCCGGTGATCCGGTGGAAATCGGAGCGGCTTATGATAAGTCTGGAGCGGATGAGCTGGTATTTCTGGATATTACAGCATCATCCGACGCGCGCAGCATCCAGCTGGACATGGTGCGGCGGGTGGCGGAAACGGTGTTTATCCCCTTCACAGTGGGCGGAGGGATACGCACAGTGGAAGATTTCCGTCTGATTTTGCGGGAAGGAGCCGATAAAATCGCTGTCAATTCGGCTGCCATTGAGCGGCCGGAGCTGATTCGGGAGGCGGCGGAAAAATTTGGAAGTCAGTGTGTGGTGGTGGCCATTGACGCCAAGCGGACGCCGGATGGCTTTCATGTATTCAAAAAGGGAGGCCGTGAGGATACAGGCTTGGATGCCATTGAGTGGGCGAAAAAAGCGGCGCAGCTGGGAGCAGGGGAAATTTTGTTGACCAGTATGGACTGTGATGGAACCAAAGACGGATATGATTTGGAACTGACCAAGAGGGTGGCGTCCAGCGTGGATATTCCTGTCATTGCCTCCGGCGGCGCTGGCACCATGGAGCATTTTTATGAAGCTTTGACAGAGGGAGGAGCAGATGCCGCACTGGCGGCCAGCCTGTTTCATTATAAGGAAATGACAATTCGCGATCTGAAAGCGTATCTTCAAGGCAGGGGAATTCCGGTGCGCCTTACATAAAGCATAGAAGGGGCATGAATATGCCGGGGAAAACGTATGATAAAGAGAAAGGAGACCGGATGGGAGCAATCGCAAATGACTGGCTGGCTCCGCTCAGCGCGGAATTCAAGAAGCCATATTATGCCAGGCTGTACAAAAAAGTGCTGGAGGAATACAGGACCCATCTTGTATTTCCGGCATCGGATGATATTTTCAACGCATTTAATTTGACGCCGCTTTCCAAAGTGAAAGTGGTGATTTTGGGGCAGGACCCTTATCACGGAAACGGGCAGGCTCACGGGCTTTGTTTTTCCGTGAAGCCGGATGTGGAGATTCCTCCGTCCCTGGTGAACATTTATCAGGAACTGCACGATGATCTGGGGTGTAAAATTCCCAACAATGGGTATCTTGTAAAGTGGGCAAAACAAGGAGTTCTGCTTTTGAATACTGTGCTGACGGTGCGGGCGCATCAGGCATTTTCCCACAGAGGAATCGGCTGGGAAGAGTTTACGGATGCAGCCATCCGTATTCTCAATGAACAGGATCGCCCCATGGTCTTTATCCTTTGGGGAAAACCGGCCCAGAGCAAAAAGATTATGCTGAATAATCCCAGGCACTTGATTTTGGAAGCGCCCCATCCCAGCCCGCTTTCCGCTTTCCGCGGATTTTTCGGCAGCCGTCCTTTCAGCAAGACCAATCGTTTTTTGGAAGAGCACGGTGTGGAGCCCATTGACTGGCAAATTGAAGATCAATAAGAAAGAGGTATGGAAAAGTGAATATTCTTGAATGGCTTCGCGTGATATTTTTGGGTATTGTAGAGGGAATCACCGAGTGGCTTCCCGTCAGCAGCACGGGACACCTGATCCTGGTGGACGAATTTTGGAAGACATCGGCGCCCCAAGTGTTTACGGAATCTTTCACAAATATGTTTGAGGTGGTGATTCAGCTGGGTGCCATATTGGCTGTGGTCACTGTCTTTTTTCACAAACTGAATCCGTTTTCCAATCGGAAAACGGCGCAGCAGCGGCATAACACCATGGTGCTGTGGGGAAAGGTCATAGTGGGCTGTCTGCCTGCCGCAGTGGTGGGACTACTGTTCAATGATTGGATGGAAGAGCATCTCATGAACTGGCAAATGGTGGCGGCCATGCTGATTGTGTATGGTGTGCTGTTCATGGCCATTGAATGGTACTGCCGCAGAAAGGATTTTAGGATCACCAGGTTTTCCCAGCTATCCTACGGGACAGCGCTGCTGATCGGCGTGATCCAGATCCTGTCTTTGGTTCCTGGTACGTCCCGTTCCGGTGTCACCATTCTGGGCGCCATGCTGCTGGGATGCTCCCGGTTTATTGCGGCAGAGTATACGTTTTATCTGGCCATACCTGTGATGTTTGGGGCCAGCGGTCTGAAGATTGTCAAGTTTTTGTTGGACGGCGGCGGTTTTACCGGCGAGCAGTTTGCCGTGGTGTTGGTGGCCATGCTGGTGGCGTATCTGGTGTCCATCTTTGTGATCAAGTTCCTCATGGACTATATCAAACGTCATGACTTCCGTGTGTTTGGTGTCTACCGCATTGTTTTGGGGGTTGTGGTGATTTTGTGCTTTTCCCTGATTTTCTGATTCAGTCACAGCATATGGATGCCCATGGTGGGCGGGGGAGCATCCCAGTATGCTCTCCTGTGTAACGGAAAGGGAAAACAGAAAGGATAAAGGAAGATGAAAAAACTCATATCTTGGAATGTCAATGGCCTTCGCGCCTGTGTGCAGAAGGGGTTCCTTGAATATTTTAAAAAGGCTGATGCGGATGTGTTCTGCATTCAGGAAACCAAGCTGCAGGAAGGACAAATTCAGTTGGATCTGGACGGGTATCATCAGTATTGGAACTATGCGGAGAAAAAAGGATATTCCGGTACGGCCATGTTCACCAGGGAGGAACCCTTGGCGGTGACATACGGGATGGGAAAGGAAGAACATGACCGGGAAGGGCGGGTGATTACCGCGGAATTTCCTGAGTACTATATTGTCACCTGCTATACGCCCAACTCACAGCAGGAGCTGACGCGCCTGGCGTACCGCATGGAGTGGGAAGATGCGTTTCGGGGGTATTTAAAGGGACTGGAGCAGAAGAAACCGGTGATCTTTTGCGGGGATCTGAATGTGGCTCATGAAGAAATTGACTTGAAAAACCCCAAAACCAATCGTAAAAACGCTGGTTTCACAGATGAGGAAAGGGGAAAATTTACGGAACTTTTGGACGCTGGTTTTGTGGACACATACCGTTATTTCTATCCAGACCGGGAACAGGTGTATTCCTGGTGGTCGTATCGGTTCCGGGCCAGGGAAAAAAATGCGGGATGGCGCATTGACTATTTCTGCGTCTCCCGCTGTCTGGCCGATCGTCTGGTCAGCGCCGATATTCATATGGATATCATGGGTTCGGATCACTGTCCGGTTGAGGCAGTGATTGCATAAAGGCATCGTAAAGGGACGGATGGCTTTTTTTCAGTGATAAAGGCTTAAAGTTTTTTCCCAAAAAGCAATGGCTGGTGGCGCCTTGGGCGCGCAGTTCATTGCTTTTTTTGTCGCGGATCTCATAGGCCAATTCCACTTTGATTCCGTTGAAGCCAACGGTAGATACAGAAATAAGGAGAGTATCGCCATATCGGACGGCGGAGCGATACTGGCAGGAGGCAGATAATACTGGTATTAAAATGCCGTATTCCTCAATGGACCGATAGGGAATTCCCATTTGCTCCATATAATTGGTCCGGGCCTCTTCCATATAGCGGATATAATTGGAGTGATGGATGATACCCATCTGGTCAGTCTCATAGTAATTGGTGGTTCTCTCATAGGGTTGATAGTTCATGATGATTCCTTTCGTCTTTAGGCGTTTTCTGTCTTTGGCAGGACGGCACGGCAGATGGCCTCGGCCATGACGTGGGCGGCCAGGGTTCCCACCAGGTTGATATCCGCTTGGATATGCCCCACGGACATGGCGTATACCGTATCCCCGTCTGCTGTGGTGTGAATGGGGCGAATGCAGCGGCTGTAGGCATCCTGGGCCATGGCGGCGATTTTATTCATGGGGGTTTTCCCAAAAGCCGCGTTGGTGATGATCGCTCCGATGGTGGTATTGCCCTGGGGAAGGGGCGCTTGGTCTGCGGAAAAGAAAAAGTGGTACATGGCCTCCTCACTGTCGCGGAAAGGATCCGCCGGGTGAATGGCCATGCCCGCCAGTTTTTTCCCTGTGCGGTGATCGTAGACATCGCCCAGAGCGTTGACACAGACCACGGCGCCCACTTTCAGGGAACCCAGCTGAACGGCATACATACCCAGACCGGATTTGGCCGAATTTTCCATGCCGCGGAGTTTTCCCACAGTGGCGCCGCAGCCGCAGCCCACGTCTCCACTGTGGGGGCGGTTGGTTTCTGCGTCCACACATGCCGCATATGCCATGGCGGCATCCGGGCGGATGCGGGGATCGCCAATGCCCAAGTCAAAAATACAGGATTGGCACACCAGGGGAACGCGGATATCGCCCACCTGGAAGCCCACGCCTCGCTCTTCCAGGTATCGCATGACACCTCCCGCTGCGTCCAGACCAAAAGCGCTGCCGCCGCTGAGTAAGACGGCATGGATGGCTTCACAGGCAGCCACCGGGCGCAGCAGCTCGCTTTCGCGGGATGCCGGCCCTCCGCCGCGTACATCGATGCCTGTGGGCGCACCCTGGGGACACAGGATCACCGTACAGCCTGTGCGCGCTTCTTTGTTTTGGGCATTGCCGATTTTTATGTTCTCGATTTCATAAATGGGGATTTCTCTGTACATGGTCGCCTCATTTCCCGCTGCCTGAAACGTATCGCTTCCGCGGGGCAGCGTATCGCGGGGCGTCCGGTGCCGCGGGCATTGCCGACCGCCGGATTGGTTCTTTTGTTATTATAAGATAGGTGGAAAAAAAACACAAGAGCCCCATGGAATCCGCAGTTGACATTGGAACAGGGCATTCGTATAATGAATTTGGGCGCGCGGTATCTTGACAGGCGCAGTTGGAAAATGCAGCCCCAAAGAGCGGCAGCAGCCCAAAGGACTGCACCGGCACTGAGGTGCTTTTCTCAAAAGTAAACAGCAGTGCAGAAATGAGGAGAAAATGAATATCTCTAAGAAAACGACAAAGATGGTATTGACCGGGATTTTCTCGGCAATAATCATCGTCATGGCTTCCGTTCCATTCTTGGGCTTCATTCCCTTGGGAGTCATCAATGTAACCATTCTTCATGTTCCGGTGATCATCGGCGCCATTCTTCTGGGGCCAAAGTACGGAAGTTTTTTGGGCTTCATGTTTGGGCTTTGCAGTTTCCTCAATGCCACGCTGCGGCCCACCAGTCCCTCCGCTTTTGTATTCACGCCGTTTCTGGCCAATGGAAACCTGGGGAGTCTGGTGATTTGTTTCTTGCCCAGGATACTCATTGGCGTTACTTCTTACTATACGTACAGCGGGATTCGTGCGCTTTTCAGAAAGAAAGGGCCGGGAAATACGGGAAAGAGTCGCCGGGGTGAAACGGCGGCGCTGGCTGCTGCCGGTGTGGTGGGATCTTTGACCAACACGCTGCTGGTTATGAATTTGATTTTTGTATTTTTTACGGACACATATGCCCAGGCAGTGGGCGTGACGGAAGGAGCGCTTGCACTGTATTGGTTTATCATGGGCATCATCGGCACCAACGGGATTCCGGAGGCCATCGCAGCGGCATTTATCACCACCGCTGTGCTGAAGGTATTGCTCCATATTCGCTTCAGTGACCGCTGATTGATGTCTCCCATATCTTATAGATGCCAGGGTCAAAAGGCCTAAACCCACATGAGCTTGTTCATAAGTGGGGGGGCAAGGCCTTGGGACCCGCTCCGATATGAGCATAAAAGTGGGATGGATATCCCACGATATGCGAATATTGGGCAGGATTGTGGGAGTGCGCAGCACGTAACAATCCGCAGGCATCATCATCTGAATTGCCCGACAAATGGGCATGAGACCATGATGCCCACAGGTATTGGGATCATCAAGCAAAAACAGGAAGTGGAGATGAGGATGACAGAATTATTGGTAAAATTATTTGTTAAAGATCATAATAATACGGAGGATATCAGGGTCCGCACCCGTTATGGCGTCCTATCCAGCTGTGTGGGTATTTTCTGCAATGTGCTGTTGTTTGTCGTCAAACTGCTCATCGGATTGGGAATGCGTTCTTTGGCCATCATGGCGGACGCTTTCAATAACCTTTCGGATGCGGCTTCATCGGTGATCGGGTTCATTGGCGTCAGAATGGCGGGAAAACCGGCGGATAGGGAGCACCCCTTTGGGCACGGACGCATTGAATATATTGCAGCGCTGATTGTATCGTTTTTGATTATCCAGGTGGGGCTTTCCAGCTTACAGAGTTCTTTTCAGAAATTGTTTGCCCCGGAACCCATTGTGTTTGAATGGATTTCTTTTGTGATCCTGCTTCTGTCTGTGGGAGTTAAGCTTTGGATGGCATACTTCAACAGAAAACTGGGAAAGAGGATTAATTCCAAAGTCATGCTGGCCACAGCCGCGGATTCTGCCGGGGATGTGATCGTTACCGGGGCCACATTGGGTTCGGTCCTCATCTGCCATTTCACTTCTGTCAATGTGGACGCCATTGCCGGTATGGCGGTTTCACTTTTGGTCATCTGGGCAGGGATCGGTATTGCCAAGGATACGCTGGAACCGCTCATCGGCCAGAGGCCGGATCCGCAGCTGGCTCAAAATATTCGGGAGATGGTGGAGTCCTACGATGGGATCGTGGGGACCCATGATCTGCTGATCCACAATTATGGTCCCAGCCGCAGCATGGCTTCCATCCACGCTGAGGTACCCAGGGACGTGGATATCGAGGTCTCCCATGAAATCATTGACCGGGCAGAGCGAGAAGTGGCGGAAAAGCTGAACATTTTTCTGGTGATCCACATGGATCCGGTGGAAATTCACGATGAAAAAGTACTGGCAGTTCGGGAAAAGCTGGGACGTGTGATCCAGGCGCTGGATGATAAAATGACGTTTCATGATTTTCGCGTGGTTGGGGGAAGAGAACAGATCACATTGATTTTTGATCTGGTGGTGCCATTTTCCTACAGCCAACAGGACGCCGACCGGGCTGTGGGTCAGATAACGGCCCTCATGAAGGAAATCGACAGCCGTTATCGGTGTGTGATTACAGTGGATAAAGATTATTCCGGGGCATGAGGGGATGCCCGGCTGTCACCAGAAAAAATTTGTAAAAAGTTGTTGACAATGATTTCTGGGTATGGTAAGATATCATTCGTTGACAGCGAAACGCTGGAGCAAAAGAGAAATGCAGTCGTGGCGGAATTGGCATACGCGCTAGACTAAGGATCTAGTGAGCATTGCGCTCGTACGGGTTCAAGTCCCGTCGACTGCATTCCATATCGAAATATTTGTTGAGCAGTTGTGGCGGAATTGGCATACGCGCATGATTCAGGTTCATGTGGGCATTACGCCCGTGCGGGTTCAAGTCCCGCCAACTGCACTGCCTTCAGAGGCAAAAAACTGAATAGAGTATCCTGAGCAGTTGTGGCGGAATTGGCATACGCGCATGATTCAGGTTCATGTGAGCATTACGCTCGTGCGGGTTCAAGTCCCGCC
>CAJFUP010000186.1 GCA_904420225.1 uncultured Lachnospiraceae bacterium
CTCCATTTAAACGGATCACTCCGCTCTGGGGCTGATAAAATCGACAGAGCAGCTTGACAGCTGTGGTCTTTCCCGCTCCGTTTTTTCCCACCAAAGCCACTGTCTCTCCAGAATGGATACGGAAACTGCAGGCTTCCATACTGTTGTGGGATGCCGTTGGATAGTGAAAGGTCACATTATCAAATTCCCACTCCATGATGCCCTTTCCGGCCTGTTCCAAACATCGGCGCACCTCTTTTGTGTCGGCGCTGCTCTCTTCTTCTGTTTCCTGATTCAAATATTCCAGCATGGGGTGCAGCAGAATTCCATCGGTGATGGCCAAATTTCCCGCTGTTACCATACTATTCAGCGTCTGTCCAAACTGACGGCAAGCGCTGTAGAGCATGGTGAACATTCCCACGGTAATCCCCCCTGTCATCAGCAAAACTCCCAGAATTCCAAAGAGAACAGCTGTCTGCAGTTCCACTGCGCAGGCCGCCAGCCCATTCCAAAATCCACTTTTGGTGAAATACACATGATTAATCCGCAGGATACGATCCATATTTTCCCGGGCATGGCTAAGCATAAAATCAATGCCTTCAAATACCTTTAAATCTTTTGCATATCGGAAATCATTGGCGATCATACAATAATACTGAAATTCCCGGTCCTCCGGCACACTGCGCCTGGCATTATCCACCTCCAGCTTCTTTATCTGCCGAATACAGGGAATGGCGAACAAATTGGCGGCCAACAAAAGAAGGAGCAGATACCATCTGTTGGCCAGAATGATGCCCCCGGCGCTGGCCAGTGTAATGGCAGCGCCCCCGATTTTCTGGACATTTTCAAAAAAGTCTTGGAATGCATTGATGCCATACTTTCCCCGTTCATACAAATCCATACTGGATTTGCTTTCGCTGACAGAAAGGGGGATTTTTGAGGGGATCTTACCCATCTGCTCTTCCATCTTCATGATGAAATCCTCCAGGAGTACGGTTGTCTTCTTTTTGCAGACCGCCTTCCCCACAGCGCAAAGAAACGTTCCCACAGCCAATACACCCACCAGAAAAAACAGCCGTTTTCTGTCCTGGGCTCCCATGAGTTCGTCCAACAAAAATCTGGGAATCATAATTCCAAGCAAAGGCGCCGCCCCTGTCACCAAGCAGGATAGAATCATCCAAATCGCCAAAGACGGCTCTGTCTTTTGCACCATCCCAATTACTCCTCTCATTGATCCCATATGGCGTCTCCTTTCTCCTGACGATAAAACTTGGCCTGAATCTCATATAATTCCTGATAACTCCCGCCCCTTTCCAGAAGCTGCAGATGGGTGCCATATTCTTTGATGACTCCATCCTCCAAAAGTGCAATGTGATCGCAAAATTTCGTACTGGCCAGCCGATGGGATACAAATACACTGGTTCTGTGCTCCGTCATCGCCCCATATTTCTCATACAGCTGCCTCTCTGCCAAGGGGTCCAACGCCGCCGTAGGTTCATCCAAAATAAGAAAACGGCTGCTATCCCGATAGAGAGCTCTGGCCAAAAATAATCTCTGTCGCTGTCCGCCGGAAAGATCTGCCCCATCGTCATCCAAAACGCGCAAAAGCGTTGTCTTTTCTCCTTTCTCCAGTCCCGCGGCGATCCTGTCCATCCCAGACTGCTTCATAACTTTGCCAAACAGCGGATCGCTCCTCTTCCCCAGACAGATATTTTCCTCCACAGAAAAGGGAAACACCATTGCGTCTTGAAAAACCGCGCTTATACTTTTCATATACTCCTCTTCCTCTATGCTCCAAATATCCCGTCCATCCATGGTGATGGTCCCCTCCGTGGGACGGTACAGCCGACACAGCAGCTTAATCAATGTACTCTTCCCCGATCCATTTTCTCCCACCAGGGCCAATTTTTCCCCGGCGGTTATGGTCAGATTAATCCCCCGCAGCACTGGTCTGGAGCTTCCAGGATAAGTAAAACTCACATGATTCAGACAAATTTGGGCTCCTCTTTTTTCTTGTTTCTGTTTTTCCATCCTCTCGGCGCTCTCCTGGGCATTATCTACTTCTTGTTCTTCTCTGTCGTCATCCTCCCTGTCCATTACCCGCTGATAAATGGAAAATTCCGCGCTTTCTTTTCGGATTCTGGCCATATCGGTCATTCCCTGCTGTGCCAATACCACAAAAGAAATCACGCCGGATGTATACAGATAGAACTGGGATACATCAATGCTTCCCCATAGAAATTGAAGAATCAGCCACCCATACAACACACCGTCCCGAAGAAAATCCAGCACAGCTACCATGGCCTCCATAGACCATATTTTGGCGCTGGCAGCATGGATTAAAACCATGCTGTCCCTATGATAACGGTCGATATATGCTTTCAGCAGACCGCCCAGGCCGTAGGCGCGGATGTCTTTCTGATTTCCCGGCTCAGCAGCATATTGAAATAGGATTTTTCTTTTTCTATAAATGGGAAGATTTTCCTCCCAAAGCCCGTACTCATACCCAGAGACCCTGCTGCTGAGGAAAAAAGTCAGCATCACCACGGCCAGGATAAAAATCAAAACTGGCCAGGAAAGCGCAAAAAGCAGCCCTAAAAATCCCACCGCTGCCAAAATTTCCCCGGAAATCTGGAGCATGGTGAGTATAATTCCGCCAGCTCCGCTCTGAGGATTCAACACCGAATCATTGGCCAAATGGATTCTGTCCAGTTTCTGAGGATTCAGCGTGTTTTCATACGGCATTTCCAGGCTATAACGCATCAAATCCCGAATAAGATGGTAGCGCACATTGTTCATTCGCATCCGGTAATTGCCCTTGAGAAAAGAAAGGAGGAATGTGGATATCACTGCCACCGCCCCGGCTCCTGTCACCAGCGCTGCCATCTCCCCCATCCGGCCGCCTTCAGCTAAACGTAGAATCCGGGCTGGCGTCACCACCCATACAAAGGGATACACAGCCGATAAAACTGTATAAAACAGAATCATCCAAAGCATCAATGGATCATACTTCTTTATTTTTTTCAACAGATAGACCACTGATCTCATAAAAAATCCTCCTAATCATCTATGAATATACAGATCTCTGGACCAAAGAGTTCTCTTTCGATCACAGTATCATCATATCATATGATTAAGAGGATTTCTTTCCCGATTTTTTGGGAAAATATACATTTAAATTTATGATTAAAAGGTTGTTTTTCTCTGAATATCGGAAAATCTCTTTTCCAGAAGAAATGCCTTCCGGTACATTCTCCTGTTTTTGTACTGCTCCTGCAGCAGGGAATGGAAAAACATCATATAGCCGAACATTTTTCTTTTATGAAAATATTCCATCAGCTGTTCCAGCTGTTCCAAAAAGATATCTTCTCCCATTCTCTTTTCCAGTTCCATCTTTGTCACCTGCAGAATCCGGCTCTCCATCTCTGATTTACACGGCCAGGCTTCCATGACAGCCACCTGCTCCCAAGCCTTATCTGACTTGCCGGTTCTGGCCCACAGCAAAGCCAACTTGTGATGAAGCATATATCCGCCCAGGCCGCTGCCGTCACCCGGCACAGCTTTTTTCAGATATTCTTCTGCTTCCCCGTAACGGCCGATTCCCAAGTACGTGGCCCCAATGTTGTAATAAATATTTCTGAGATGCTCTCCCCACCGACTCTCCTCCAACAGATTGGCGGCGATTTTGTATTCTTTCAGCATCATCTCTTCCATGTTGAAGCAGGCGTAAACGGTTCCTTTCATATTATGGCTTTCCGCCAAAGTCCACAAATTTCCTTCTTCCAAAGCAGCCATGGCCGCTCGGTCTGCCGTCTCCAAAACCAACCGATATTCCCCGGCCGTATACAGCACATGGACCAGCTGCACCAGAGAAATGCTATTCTGCAAAATAGCCGCGGCCTCTCTTCCATTCTCCACCCCTTCCTGCCCCATCCGTTCACTGAGGGCCAGCAGATACCATCCCCTCTGCCTGCGGGTCAGAAAATCTCGGCACGCCTCCAGCACAGGAATCCATTCTTCTCCTTCTTCCATAAGGGCGCAGATCACCATCCAATCTGCGGCCAGCGGACTGTGCCATAAAATTTCTTTTTTACTTTTCAGCTCCCTGAAGATCTGCTGTTCTCTCTGGTAGGAAAACTGCTCATAGAATTTATCCACCTTCTCACGCAGCATGGCCACAGTACTTTCGTCTGATATGTAATGAATTCCCAGCTCCCGATACAATTTTTCCAGAATAAACGGATCTGCTTTCTGCTTTCCCGTCTCTATTTTTGACAGCGTACTGACCGCGCAGATTCCGGTACAGATCTCCTTCTGTTCTTTCCTCTGCCGAATCCGTTCCATACGCAGCAGAATGCCTTCCGCATTGATTCTCTCCCTCATATCTCCTCCAAACTCGCACGCTGCCAGGGACGTGCTGAGGCACGTCCGCACGGCCCGTGGAAATAAAAAAATGCCTCCCCCGGTGAACAGGCGCTTTCCCACAGCGCCTGTTCACCGGAAAGAAGCATTCCATCCCCGTCTTCTATTCTTCGGACGGTGGTCAGACTTTCATGAATTGCTCCACATTGACCACAATAATCGTGGCGCCTCCCACTTCCACTGTGAACGGCATCAACGGTACTCCGGCAAATCCGCCGCCGCTGAGTCCATTATCCGAATACGGCTGTTCCACTGCCACCTGTTCTCTCTTGGCACATTCCTTTTTGATGATCCCAATGACTTTATCCACTTTGTCATCCGAGGTAACGATCATCAGAGTCGTATTTCCTTTCCTCAAAAAACCGCCGGTGGTGGCCAGCTTCGTCACGGAAAATTTGTTCTGGTTCAGTGTCTCGGTTACAAAATCGCTGTCGTCTGTGTGCACAATGGCATAAATCATCTTCATATTACAGACCTCCTTTTTTGCTGATCTAGCACTCCAAAGATTCTATGTTCATTATACACGAAGCCACAGAAATGTCAATGAGACGCGCAAGCGTATAAGCTACATTGGCAGGACTCATGCATTGACAAACACCGGGGAAACATAGGCCCATTGGTGATTCTTCTGAGCCACTTCCACATGATAGAAATCACAATCCTTCTCCGGCACCCCATCCGTCCAGTCCAGTTCAAAGGTAAACCTATCCCTGGGCAGGGCCCGATGGATCTTGAACGCCTGGCTGTGATAATATTCCATATGTGCCGTATATCCATATTCCAAGAGCTGGCTGATGGATGCTGTATAGGACTTATGATTCATGCGCACTGTCACTTTCGTCCTCTCATCGCCTTCCACCTCCACCAAAACCGCGGACGTGGAGGGATGAAGGGTGGACTTATTTCCCACAGTATCACAGGAAAATAACAGTGTGTTTTCACTTTCCAGGCTGGCCTCTGTACAGATATCATTGATGCCATCTTCATCGTAAGATTCCTCCGCCGACGGCGCCAGCACGCTCTGGCCTCGGAAATAGGTTCGGTATCCGGCAATACTTCCTCCCTCTATATCCACAGCCCCATCCCAATGGTACAGAGAAGAATTGCCCCATCCAAATTCCACCCGGATTTTATATCTGCCCGGCTTCCGGTTTTCCCCGGCCCACTGGCCATTGATCACATGCACCGGCCTGCCATTTTTATAAAGAACAATCTTATCCAAAGCGTATTCCGTCTCAAAGCGGCCGGTAATCCGCCGATTTGCCGCTGTGATCTCCGATCCCATAATGGCATCGTTGACTCTAAAATCACAGAGAATCCGGTCCCCTGTCACCGCATACGTTCTTCTGGCCTTAATGGCGGCAAATAAGCTTTCTCTCGTCTTTTTCTCCGCCAAGACAGCAGCCAACCCATCTCCGTAGGAACCGGGAAATCCGGCATGGTGATCCGTGGATCCCACAAAACCAAATTTATACCCCCGCCGCAGTCCTTCCATCACAGTGTTTCTGGAATCTCTGGGCCCCATATTGTGATAGTACGGATAATCCGCCTCCTCATCCATGGCACAGCCGTGTTTGGAATACACCTCCACCACAGGAGAATTGGCATTGATAAAGGCATCCCAATTGATTCCCCTATAGCCAGGGGTATAGCCGATATGGTGAGGTACTGCGATGGCATCGCCGCACAGCTTCACCAATTCATCAGGACTCTGGCAGTCTTTCAACGGCATGTGATCATCTATGGTAAGCACATGATGGTCACCATACCGGCTGGAATGCATCTCATACCCCTGGAAGGTGACAAATGTCTGGGAATTGGCGTCCGCAATTTTCTTTCTGTCCTCCTCCCAATGATCTTTCAGTTTCTGGAACCCAGCTTTATGAAAATTAACTACAAAAGCGGTTTCCGGGCGTTCCTCGTACATATCCGGCCACATGGCATGCCCCGTAATACTGCAGAAATCCAGCTGGCTTTTGGCTCTTTCCAATGCATTTTCCAGACTTCCAAATCCGTAAGTTATACCGCAGTGATTATGTAAATCTCCCCAATAAATATTCATATTATCCTCTCTTTCCAAAACCAATGCGGAGTGTTTTTATTTCAAACGGCTTCATGTGAAGAGACAGACCGAATTTTCCAGAAATCAGCGTCTCCTCCTCTTCTTCCAGCATATTGCAGATACTGGCTCTTTCCACATCCCATCTGGTCTCCAGGTTCACTGTGGTATCGGCGTGTTTGCTCTCATAGAGACGCAAAATCAAATCCCCGCTGCCGTCTTCCGCTGCCTTC
>CAJFUP010000187.1 GCA_904420225.1 uncultured Lachnospiraceae bacterium
CCCAGATAAACAAATGCGCTTCTTCTGATAAACTTCTGGCCAGCAGCACCTTCTTTTTTTGCCCTTCACTATAATATTCCATAGGCTTCTCAAAATGCTCCCTTGGAAAATCCAGCTGGCGCAGAACAGTCATCAATGTCGTTTCTCGCAAGCCGTGGGCTTTGGCATAATCCCTCAGGCTGCCAGAAAGGAAAGAAGTATCTTGAGATATATAGGAAATTTTCAGCCCTTCCGCCACATATAATTTCCCCTGAAACTCGTAATCGGCACCCATAATCAGTTTCAACAGTGTTGATTTCCCGCAGCCATTTCCTCCCCTCAGGGCTATGCGTTCCCCTCGACATATTTCCATGGAAAACTCTGTAAAAAGCTTCTTTGCTCCCAGAGCAAGAGAAAGCTTTTCCAATTGAATCATTCTCTCTTTATGAAATGGAAGCAAATTCATTTTCAGGGCCGAAACCTCTTCCACATCACGCAAAAGTGTTTTCTTTTCCTCAATTGCTTCCTCCCTTCTTCGCTCCAGACTTTTGGCACGTTTCATCATTCGTGCAGCCTGTGCTCCTATAAACCCCCGATCTGCGCTGTGTCCTCCAATTTTTGAACCTTCCACCTTATCTGCCCAGGTTACGCCACGTCTGGCTGCCTCCTCCAATCTGCCAATATCTTTTTTCAAATGCTCATTTCTATCCCGTTCTGACTGCTCCCTTCTCTGTCGATTTTCCTCCCATGATTCGTAGTTTCCCCTTTGCACCTCAATGGTTGTTCTGTTAATGGAGAGAACATGATCAATGCATCGGTTCAAAAATGCTCTGTCGTGGGATACCAAGATGAATCCTTTTTTTCCATTGAGGTACTCCGCCAACTGCTGCCTCCCCAGCATATCCAAATGATTGGTTGGCTCATCGATGAGAAGAAATGCGTTCTTTTTCAAAAACAGCGCCGCCAATTTCAATTTTGTCTGTTCCCCAGGACTGATAACAGAAATTGGGCTTGACAAAATCTCCGGAGAAAGCGCCAACTTTCCCGCCTCCCGCTGGATCAATTCGTCAATAATATATCCATCATGGGCAAGATACATATCCAACAGTTCACCATAGCGGATCATGTCTTCCTCTGATCCGGAATGGATACAAGTTTCCATTTGTCTTTCCCACTGGGAAAAAGGCGCAATGGACTCCTTTACCGCCTGCAAAGCTGTGGTTTCTCTTGGAAAATCATAGGGGAAATATTCAAACTGTACTGATGTTTCTATTTCGCCCAGATACTCATGTTTTCCCAATAACAGCTGAAGCAGGGTTGTCTTTCCCCTTCCATTTCTGCCAATAAATCCCAACTTCCAATCGGTATCCAGAACAAAACTCGTATGGTCGAAAATCAATTCATAGCTATTATCGTATCGAAATGTCAAATCGCTGACTTTAATTTGTGACATGGGCTTCCACGCTCCCTTCCGGTTCTATTTTCTGTTTGCGCGGACACTTTAAACGGCTTCCCATTGGCAAATTGAAAAACTGCAGGAATTCTCTCCTGCAGTCTCATTTACACAATATGCGGGCATGGCTCCCATGATTTTCCGTGCCATAGAAATCCCACAGCAAAAAGAGACAAAGAAAGAATGCTTTCCTGCTTTTTCACGAATGCCAAATACAACGCCTCCGGACGAACCGCGCTCAGATATCTTTTTGACGCACTCCGCCTGGTCTCATCATATCCGCACATTTTCCATTTCGTGATCAGCAAAAATTATACATCCTCTCTTTGTCCCCTTTCCTGATAATCAATAATTACTGCCCCTTTGGACGCTAACTGTCATTTTATCAGATCTCAAATTCATTGTCAAGGATATGTTCCAACAGCCAGGCCACTCCATCCTCACTATTGGTATAAGGAAGGACATAGTCTGCTTCCAATTTCACATCATCTTCCGCATTGGCCATGGCCACTCCGATCCCTACTTTTCGAATCATCATTTTGTCATTGCCGCTGTCTCCACAGGCCAAAATAGCTTCTCTAGGGACATTCATCATACGCCCAAACTCCAGAAGAGCGGTTCCCTTATCCGTACCCTCCCGCGTAATCTCCAAATTCGTCTGTAATCCGCAGGCCATAACAATTCCCGGCTCCCCCCTTAGCCGTTCCATAACAGCATCCTTTCGTTCTTCCGATTCATAGCTCATGTTGATTTTTTCCACCTGGTCAGGACAATACATCAGATATTCCATCAAATCCTCCACCACAATTCGTGTTTTTCTAACATAATCCCTTATGAATGGAGAGGGAATATAGCGGTCCGCCAGTTTCATATGGCGTTTGGAAATCACGGCATTTCCCTCAATATAAAGTTCAAAGGTTCCTTCCACATCGGCACATTTCTTGGCAATCCGCATTACAGTTTCCTTTGACAGACAGCGATGATATACCGTTTTCCTTTCTTGCATGTCCACAATGGCCGCCCCATTACAGATCAAAGCATATCGCACTCCAGGTATGGACATAAACTGCTCCGGAAGTCCCACCCTGGGACGCCCAGTGGCAGGCAGCACTAAAATCCCAGAGGTAACCGCCCGCTCAATTGCTCTCCTTGTCCGCGGAGTTATTTCTTTCTCATCATTGAATACGGTCCCATCCAAATCAAGACCGATGATTTTTATTTTTTCATTCATAGGCAAAACTGGAAGGCTGTTTCCCAGTGTATCATTTCTTCATCCAACCGGTATTGCTCCAAAAGCTCCGGTCCGCATGAATTGGAGCCGACGCCGCTCTGTGCATAATCCACGCACAAGGTGACAAAATTTGCTTTGTTCAGTTCATAATTGTGTGCTTTTCCCGCCAATTCTTCAATGGTATAGTTGGAGGCATTAAAGGAAAATGGTCGGGTCGCCGTGACACACACTGCCCCTTCAGGTCCCCGCAAAGTAACATGGGAACACCCACAATGGCTTCCGTTTTCCTGTGGCTTAATATAGTCCTCATGAAGCCCATCCACTGTATTGGAAAATAGATCCACATAGCTGGCCCTATGTTTATCCACATAACTCTCGTATGGGCCAAAACCAAAGTATTCCACCTCCTGATAAGAAAGCGGGAGTGCCATCTTAATACCAAAACGAGGCAGGAACGGGAGTGATGGGTCTTTCTGTGCATCCAGGCAGAGGGCTACTTTTCCTTGGCTATCCACCGTCCACACTGCATGAATGGATAAAATTCGCTGAATAAAAGCGGCTGTGAGGGACATGGAAACACAAATAACCGCACTGCCATTTTCCTCTCTCGCCGAGGCGCTGTAGATCTTTGTTGCCATGCGATCATATCCAGCTCTCTCCCATTGATGAATCACACTTCTGTCATTGTCTGTGGGCGCACGGAAAATATTATATTCCATGGGAGCAGCAATCCGTTCCATGCCATCCTTGGACATTTTTATAAATGTGCCCGTTTTCTTTCCAAATATATACGTAAAATTTTCTCCAGTCACTTCGAACGTCTTGTTCGTCTCCGTCACAGTCACAGCTTTTTGATGCGTATCTTTCTGGGAAATGGAAACGTATGCCGCCGGTTCATGGAGACAGATTTGGTCAAACCCCAATTCCATGCCAGCAGGTGTCAGTGCTGTATCCTCTTTTTGACGGTAAATCAGTTGCAGATACGCTCTCCCCTCTGTAAAAACCGGAAGATTCAAAAAAATATTTTTTCTTTTTCTTGGCTCCAGATCCAAATCATCCAACTTTCCGGTTGCTTTTATCACACCGTCCTGCTTGCATACATATTCTATGGAAACCGCATCCCTGAGATTGGTAAAATCAAACCGATTTTCCAAGGTAATTTCGCCATATCTGGCTGGATTCATGAACGCGCGGACAGGACGGGCAACATTCTTCCACTCTTTCAGTCCCACATGGGGAGTCCGGTCTGGATATACAAGACCATCCATACAGAAATTTCCATCATGAGGGAATTCTCCAGAATCTCCCCCATAATGATATATGGCCTTTCCATCAGCGCTCTTTTGACAGTAGATAGCATGGTCACACCATTCCCAAACAAACCCGCCAGCAAAGCCATCATATTGATATATCTGCTCAAAATAGTCTTCAATATCTCCCGGTCCATTGCCCATTGCATGGACAAATTCACACTGAAGAAATGGCTTTTTGGGACCTTCAGCCGCAAAATAATCGGCAATCCACTGGGTCGAAGCATACATTCTGCTGTAGGTATCCAGCATGGAATAATCCGGCCGATATCCCTCTTTATCCTTGTAAGCCCACATGGCCCCTTCATAATGAGTCA
>CAJFUP010000188.1 GCA_904420225.1 uncultured Lachnospiraceae bacterium
CATCAAGCGCAACGCTCTTCTGGAGAACGTGACTGTGGATGAAAACGGCAAGATCGATTTTGATGACAAGAGTGTGACAGAAAACACTCGTGTTTCCTATCCCATTGATCATATCCAGAACATTGTCCGCCCGGTTTCTTCCGCACCGGCTGCCAAGGAAGTTATCTTCCTGTCCGCAGATGCGTTCGGCGTACTTCCGCCGGTATCCATTCTGACACCGGAGCAGACACAGTATTATTTCCTGTCCGGCTTTACAGCTAAGCTGGCCGGCACAGAGCGCGGCATCACAGAGCCCACACCCACCTTCTCCGCATGCTTTGGACAGGCTTTCCTGGAGCTTCATCCCACCAAGTACGCAGAAGAGCTGGTTAAGAGAATGGAGCAGAGCGGCGCCAAGGCGTATCTGGTAAACACTGGCTGGAACGGTACCGGAAAGCGTATCTCCATCCGCGATACCCGTGGTATCATCGATGCTATCCTGAATGGAGACATCCTCAAAGCACCCACAAAGAAGATTCCGTACTTCAACATTGAAGTACCCACCGAGCTTCCGGGTGTAGATACCAATATCCTGGATCCCCGCGATACGTATGCGGATGTTTCTGAATGGGAGACAAAGGCCAAGGATCTGGCTCAGAGATTTATCAAGAACTTCTCCAAGTACGAAGGAAATGAGGCTGGCAAGGCCCTGGTGGCAGCTGGTCCTCAGGTAAAATAAAAATTGCCCAGTCAATGGGAATAAAAGGAGCTGTTGCAAAGCAACGGCTCCTTTTTATGTCGATCCTATTTTTGAAAAATAAAAGCCGCTCTTTGTAAAGAAAAGTACCCGAAATCCCGGATTTTTTCTATATGCTTTCCTGGCAGAACAATGTAAAATAATAGATACAACTATATTGTTTGGAAAGGAAGGCTGATATGGAAAAGACTATGAAAAAACTTCACCGAAGAATGGCGGCGGTATTGGTCATGGCGGTGTTTGCCATGCAAAGCGTGCTGATGCCCCATGGAACTCTGCACCTCTTGGCCGCGGAGCCGTCCTCCCAAGAGACGGGGCTCATGACGGCATATGAGCCGCAGCTGACGCAGGTGACCAGTGAGACGAGCGGGCTGAGACATCCCGGTGTGGGACTCACGACAGAGCTGCTGGACAATGTACAGCAGCAAGTACGGGATGGGGCCGAACCCTGGAAGACGTATTTTGAGGATATGCTCCTATCTTCGGCGGCCTCCAAAACGCCCTCCATCAAGCTGACAGACCCGACGGGTCAGCGATTTGACTCTCAGGGATTCAACAGCAAATTTATCTCTGATGGGCTGACGGCTTACACGCAGGCAATTCTGTACTATGTGACAGGGGATAACGCATACAGGAAAAATGCCGTGACGATTCTCAGAAATTGGGGCGGACTGGACCCCGACGAATACGCGTACTTTTCCGACGCCCATATCCATACCGGGATTCCCATGAACCGCATGTGCATAGCGGCAGAGATTATCCGTTATTCCTCCTATCAGGTGACAGAAGGGTATACAGAAGAGGATTTGAACTGGACGCTGCAGCAGATTCAAGATTTTTCCGATCACCTGGTGCGGCCTGTGATTGAGACATTTCAGAGCAGCCCGGATCATTTCATGAATCAGCATCTGTACACAGTCATCGGCGCCATGTCCGGCTATCTGTTCCTGGATGACGCTCAGGGCTATGCCAAGACCGTGGAGTGGTTCACCGTCAATAAAGACGCGGCGGATCAGGGCTTCAACGGGTCCATAAAGCGGCTGTTCCGAGAGATTACCACTGTGGATGAGGTGGGAGAAAAAGAGGGATCCGGCACACCTTTGGATGAGCCGGTGATCCAACATGTGGAAATGGGCAGAGACCAGGCCCACGGGTGCGGCGACCTCACCAATGCGGCCATCCTAGCCCGGCTTATGCTGGGACAGGACACCCAGGTGGATCCGGTGGACGGTACGGTTTCCACAGAGGCGGATGCGGTGGGGATCTATGAATTCCTGGATGACCGAATCCTGGAGGCAGCGGACTTTTTCTTCCAGTATATGCTGGGGTACGATGCCCAGTGGGTTCCGGTACCGTTTGCCATGGAAGAGGACGGCACCATCAAGGATATGTATACCGCATTTTCTTCCAGTTACCGGGGACGCTACCAGACCATCAATTTCTGGGATTTATACTCCTATTATACATATGAGAGAAGCGATGTGGATCTGGAGACGGATTATCCATATTTTTACGAGGGATTCATGAAAAAGATGCCCTCCAACTACTACTGGAACGGGAATTTGGGCATTAATTGGGATAACAAAGACGGCGGTGGGGATTTCTGGCTGTTTTTGCCAAAAGAGGCCGAAGGGGATGCGAACTTATTGGCCCAGCCCCAGACAGATTATCGGGTGGAAGCTGAGGATCGGGGGTCCATGGTGCAGAATGCGCAGGCCATGTCTGTACAGCAGGAGGGAAATACGGAATATATCCGTTTTCAGAACTCTGGGCAGGAGAGTCGTCTGGCCATCACCAGCGGCGGAACCGGCGATACCACCATTGCATTTGTCATCCGCACAGACGGTATTGCCAAACTGTCTCTGGACGGCGGCGTCAGCGGAAGCATATATTTGCCTGACACAGATGGGCAGTGGCAATATGTGATGTTTCAGCGGGGAGATACGGAAGGATTTGGGGATCTATACTATATCTGTATATCAGATATGGAAGGAACTTATGTGGATTTGGATGCCATAGACATTAAACCGTCCCAGGTAAATGATGCGAGAACCATTCAGCTGGTGACCTTTGAAAGCGGCAGGGAAGACTATCATTTGGTGACTTACGCAGGGGCCCCGTTTGCCATGGAGTTTGGGGCCGTCACCTCTGGTGAGGGGACGGTTACCCACAGTGGAATTAATCTGCCCCAGGGAGCCAGTGTGGACGCAGAAACCGGGATGGTCAGCTGGACGCCGACTGCGCAAGGGACATATACATTTTATGTGTCCGCCGCAGCAGGGAACTCTCAGACTTTGAAAAAGATCATGATCACGGTGGCTTCCAGCCGCCAGGCAGCCATCGACCTGGCAGCCGCCGACTATGAGGAAGAGGCGGTCTATGTCAGCGCTTCAGAGGAAGCGTTTTTGGCGGCGCTCCAGATGGCGGAGGCTATGAAAGATACCGCTTCCGATGAAGCCTTTTCCGCACAGCTCAATGTCCTGTGTGAAAAGGCGGCGCAGTTGTCATTGGTTTCTCCCCTTCTGGCCGATGATCCGCTGACGGCCGGTGATTCCCTGGACTATCCAGGACTGGTGTTTGCCACCAATATGGGAGGCGAGATCCATAACCTGACAGACGGTGATTCCGGCTCATTCTGCGGGTACTATTTGGCCGTGGATAAGGCGCATATCTTGGATTTCGGACCGGATTTTAAAATCTCCGCTACCAAATTTGGGTACCAGAGCCGTCTGGGATTTTCGGATCGGCTGGCCGGCGTTCAGGTATTTGGATCCAACGACAATAAAAACTGGACCAGGCTCACTGTGGGGGAGGCCAGCTTCACCCAGGCTTTCCATACAGTGGACGTGCAGGAGCAGTATCAAAATGAAAAATACCGCTATCTGATGATCAAAAAAACCACCGAATATCCCGATGTGCTGTCCGGGTCCAAAAATAACTTGCTGGAATTCGGCGAATTTCGCATCTGGGGAACCCGGTATGAAGTGGGCAACAAGATTGACAGCATATCCATGTCTTCTGCGGACAGTGTCAGCGGCAGAATTCGTATGGGGGATACGGTGACACTTGCCATCCAGGCCAGGGAACCCATTTCCCAGGTGACAGCCAACATCCAGGGGCAGCAGGTGAACGCCGTGGAGCAGGAAAATAACCTGTGGATCGCCCAGGCGCAGATTCCCTCGGGGTCCCCCACAGGTGATATCCAGGTTACTGTGGATTATCAGCGGCAGGATGGGACAGCGGGGGACACCATGTACGGAACCACGGACGGCTCCGCTCTCTTTCTGGTAAATTCGGATATTTACATTGATACTGCCCTGGTGGCAGAGAGTATCACAGCCACCAGCGGCTCTTGGGACGGGAACCTGACGCCTCAGCAGTGTGCAGCTCAGCTGTTTGACGGGGATGTCACCACCTTTGGTGATTTGGAACATACGTGGGATGATTATTACATCGTAGATTTTGGAGAAGGCGTTGCCGTAAGTTTGGAAGAGGTCATGCTGATGCCCCGGTCCACCGCATCCAATCATGCCTCCCGCTTAAATGGCACCATCCTGTCAGGATCCAACAATGGCACGGACTGGATACCCATCACCGCCCCTGTCACAGGGGCAGCCATGAATCAGTGGAGCCACATACAGGGGGATCAGATTTTGAATAGCGGCGCATACCGTTACATTAAGATTTCCGGCGCAGAGCAGGGAGACATCGCTGAGGTGGAACTCTATGGAACCTATCAGGCGGCTCCGTCTGTGGTGGCGGGAAAGATAACATCCATGGATGTTCAGCAGGCAGGGCAGGGGACATTGAAATATCCCCAGGTGCCGGGGGGCTATACGGTTTCTGTAAAGGAGAGTTCTCATCCGCAGGTGGTGGGATTGGATGGATCCATTTACACACCCCAGGAAGACACCACGGTGACATTGACCCTGACTGTGACCAGGAATGCCACAGGAGAGTGGGCGGATACGGCTCCCATGGCCGTTTTGGTCAAAGGAATGGCCAGTCTGGTGTCGGATATCCAACTTCCGCAGCCCGGGGATACGGTGCTGGAGCTGCCCCAAGTGCCGGAGGGTTATGAGCTGACCATCACAGAAAGCTCCCGCCCGGAGCTCATCAGCTTACAGGGAGTCATCACCGCGCCTCAGAAGCATGCCCTGGTGGATATCACTCTTAAATTATCCAGAGCCAGCGATGGCGCGGAGGTTATTCTGCCTTCCCAGAGGATTCTTTTGTATGGTCAGGATAAGAATACGCCGGTGTCCCTGGATCAGGCGGATATTGTGGCTTCCAATGATCCCTGGGATGCGGCTTATACGAAAGAAACCATCGGTGCATTGCTGGTGGACGGCGACATTGCCACTTGGGGAGACCTGAAGGGAAATGGCTCTTATACCATTGACCTGGGAGAGGGCGCCAGCGCCATCCTGGATCAGATCCGCTTTTATCCTCGAAACACCAAAGCGGATCATATCGATCGTCTCAACGGCACATATGTGATGGGATCTGCCGATGGCGTGGATTGGGTCACCATAACGCACCCGGTGGAGAGAGCCACCGATGCGTGGTATATCATCCCCGCAGAGGAATTTGAGACATACGGTCAGTTCCGCTATTTTAGGATCGTCGGCGGGACTGGAGGCAATATTGCGGAAGTGGAATTTTATGGCTCTTTTACCCAGGAGCCAGTGGAGGCCAAAGTGACAGAAGTTTCTTTAAGTTCTCCCCAGGATGATCACGGCCGGATAAAAGTCGGCGATACGGTGATCCTAACCATCCGCTCCAAAGGCCAAGTATCAGACGTGACGGCTCTCATCCAGGGCCAGCAAGTCAGCGCGGTGAAGCAGGAAGAGGGACTCTGGACGGCCCAGCTGGTGATTCCCCAGAATTGTGAGAGCGGAGTCATGGAGGTTTCTGTGAACTATAAGAAAGATGACGAAACAGCGGCGGAACCCATTACCGGCACCACGGATCAGTCATCCTTAATTTTGACGGATCCGTCCGGCTGGATCGACCCGGCCTGGGCGGTGGATAAGACGGCCACCAGCGGTTCCTGGGATGGAACCTTAACACCCCAGCAGTGTGCAGAGCAGCTGTTTGACGGGAATATCGCTACCTTCGGCGATCTGAAAAATACGTATGGGGATTATTATATCTTGGATTTTGGGAGCAGCAAAAAGGTAAGCATACAGGAAGTGCTGCTGATGCCCCGATCCACACGCCAGGATCATGCAGACAGAATGAATGGAACGATCCTGTCCGGATCCAATGACGGAGAGACATGGACACAGTTGACTGTGCCCTCCCAGGGAGCAGTCATGAATCGGTGGACCTATGTGGGAGGAGAAGAGATACTGGATCAAGGGTATTATCGGTACATAAAGATTTCTGGGGCACAGCAGGGAAATATTGCCGAAGTGGAGTGGTACGGCAGTTTCCAGGACCAGACCCAGTGATGAAAATCACGGAGAAGGAGAAACCTGCTGTCCAATGGAATCAGTGGATTCACACTGACGGCTGATGTAGAATTGTTGGTGAGCAAAGCGTCTCAAAAGGCATCTGGCAGAGGCGGTATCCCAGTGGATACGCCTCCTGCCAGGTGCCATTTTGTTGAATGACAAAAAAACATGCCAATGGGATTGGGCAATGTGCAAAAATATCACAAAATCCTATTTTTCCTATTGAAATAATAGGATTTAAAGAGTATAATGGCAGAGACGAAACAAGAGGAAAGCGGACAAGGACATGCCATATGTCCTTGAGGGCAATTGTCCGCAGAAGGAAACGGAGGGAGAAACAATGACGGATTCATTATTGCAGATCCAGGGGTTAAAGGTCGGTGTGGAGGGAAAGGAGATTCTTCATGGGATCCATCTCACGATTCGGCCTGGGGAGACGCATGTGCTCATGGGACCCAATGGGGCGGGAAAGTCTACCCTGGGATTTGCTCTCATGGGAAGTCCGCGCCATGAGGTCACGGAGGGAAGCGTCTTATTTGGCGGGCGCCAGATCACCCATGAGACGGCGGACAAGAGGGCCAGACAGGGGCTTTTTTTGTCATTTCAGAATCCATTGGAGGTGCCGGGCCTGACCCTGGGAAGTTTTATCCGCAGTGCCCTGGAGCAGCGCAGGGGAGTACGAATTGGGATTTGGGAATTTAAGAAGGAGTTAAAGCGGGTAATGGATCTGTTACAGATGGAGGAAAGCTACGCAGACCGGGATCTTAATGTGGGATTTTCCGGCGGAGAAAAGAAAAAGGCAGAGATTTTGCAGCTTTTGATGCTGAAGCCCCGGCTGGCCATTTTGGACGAAACAGATTCGGGGCTGGATGTGGATGCGGTGCGCACAGTCTCCAGAGGGGTGGAGGAATTTGTGAAAGACAAAACGCGTGCCCTTCTGATCATCACCCACAGCACCAGGATTTTGGAAGCGCTCTCCGTGGACCGCACCCATGTCATGGTGGACGGGCGGATCGTAAAGACGGGGGATGCGTCTCTGGTAAAGGAGATCAATGACCATGGATTTGAAGCTTATATGCCCGGCAGCCTATGAGAGCGTGAGGGTATGAATCATGCCAAATGATAGGGAGCACAAGCCCCTTCGGGGGACGGAAACGGTTATAGGGAGGCGGATGATGGAAGATAAGACGTACGTGGAGGATATTGATAGAAGCATTTACGACATAAAAAATGAAGATCGAGACGCTTTTCGGCTGAGTAAGGGTCTGACGGCGGCCATTGTGGAACAAATTTCAGAGGAAAAGAATGATCCGCTGTGGATGCGGCAATTCCGACTGCGGTCTCTGGAACGGTATCATCAGATGCAAGCGCCGGATTGGGGTCCCGCGTTGGATGGATTGAATATGGATCATATTGTGACATATGTCCGCCCCAACACCAGCATGAAAGCCAAATGGTCAGAGGTTCCCAGAGAAATCAAGGATACCTTCCAGCGTTTGGGAATCCCTCAGGCTGAGAGAACTTCTTTGGCCGGTGTGGGAGCTCAGTACGATTCGGAGTTGGTATACCACAATGTACGGCGGGAAGTGGAGGAACAGGGAGTGGTGTATACAGACATGGAGAGCGCCCTCACCGGACCGCAGGCGGATATGGTCAGGGAACATTTCATGAAGCTGGTGCCCCCGGGGGATCACAAATTCGCCGCTCTTCACGGGGCTGTATGGTCCGGGGGATCCTTCGTCTATGTGCCGCCGGGGGTGTCGGTGGCCATCCCCCTGCAGTCGTATTTTCGGCTCAATGCCCCGGGAGCGGGACAGTTTGAACACACCCTGATCATCGTGGATGAGGGGGCGGATCTGCACTTTATAGAAGGATGCTCCGCACCCAAATACAACGTGGCCAATCTTCACGCGGGATGTGTGGAGCTGTTTGTGGGAAAGCATGCCAAATTGCGATATTCCACCATTGAGAATTGGTCGAAAAACATGTACAACTTGAACACGAAGCGGGCAGTGGTGGAGGAGGGTGGGACCATCCAGTGGGTATCCGGCTCATTCGGCTCCCATGTGTCCTATCTTTACCCCATGAGTATCTTGAAAGGGAAAGGGGCCAGGGCGGAGTTCACCGGCATCACTTTTGCGGGAAAGGGGCAAAACTTGGATACCGGCGCCAAGGTGGTTCACAGTGCGCCGCAGACCTCCTCCTATATGAATACTCGATCCATTTCCAAGGACGGCGGAATCAGCACATTCCGCAGCAGTGTGGTGGTGGCAAAAGAAGCGGCGGGAAGCAAAGCGGCGGTATCCTGCCAGTCGCTGATGCTGGACAGCATTTCCCGTTCTGATACCATTCCGGCCATGGACATTCGGACCCGGGATGCGGATATCGGCCATGAGGCCAAGATCGGCCGTATAAGCGATGAGGCTGTGTTTTATCTCATGTCCAGGGGGATCAGCGAGGAAGACGCCAGGGCCATGATCGTCAGCGGATTTGCCGATAATGTATCAAAAGAGCTTCCTTTGGAGTATGCTGTGGAGATGAACAATCTGATCCGACTGGAGATGATCGGAAGCATTGGATAAAGACAGGCCCTGATAGCGGGAAAGGTGGAGAGAAAACAAACATGCAGCCGTTATAGCGGCGGAACGGAGAGTATCATGGAACAGGAATGGAAAATGACGATAAACCAACTGCCCTCTCCCACATGGAATTGGCTTTGTATGAATGAGAGCAGTCTGGAGCATATAAAAACAGAGAACTGGGGCATGTCCATGGAAACAGAGATCCCTTGGGGAATTCAGTGTGACTGGTTACAGTCTGCCGCGGAGGAACAGGGCGGCGTTTTGGGCGGTATGGGCCGGGATATGGATGGGCTGGCGGCAGCGGGCGGAAGGATCCTGCGGATCACAGCCAAGGAAGGACATGTGGAGGAACAGCCTGTTCTTTTACACGCTGTCTGCCGAGATGGGGCCAACGGGATTCAAAAGGTGGAAATCCATGCCGAGGAAAATAGCTGTGTAACAGTGATCATGGATGCTGTCTCGGGTCAGCAAGACTCAGGCATGGCGGCCATTCAGACCCAACTTTTTGTGGGGAAAAAAGCCAGCATCCGGCTGGTTCAGCTGCAGATGCTGGGAGAGGGATTTCTCCATCTGTGTGATGTGGGAGCTGTGTGTCAAGAGGGGGGACGTGCCCGGGTGCTACAGCTGCAGCTGGGAGGAAGCCGGGTATACAGCGGCCTCTTGGCGCAGCTGGACGGAACGGACAGCTGTATGGAGGCCAAGGTGGGGTATCTGGGGAGAAAGAAGCAGAGACTGGATATGAACCATGTGGCCAAACACATGGGCGCCCGCTCTCAAAGCCGTATCCTGGCCAGCGGTGTGCTGCGGGACCAGGCTTGGAAGCTGTTTCGAGGGACCATTGATTTTGCGCCGGGAGCTTCTGACTCGGAGGGCGAAGAGAGGGAAGAGGTATTGCTTTTGGGCGAGGAGATCGTGAACCAGACCATTCCTCTGATTCTCTGCGGTGAGGAGAATGTCCGAGGCAGCCACGGGGCCAGCATCGGCAGATTGGATGAGGAAATGCTATTTTATCTGGAATCCCGGGGGATTGGAGCGGCTCAGGCGGAGGATATGATGGTCAGGGCCAGATTGGATGCCCTGTGTGGGGAGATTCCCAGGGAGGAGTCCAGGAATCTGGTGCAGAATTATGTGAAAGGAGTGATTTCCCATGGGAAAGAGTGATAGGGACTATCGTCGTTTTTTCCCGCTGCTGCGTGACAGTGATCTGATTTATCTGGATCATGCAGCCACATCACAGCGGCCGGAGTGCGTCATTGAGGCAGAGATGGAGTTTTATAATGGGAAAAACGCCAACCCCATGCGGGGGCTGTATGAGCTGGGCATGGAAGCCACCCAGGCCTATGAAGAGGCCAGAGAAACTGTGGCGCGTTTCATCCATGCTGCAAAAAGCCGAGAGATCGTGTTCACTCGCAATACCACCGAGGCTTTGAATCTGGTGGCCTACAGCTATGCCTGTTCCTTTCTGAAGGAGGGGGACGAGATCCTGGTCAGCATCATGGAACATCACAGCAATTTGCTGCCCTGGCAGATGGCGGCGCAGAGAACAGGCGCCCGCCTGGTGTTTCTGGAATGCGCAGCCGATGGCTCCATTTCTCAGGAGCAGATGGACCAGGCCTTTTCCCCCAGGACTCGTCTGGTTGCCATCACCCATGTGTCCAATGTGCTGGGGTGTGAGACGCCGGTGGCCCAGGTGGTCAGACGCGCCCATGAGCAAGGGGCCGTGGTGGTATTGGATGCGGCCCAGAGCATCGCCCATATGCCAGTGGATGTGAAGGCGATGGATGTGGACTTTATGGCTTTTTCTGGCCATAAGATGATGGGACCCATGGGAATCGGCGTGCTGTACGGAAAAGAGAAATGGCTGGAGCAGATGCCGCCGTTTTTAAGGGGCGGCGAGATGATACGTTCGGTGAGCCGCACAGGAGCCACATACGCGCCTCTGCCCCACAAATTCGAGGCGGGTACGGTCAATGCCGCCGGAGCGGTGGGGTTGGCGGCCGCCATCCGCTGGCTGGAGGAAATCGGTTGGGAAACCATAAGGGAGCGGGAAAGAGCGCTGACTGCCCGGGCTTTTTCCGGCCTGTTGACCGTCCCGGGTGTGAAAATTTTGGGCAGCCGCAATGCCAAGGAACACTGCGGAATCCTTACCTTCACAGTGGAGGGGGTTCATCCCCATGATGTGGCTTCCATTTTGGATGCGGATCATGTGGCAGTACGAGCGGGCCATCACTGCGCACAGCCGCTGTTGAATTATCTGGGCGTCTCCTCGGCGGTGAGGGTCAGCGTGGCCTTTTCCAACACGGAAGAAGAGATGGAACAGCTGGTGGCGTGTGTGGGCCAGATCAGGAGGAAAATGGGTTATGGAGACTAGGACATTTTACAGTGAAGTGCTGACAGATCACAATCTGCATCCAGGGCACAAGCATGATTTGCCCGGCGCCAATCAGGCGCTTGAGGGGGTCAATCCCAGCTGTGGGGATGATATTTGGCTGAGACTGAAATTGGAAAATGGAAAAATCGCTGACGGCGCTTTTTCGGGTGATGGGTGTGCCATCTCCCAGGCGTCCGCCGATATGATGCTGGATCTTGTCATTGGAAAAACCAGGGAGGATGCTCTGCGCTTATCTCAGCTGTTTCTGCGGATGATTCAGGGACAGGCCGGGGAGGAAGAACTGGAAGAGTTGGGGGAAGCCGCCGTCCTGCGGGACATTTCCCATATGCCGTCCCGAGTAAAATGCGCTGTTTTGGGATGGCATACACTGGAGGAGATGCTGCGGGCGTGACCAGAGAATGAAAAGGGCCAAGGACAGCATAAAAGAGGGCAAAAGCCACAAAACGCCACTGGAAGAGGGAATATGGGAATCTTTATAATAAAGGTGCAGAAGCGGCCAAAACGGTAAGGCAAAAACCATCTGCGGAAATGAGGGACTTTATGGATAGAAAGAGGCAGCGGGACGTTTTGTGGCTCAATGGAGAGTGGGACTTTATGCCGTATTACGGCCAACCCAATCCACAGGAAACTCTGCCGGAGACGATTCTTTATGAAAAGGAGAAAGTCTGTGTACCATCTTCCTGGAGGGGATTCGCGCCGGGATTTCGTATTGAGAAATATGATTTTGCTCCCATGGATGTATTTGCGTATCCCAAGCAGTGGGCGCAGGCAGAAGCGGGACTTCTCCACAGAATGGTTACTGTGCCAAAAGAGTGGAGAGGCAGGAAGGTATTCTTACAGTTTGACGGCATCTTCCAAAAATCAGTGATTTGGTTGGGCGGGCAGAAACTGGGAACCTTTTCCGAATCGTTCCTGCCCATTCGGCTGGATATCACACAGCAAGCCAATTTTGGAAAAAGTCAAGACTTGTTTGTCCAGTGCGCATCCTTTGACACAGTTACCATTCCTTCCGGCGCCCAGAAGGTGACGGCGCCCAATGGAAATTGGTTTGGAAGATTTGCCAGGGGAATTTGGCAGGATGTGAAATTGGAGGCCGTACCTGTGCGGCGTGTGGAAGAAATAGAATTGATTCCATCGGTGAGAAAAGGCCAGGTGGAAGCCCGCGTTTGTCTAAAGAATGATACCGAGATCCCTTTTGAAGGACGTCTAACCCATCGGGTGCGGGAATGGAAATCTGGCAGAGAAGTGTGGGAGGACAGTCAGCCGGTGCGCTTATCCGCCGGTCAGTCATATGTCATCGGCTGGAAGCGATTGTGGACAGACGCTGTCTTGTGGAGCCCGCAGAATCCCTTTCTTTATGTATGGGAGGCACATCTGACAGGAAAGGATGGGACGGAAGACAAAAAGGAACAGCGGTTTGGCTTTCGTGAATTTTGGATAGAAGGCTCCTCTTTTTATCTCAATGGCATTCCCGTGAAACTGCGGGGGGATTCCTGGCATTTTCAGGGAGCTGTTCAGCAGACGAAAGAATATGCCGAAAACTGGTACCGCATCTGCCGCATGAGCGGTATCAACAGCGTCCGGCTTCACGCAGAACCCCATCCCACGTATTATCTGGATGCGGCGGATGAGATGGGGATGCTAATAGTGGATGAGACGGCTATCCATGGTTCCGGAAAAGCCATGGATGCCTCCAATCCCGTTTTCCTGGACAATTGCCGAAGACATGTGAGACAGTTGGTGAGGCGCGACAGAAATCATCCCAGTGTGGTAATCTGGAGTTTGGAAAATGAAATGCGGTGGGTGGATGGGAGAGATGAATACAAGCGTCACATCCCGGAGCTCATGGGGCTAATGCATGAAGAGGATCATTCCGGCCGTCCCATCTCTCTGGATGGGGATAACCGTTTGATTTCCAGGGAAGACACAGAGATTGCCAGCCTTCATTATAATATTGACGGTACCATCGGGCAGTGGGACAGAAAGGTGCCTCTGACCATTGGGGAGCATGGAGGCCATTGGTATCTCTGCCCCCAGAACGCGTCCATGTACGAAGGCATCGGGGTTTATCTGGATTCAGAGTTTTGCTGTCGTGCTGTGGCTCTGAAGGAGAAAATGTTTTTGGAGTATGCCAGAAGGATGGATGTCAGCGGTATATCCAGTTTCAATTTTGCCCATTATTTTGCCGTCAGTATGCCCAGGAAGGATATCAAGCTGCCGGAACCGAAGCGGGAAGGAAGGCAGGGAGTTTATCCCAGAGTGATTCGAAAATATTCCATGACCATTGGAAATGGAGTTTTGGAATCATACGGCTATCCGTTTTACCAGCCCAATTCGGCTTACCCTTTGATGGAGGAGGCCATGAGGCCGGTGACCGCAATTGTCAGGGAGTACAATCGCAGTTTTTATGATGACCGGCCGCTGGTGAGAACCTTCGATATTTATCACGATGTGCTGTATGGGGAAACGGTGAAAATGGAGTGGAAAGCAACCCAGGCAGGCTGTCTCATTGCCCAAGGGGTATGGACATGGGATATGGAACCAGCCGCTCATGTCACGGAGACGATGACCATTATGCCGAGGCGGTGTTCTGGTAAACCCGAGGAACTGATACTATGCTGGAAGCTGTGGGATGGAAACCGCCAGGCAGAGGAGAAAAGAGAAGGGGTTTCAGTTTATCCCCGAATCGGTACAGTGCTCTCCGCCGAGGAGGCAGCGGAAGGTGCGGCATCGTATGCCGTAGAGGCGGTTTCGGATCCGACATACTATGTTCCGGGAGGAGAACCGGGGGAATATGATATGCTTTGCACTGCATTTCCAGATCTGCGCCTGTGGGATGGGGGAGAAATTCCGGAAGACGGATGTCTCATCATAGTGGGAAGCCATCAGTCAGAGGATACAGAACAGGCGGTGTATTGGGACGGGCCGCAGCAAAATGGGAAGCAGAACCGGCTGGAATATAATATGGAACTTTGGGCAGAGAAAGGGCATCCGGTTCTGTGTCTGGCTCAGCATGCCTTTGCCTTCGGACCGCTGGAGCTGGAACGGAAGCATTTTTTGGGAGCATATCCGGGATGTTTCGCCCATCCGCTTTTGGAAGGAATGGAGGAAAGAGCCTTTTTCTGCTGGAATGGGGAAATAGAAGAGGCAGGGCCTGTTCCCGATTTTGCGTGGGCATACCGGAAAACGGCGGACGAGAACCTTCGGTTCCCTCTGGAGTGCGGATACGGTGATTTTGGCGATGGAGGAGATTTATGGGCTGCGGTGGTGGAATATCGGCGCAGTCATTCCAACATGCTCTTTTGCCAGCTGGAGTTGGCAAGGTTCTGGAAGACCGTGCCGCAGGCCATGGAATTTCTGGTCAAAATGGGAAAATACGTGGTAAAGACGGCGCAAAAGCGGCGGGAAAGGGGAGAGCGTCCGCTGTATCTGGGATGTGTTCCGGGAGATTCATTGGAAAAGATGGCGGAAGAGGCGGGTGTATTCTGGAAGCGGGCGGAGGTGGAATCTGCCGGAGATAAGAATGAAATGGGGCTGCCCGCCAACGGCTGCCTTTGGGCCGATCCCAAGTGGATTTCCGGGAAAGAAGAGAAACTGACGCGCTGGATTCATGGAGGCGGCCGTCTGCTGGTTGCGCCTCTGAAAACAGATGACAGAAAGGCGTTTGGCGGGATGCTTCCGGAGACACTTGCTGTAACAGAAGAAGCCGTATGGCAGCTGCAAACGGCAGACGGTACATTTCTGCAGGATGCTTCGGTTACAGATGCATTTGGAATGGATCAGGTACCCATGTGTCCGCGGAAAGTAGAGAATCGGATGCTTTGTACGCATACGGTACGATATCCCGAGGCAGAATGTCTGGCTGTGCCTGTGGCGCATACGGTATGGGAGGATACTTTTGTGGAAAAGTATTCTGCGGAATACTGCCGCCGTTCTCTGGTGGGTATCAACCTGGAAAAGGCGCCTTTGGAAGGGGGATGTGCCCTCAGGGTTTCCATGGGAAAAGGGGAGATCCTTTTATGCCAGATTCTTGTGGACAGTACCTATGATAAATCTGTGCGGCTTTACCGCTGTGTTTTGGATGCGCTGTCTGTTTCATGGCGGGAGACAAAGCATTGGCCTGCGGAAGCGGTGAGGCAGGCGGTACCGGAATGGATGGCTCTTGCCTGCCAGCCATGGCAGGACAGACAGGCCATGCGTATGTATTTCACAGATTCACAGTATTCCCTTAACAATCTGGGGGAAGGGCTCTACGGCTGGATGAAGCATGTGGAAAAGAACAGAACGGATGGATTTGTCTGTGTGGATCAGTGGCCCGGAAGACCGCTGTTTCTGACCATGTTTCTGTATTCGGATCAGGAGAGGGAAGCCATTGCTGCCATAGAATGCAGCCGCAGTGTCCAGGTATGGTGCCGCGGTGAGAAAATTTTTCAGGGGCCGAATCCGTCAGGAGGAAAATACTGTCTGAAACTGCCTTTGAAACAAGGGAGAAATGTCATGTGTGTGGAGGCGGAAGCCGATATGGATCCGTTGCGTCTCCTCATGCTGATATTGGGTTCAGACGGCAGATTTTTGGCAGGGCATCTTTGGTACCGGCTGACGGTGGATGAAATTGATCCCAAATAGCAGCGTATCGTTTTATGCTGTTTGTATCTCTTTATATCGGATTTTGCCGAAAACGTGGAACCGCCATGTTGTCCATGGTATACTTTGGTCAGGATAGCGGTTCTTTTGTTTTTTTCATGGACAGCGCTATTCCCTGTGATTTTGTCTGATGAAAATGAACAGAGAGGAAGTAGGGCATATGCTGGAATATCTAAAGAAAAGGCTGGAAAACAGAGAGGATGTCTCTGTTGTATATCTGGGAGGATCCATCACGGAAGGAGCAGGAGCGTCCGGAACGGAAAAACGCTGGGCGTCGCTGACGCAAACGTGGCTGGAGAAATCATATCCGGAAAGCACATTCACCTGTTATAATGCCGGGATCGGAGGAACCAATTCGGAATGGGGAGTATTCCGTTTGGAGAGGGACGTGCTCTCCCATCATCCCAATTTGGTATTTGTAGAGTTCGCTGTCAATGATTACCAGACACCGTATCAGCAGTGCCTCAACGCAATGGAGGGTATTGTGCGCCGGATCCGCAGCCAGGACCGAGAGACAGAAATTGTTCTGGTGCTGACAGCCATGTACAAAATGGAGGAAGAATGCTACAGCAGAGGGGAGAGGCCGGAATCGGTGCGGATTCATGAGCGGGTGGCCGCCCGCTATGGCCTGCCGGTGATCCATACGGGGGAAACCCTTCTGAAGCGCATCAGAGAGGACAGAGTGGATCCGGTTACGTATCTGCCGGATTTGGTGCATCCCAATGACCTGGGGTATCAGATTTATTTTACTGTGGTGAAAAATGCGTTGGAGAAGATGCTGGCCGATGCAGGTGAACCGCAGGAAGAGAGAGCAGCAAAGCTCCCGGCGCCGCTGGGGGATCTGCGGTATCAGGATGCCAGGGTGGAGGATGCCGGGAAACTGGCGGATACAGATTTCAGGAAGGAAGCGATTTCCCTGTGCGGCCGCTATACAGGCTATATCAGCAGCGATATACCGGGGACGGCTGGCCGTGTAGAATTCGACGGTACGGGGATTGGCCTCTATTGGATGATCGGCGCTGACTCGGGAAAACTATGCTGGAGCATTGACGGAGGGGAGAAGTATGTCACATCCTCCTGGGATACGTACGCACTTCGCTTTGACCGGTGCAATCATTTTATGCTGGCCAGGGAATTGGAACCCGGACATCATGTATTGGAATTTTCTGTGGCAGACGAGACGGAAGAACGCTCCAAGGGGCGGTTTATCCGGATCGCGGCGTTTCTGATTATGTAAAGGAGGAACACTATGAATCAATGGCTGAATCCGGAGAATCCTTTTTTCAATGGCGTCCGGAAAATTGTGGACTTAATTTGGCTGAGTATGCTGTGGGCGGTCTGCTCTCTGCCCATTGTGACAGCGGGAGCGGCCACCAGCGCCCTGTATTATGCGGTGGTGAAAAATATCCGGAGGGACAGAAGCTATCCAACCAGGGAATTTTTCCGCGGTATGAAGGAAAACTTCTGGAAAGCGACTGGAGTCTGGTTGGTGGTGCTGTTGTTTCTGGTCATGGTTCTGGTGGGCGATCTGTCCCTGTTCGGTTCCTTTCTGAAATTGGAGACAGCGGCGGATGCCGCGTTTACGGGACTTTTTTGCCTTAAAATTCTGCTCCCGGCGCTGCTGTTCATTTACGCGTTTCCTATGATGAGCCGGTTTGACATGAAATTTGTGGCGATTCTGGAAAAATCGCTGATTTTGGCCGTGCGTCATTTGCTGCATACGCTGCCGCTTTTGCTGCTGCTGTTTGTGACGCTGGTGCTGGCAGTGGCGGAATCGCTGTTTGTGCTGTTTTTCCTGCCGGGACTTTACTGTCTGCTGGCTTCCTTTTTTCTGGAACCCATCTGGAAGCGGTATACGGATGTGCCGGAGGACATGCGGGAAGGCGTGGCAGATCTGTGGTATATGGAATGAGCGGTAAGCTGATTGAAAAATGTTTAAGAAGCGATGGGGCTGTTACAAAAACCGGCGTCTTGCGTGAGCCAAATGGCTTGCCAAGGCGCCGGTTTTTGTGCGCTATTTTTTTTCCTGGACCCCGGACATAATGAAGTCAGGATATATCCTGTTTGTAAGGGAAGTAAAGGGAGAAGCAGGAACCCTCTTTGGGTGTGCTGTCGATTTTTACCGAGAACTCATCCCCATAGAGCAGATGCATGCGCAGCGCTACATTGTGAATGCCGATATGTTCCCTGGGATCGGGATCCAGGTTGGAAACAGCGATGCGCAGCTTTTCCAGGGTTTCCGCGTCCATACCGATGCCGTTATCCCGGATCTGGAGACAGCAGAGACCATCGGAACAGGAGAAAGTGATCCAGATACGGCAGTCTCCGGAAGAGATCTGCCCAGCCAGCCCGTGGAAGACAGCGTTTTCTACGATGGGCTGAATGAAAAGCTTGGGAACCAGTGCGTTCATACTGTCATCCTGAACGGAGATGAAGATGTTCAGCTGATTTCCGTAGCGCAGATTCAGAATATCCAGATAACTTCTGGTAAAATTCAGCTCCGTCTCCAGTGTCACCAGATCTGTGGATTCGATGGCATAGCGCAGAAGACGGCTCAGGGAAAGAGTCAGTTTTGGGATGTCATGTTTATATCCCAAGGCCTTGGTTTCCTCCAAGTAGATCATGTTCAGCGTGTTGAACAGAAAGTGAGGATTGATTTGGGACTGCAGGGCCATGATGCGGGTTTTGTTCAGCAGGCTGATGCGTGCGTTCAGCTCATCGGACAGCTGCTTATTGCTCTGCATATATGTGGTAATCTGTTGAGCGATGTATTTAATGTCCTGATCGTTGACCAGATCTGACGGTGTCATTTTGGGCGATTGGAGCATGGCAATCAGCGAGCGGATGGGCTTGGCGGCTCGAAAGGTAAAGAGCAGAGACAATAGGATGCTGGCGAATAAAATCACAAAAAACAGGGTCATGGTCAGCGCCTGGACGTTGGAGAGACGGTAAGAATAGTCGGACAGCTCAGAAACCATGATATAGCTCCATGGATATTCGGCAGAATGCAGTTGTGTGTATGTAAACATTTTGCCATTGTCTTCAAAAAGGGTAGACACTTCTTCCTGCGAGCTATCATAATGGGAGAGAGAAGGAACAGCCGAGAGAGGTTCCAGCAAATCCAGCTGTCCGTAGCGGTACAGAATTTCCCCCTCATCAGTGACCAAATAGATGGACTGTGTATGGCTGGAGGTTGGCTGCAGCTCCGGCAATTTGGACAAATTCAGATTTATGACAATGGCCGAATCTCCCAATTCATAGGGAATCTGCTTCATTAGACAGAGCAGATAAGGGAAGGTTCCATTCTTTTTCCTTGGGAAAAGCACATAGCCTTCCGGATCAGTACTCATCTTTTCCATCCAGTTGTCATCAGAAAGATAGGAGATGGAAATATGCTCTATGGAAGAGAGAATGCTTTGGTTGACGCCGGAATACAGATAAATGGAATCAATGCTGTTCTGACGGCTGCAGTATGACTTCAGCTGTTCCTGCAGCCGCTGGTAAATATTGTCCAGAAATTGTTCCGGTTTGTTGGAGCGGAAAAACAGGTTGCATAGTTCTTCGGTATCCAGGATGGCCATGATATAGCGGGCATCCTTTAAAAAGTCGTCAACTGAATTTTTCATAATCTCCGTCTGGTTTTTGCTGGACGTAAGAAACTCCGATTCCAAAATTTGCCTGGAATTGCGGTAAGTGTATACGGCAAAAACAGAAAAAAGCAGTAAGATGCAGAAAAAAAGCAGAAGAAAATTCCGCAGAAAATAACGGCTGGATAAAAGGTGGCGGATATGTGTCTTCAAATTTTTATGGAGTTTCATCATGCACATCTCCCATTTTTAAAATATAGCGGCGGTATTCTGTAGGGCTGTAAGAAGTATACTGCCGGAAATTGATGAAAAAGCGGTTGCGGCTCTGATAGCCCACTGCTTTTGCGATATCATTGATTTTCATTCTGGTTCCCAGAAGCTCGATTGCCTTTTTCATACGCACGGTGGTCAGGTAGCTGAGAAAACTCATTCCTGTTTTCTGCTTGAAAAAACGGCTGAAATACGCGGAAGACAGATACACAGCATCCGCCACATCCTCGCGGGTCAGATCCATGGCATAGTGGGTTTCAATGAAAGCGATGGCCTTTTGGATTACCGTGTCATCTCTGGACGGATCGTTTTGCCCGATGGAGGCACGGGCGGCTTCTTTGTCGGCGGGCCGGTCTTTCCTGGAATCCAGAAGCTTCTCCAGAGAAGAAAAACAGATAACCGAATCAATGGAACAAAATAAATGCAGGTTCTGTTCAATATGATCCAGCAAAAGACCGGTATCCAGCCGTCCAGGTTCTTCCTGGGTAATGAGAATGAAGTCATAGTGATACCGCGTTTTAATGATAAGGTAGACATGGGCGTCGGAGAACGTCATCTGCACCATATTCATGAGAGCTGTGGAAAGAGTCTCCTGGCCATAGTTCCAGTGAAAGTGCCGGTTGGCCTCTTCCGGACAGGAGAGGCGGATTAGGAAACCACCGCTTTTCTCCAGAGGAAAAGGAAACTTCATCTTGCCAAACCGCTGTTTTAACGCTTCATAAGAGGAGAATGCATTGGTCAGCAAATCAATAAAAAACAGCTCATATTCTTCCTTTGTGTAGTCCAGTTCCTGACGCATGGTGCGCAGCCGGTTTATGGACTGGCGGCAGTTTTCCAGGCTGGAGGCCAACTCTTCCAGATCAACCGGTTTTAGAAGATAATTGCTTACATTATACTGCAGAGCCTGCTTGGCATAATCAAACTCACTGTAGCCGCTGATAATGATCACCATGGTGGTCGGATAGGATTCCTGGATGATCCGGGACAGTTCCAGTCCATCCATTTCCGGCATCCGAATATCGGTGATGACAATATCCGCGCTGTGGGTCCGCATCCAGTCCAGAGCTTCCTGGCCGTTGGAAAAGGTTCCGGCAACTTCATAATCCGATAACTGGGAACAGATGAAATCTTTTAAAGAGGTTCTGGTAATCATTTCATCGTCGACTATTACAACACGCATCATGCTTATCCCCCATTTCTTTTGTTTCGCTTCGTCAGACAGAGACAGTGACCACCTGAGAAGCCTTGAAAGCACTGTAGTGTACTTTAAGTATAGTATGGGTGTATCGTTTTTACAATAAACTGTCAGAATATGGAAACGAAACGATACATAATGTAACAAAACATCACTAGCTGGAATACAATTATCCCCAGTATAATAAATGTATCAAAAGAAACATCCCCAGAAAAGGGAGTGAGAGAAAGAGGGAAGAGAGATGGAGATGGTGAAACTGGAAAAGCACAAAGTCAGACGGAACCGGGCGGTATTCCGGGAAAACTTCTGGCTCACCATGATGGTGCTTCCGGGAGCCCTTCTGCTGTTGGTGTTTAACTATATTCCAATGGCGGGCGTTGTGATGGCTTTTAAAAAGTATAATCCGGTGGAGGGAATTTGGGCCAGTGAGTGGTGCGGGCTGGAAAATTTTGAATTCTTCTTCACATCGCAGGATGCGGTGCGGGTTATCCGCAACACGTTGGGATACAGCGTGACATTTTTGATACTGGATTTGATTGCGGGAGTGACGCTGGCCATTATGTTTTACAATCTGCGGTCCCGCAAGGCGCTGAAGCTTTATAATACTGTTGTGATCCTGCCGCGGTTTATGTCTATGGTTATCATTGCATTCATTGTTTATACGCTTCTGAATCCGTCCTACGGTATTTTTAACACTGTCATTGAACAGTTTGGAGGGACAGGTGTACAGTGGTATATGGAGCCGGGCTATTGGCCGTTTATCCTGACAGGAGTACATATTTGGCAGACAGTGGGAATGAATAGTATTATTTATTATGCATCTCTCATGGGTCTGGATGAATCGCTTATTGAGGCAGCACAGTTGGACGGAGCCAATAAATGGCAGCAGACCATGCATGTAGTCATTCCCCATCTGGTTCCCGTCATGGTTATTACTACGATCTTAGGAATTGGCCATCTGTTTTCTGGAGATTTCGGATTATTCTATCAGGTCACGAAGGATGTGGGACTCTTGTATCCCACAACGGATATTATTAATACGTATACCTTCCGCGCTCTGCAGAACGGCGCCCTGGAAAAATCGACAGCCGTTGGTCTGTTCCAGTCTTTGACCGGTTTGATTTTGGTGGTGGTCACCAACGGAATTGTCCGCAAGATCAGTCCGGAAAACAGTATGTTTTAGGGGGTGCCACATGAACAAACAGCAACCAGTCCTTGCCATGGGGACGACAAAAAAGAAGAAATTTTCCTGGGGACAGGCGGTTCTTCATCTGATTTTCATTATCATGGTATTGATGTATCTGGTTCCTTTCCTGCTGGTAATTTCCATCTCTTTTTCGGATGAAAGCGCCATTATCCGGGAAGGCTACTCACTGATACCGCCGGAATTTTCACTGGAAGCCTATAAGCTGGCATTCCGGAATCCGGATCAGATGCTGCAATCTTACAAGATTACTATTTTATTCACATTGGTAGCGACAGCACTTTCCATTCTCATTATGGGAGTCATGGCTTATCCGCTGTCAAGATCCAATTATAAGCTGAGAAAACCATTTACCTTTTTTGTACTGTTCACCATGCTGTTTTCCGGTGGTATGGTACCCAGCTATATCCTCAATGTCCAGTATCTTCACTTGAATGATACATTTTGGATCTATATTCTTCCGGGCCTGGTTTCCGCTTATAATTTGATTATTATCCGAACCAACTATAAGAGCCTGCCGGATGAGCTGATTGAAGCCGCAAAGGTAGACGGCGCCAAGGAACTTTATATTTGCTTTAAGATTGTGATGCCTTTGTGCAAGCCGGTATTGGCTTCTGTGGGCTTCCTATTCCTGGTGGCCAAATGGAACGACTGGATGACCTCCCTTCTTTATATCCATGATGCCAAGCTGTATTCTCTTCAGTATCTTCTGCAGAAGATACTGAAGGAATCAGAATACCTAAAACAGCTGGCAGATACCGGACAGCTGATGGGCGGTGAGGTGTTTCCGTCGGAAAGTTACCGATACGCCATGGCGCTTATCGCAGCCGGACCGGTTTTGGTAATCTTCCCATTCTTCCAAAAATACTTTTCAAAGGGTATGACATTGGGAGGAGTAAAAGGGTAATGCGGAGACAGGGGATCAACAAGCGTATAAAAATAAGGTATCCAGGAGGGAGGTCCGGAAAAAGCGGCAATTCCGGATTCCGGACAGCCTCTCCATAACATACAATCAAAAAAGAAAAGGAGAATAAGTGTATGAGACTGAGAAAACGAATTCTGGCAGTTACACTGGCATCTGTCATGGCGTTTGCTTTCGCCGGATGCGGAAATGATGCTGCACAGACAACAGCAGCGGAAACAGAAAATGAGACGCAAGCAGAGGAAACCCAAAACGCGGAAGGAACGGAATCGGAGGAGACCGATACAGAGACCAAGGATCCGGTGACACTGGTATGGTGGTACCGCGGCAACGGTGAGCAGAAGGATACCAAAATGGTTCAGGATGCTTTGAATGAGAAGCTGAAAACATATCCCGGTCTTGAGCATGTAACAGTTGAACTGAAATGCTACACATCTTCAGAATACAAGCAGGCCGTAACCCTGGCACAATCCTCTAAAGAACAGATTGACATCCTGAACACCGTGAATTTGGATTTTGCGGAGGAAGTGGAGAAGGGAAGTTTGATTCCCATGGATGATCTGATTGACTCTGTGGACGGCCTGAAGGAAACACTGCCGGATTGGCTGTGGGAGCTGGGCAGCGTAGACGGACAGATTTACATGGTTCCCAACTATCAGAGAGCCGCCAGCATGAACTATGTCATCACGCCCACCGAGTGGCTGGAAAAATACGGCGATGCGGAGAAGATTGAGGAGACACTGAAAAAGGATGACGCGTCTCTGGCGGAGAAGGCGGCCGTACTGGAAGAGTATACCAGAAATGTGCAGGCCGGCGAGGGCGCAACCCATTATATGCCGCCTCTGGGTTCCATGGTATACAACGGCTATGCCATCACTGAATTTACCGATACTGTTTACGGTGATTATCTGAAGGTTTATGGAGAAGATACTGTCCAGAACAAATATATGACAGATGTGATGAAAGAAACCTTTGAGATATCTGCCCGTGAATATGAGGAAGGGCTGGTTCATCCGGATATCCTGACCATCAATGCCACAGACTTCAGCGGCGCCAATATGCTCAATGAAGTATCCTATGTATTCTGCATCAACAATCAGTTTGGAGATTCGGAGAGAGTTTCCAAGATTTACAGTGATATGTATGGGTTTGATGTAACAGCAATTCCGGTAAAGGATAACTATTACATTACAAATACATGGGCAGCAGGTGGAAATGGTATTTCTTCCAGCTGTGAGCATCCGGAGGAGGCTATGGCCTTTATCAACGCCATGACCCAGGAAGAAGGAAAAGAGCTGTATAACCTGGTGGTATACGGAATTGAAGGCGTACATTACAATAAGATTGACGACACGCATATTGAAACGCTGGAGTATTCCGGAACACAGGGCGGCGTGGATACTTCTTACGCCGGAATCAAGTGGATCCTTGGAAATACATTTAACGCATACCTGAATCAGGCCTGCACCGATGATGAGATAGAAGAGTCTCTGAAGCTGAATGAGTCCACAGATAATATCCGCTCCGATTTAATCGGCTGCACCTTCAAGACCGATGCGGTACAGACGGAAATTGAGCAGACCACAGCTGTAGCCACCGAGTACAGCAAGCCTCTGATGTACGGCGTTATGGGCAGCAGCGGTTGGGAAGCCACATACAATGACTTTATTGATAAGCTGAAGAATGCCGGTGTAGATGCGGTAACAGCAGAGCTGCAGTCCCAGGTGGACGCATTCCTGCAGTAATCAGGAATCCGGCGGAGCGCAGAAGGACTTCGGGACAATAAAAATAGAAAGCGGAGACAATAGCGCGGGATAATGAACGGCCATGGCAGACTGCTGCACCATGAAGCAGACAGCGCCATGGCCGTTTTTTGACAGGAGAAAGGCTGGTAACAAGTATGAAAAATTGGATGACCAAGGAAGAACGGAATTTATGGCTGGGGCAGATGCTGCGGGAAAAGGTTTTAGCGGACAATGGCCGTTATGATGAGAACGAGCACATGCTTACAGTGGAGCAAAAAAAGTGGGCAGGCGGATACCACACGAGAAGAACGGGAATCCTTCATCCCCTGCGCGATGCTGCCGAATACGCAGACGCGATTTTTCAGGGAGGCATGGAGGAACTGTTTGGGCGGGGCGAGCAGGTGATCCGACGGATATGCAGTTTGCAGGATGCCAAGGAAGGGAGCCGGACGTACGGATTGTGGTCCTACTATTTGGAGGAAAATCTGGACGATATGATTGCGCCGGATTATAACTGGGCGGATTTTATCTCCAAATGTCTGCTGGGGATCCGGATCCTGGCGTCAGATCGGGTGACAGCGGAGACGAAGGAAATCATGGATGCCGCTATCCGGCGGGCAGCCATGTGCAGTATCCGCAGAAATGTGGGGCTGGATTATACCAACATTGCGCTGATGAGCAGTATGACCATTCTGTCTGCGGGAGAGCTTTTGCAGGATAAGGCAATCTTTGAGGCAGGAAAGGAGCGGCTGGAAAAACTGTATGCTTATACCAAATTTAACGGCGCATTTTCTGAGTATAATAGTTCCGCGTACGTTTTGGTGGCTCTCAATGAGATTGCCAGAATGAAGCGGTTTTTCAAAGATTCCCGCTGTCGTTTTCTGGCAGAGGAGCTGAATGGCTATGCCTGGGACGGACTCTCCAACCATTACAATGCCTGGATTGGGCAGCTGACGCCGCCGCAGGCCAGAGCGTATGTGAATTTGGATACAGGGGCGCTGGCCTGGAATGTTTACCTGGGGACAGACGGCAGATACGGGGCTGTGCCGAGACAGGACGGCCAGATTCTGCTCTCAGCGATATCCGTGGAATCTCTATTGTATCCGCCGGAGTGCCCACAGAAGTTTTTCCCCCGTTTTGAGGAAAAGGAGCGCTTTTTGGCGCATACATATTATAAAAAGAATTGCCTCCGGGAAGAGGGAACCGATACCACAATCATCCGCGATCTGGATCATCCGGATTTGACGGCATATTCCTATCAGACGCAGGACTACTCCATGGGGATTTTCCAGGCCAGTGACTGCTGGAACCAGCGCCGCAACGCCATGGTAGTCTGGGGCAGGGAAAAGCCGTCCTATATGCGGCTGAGGGGAATGATAGGGGACTATGATTTTTGCTCCGGCATGGTGTATGGATATCAGAAGGAAAATGTTATATATGGCCATCTGGGACTGGTATCAGATCGGGGCAGCTTCCACTATATTTTGGATAAGGTGAAGAACGGTATCTATGAGACGGATCGGCTGTATTTCCAATTTGAGATAGGAGACCGAGAGGACCTGAGGTTTGCGCCTATCTGCGGAGGATATGAGATTCGGGATCAGGGTATTGTTATCACAGTGCGCATTCACACATTTATTTATGATGGAAAGCCGGGGCAGATCCGCCTCAGTGAGGATGAAAGAAGGCTGCTGCTCATAGGATATGAGGGCGAAAAAACGGTCATTGATACCAATGCGCTGAATGATACGTACGGCGTTTTCTCCATTCAGGTGAGAAAAGAAGAAGAGCAGGCGGCAGAGGCGCCTCAGGCCGCAGTCAGACTGAGCCAGGGGATCCTCACGTCTTCTGGTGTCTGGGGTCAGACGCCATGGAAGTTGGAATCTCCGGTGTGGACGGCACCGTTTTTGGAGGCTTCCCGTATTGCCAGCGAGGGAAGAGAGGCGGCCGTAATTGAGAAAATCATGGACAAGATGCAGCATATGGAGAATGAGGGCGATGTGGTGGAGACCTGTCCCATCAGCATCATCTCCATGAACGCCTGGGAGTGGCCGCAGGGTGTGGCGCTGTTTGCCATGTATCAGTATTACCGGGAAACTGGGGAAAAGAAGGTTTGGGAGTTCCTGGAAAATTGGTTTGACAGACAGATCCAAAAAGGCCTTCCATCCCAAAACGTGAATACGACCTGCCCGATGCTGACATTGGCCTGTCTGTATGAGGAAAAACAGAAGGAGTCCTGGCGGCAGCTGCTGGAAGAATGGGCAGAGGGGGTTTATGCCCGTATGCCCAGGGCTGGAGAGGGGGCCATCCAGCATGTGGTCAGCGGGGAGGAAAATCTGGGTCAGATTTGGGACGATACGCTTTACATGGCCGTTCTCTTTTTGGCAAAGATGGGCGAAGTACTGGGTCGGGAGGAGTATATCCAGGAGAGTATCCGACAGTTTATGGTGCATATCAAATACCTTACGGATCGAAAGAGCGGCCTGTTCTATCATGGATGGACATTTTTGGGAAAGAATCATTTGGGAGAAGCGCTTTGGGGCCGAGGCAATTCCTGGTATACTGCCGGACTGGTGGACTATCTGGAGCTGCTGAAAGAAAATGAAGGTGTGCGCGCTGTTTTGCTGGATACGCTGCAGGTCCAGGTCAGCGCTCTGGCAGACTGCCAGGACGCGTCAGGTTTATGGCATACACTGCTGGATGATAAGGATTCTTATTTGGAAACCAGTGCTTCCTGCGCCTTTGCCTATGGGATTTTGAAGGCAGTCCGTATGGGATATCTGGAAGAGAAATTTGAAGCAGTGGGAAAGCGGGCGGTACAGGGCGTGCTGGATCAGATCGCGCCGGATGGAACCGTGGAAGGTGTCTCTTATGGAACGCCGGTGTTTGCAGATAAAGAAGAGTATAAAAAAATACCGGTGTGCCCCATGCCCTACGGACAGTCCATGGCGCTGATGATGCTGGTGGAGGCGAGAAAACATCGCTAGCAGATGGGGTGTGTGAGAGGAGGAAAGAAAGATGGATCAGCGGATTGACAGAAGCAGGTATGGCAGGGAAGAAAACATGACCAGGGTGATACAGGACGCTTTTGACCGCTGCGCGTCCTCTGGAGGAGGACGGGTAATCCTGGCGCCGGGTATGTATGTGTGCGGTACGCTGCGGCTGCAGGATCGGGTGGTTCTCTGGCTGGAACGGGGAGCGGTGATTTTGGGAAGTGAGAACATAGAGGATTATCCAGAGAATGAATCCTGTTTTACCGATGCAGTTGGTCATGTGCGGGGCAGAGCGCTGCTGTACGGATATCAAAAAGAGGGAATTGGCATTGGCGGTCCCGGAATGGTGGACGGCAGGGGCTACCGTTTCCCTGAGGGGAGTCCAGCCCATCTGATCCGCCCGTTTTTGGTGCGTCTGGTGGAGTGTCGGAATGTAAAAATTTTGGAAACCTCGTTTGTCCAGGCTGCTGCCTGGTGCCTGCATCTGCAGGACTGCCGGGATGTGCAGATTCAAAGAGCGGTGATCCGCTCGCGGTGCAATGGCAACAATGACGGCATCGACCTGGATGGCTGCCAAAATGTGACGGTGGAAGGGTGTGTGATAGACAGCGGCGATGACGCCATTTGCCTGAAATCCACATCCGGAAATCCCTGTACATCGATCCGGGTTGCGGACTGCACCGTCACATCCAGATGGGCCGGATTCAAGATCGGAACAGAATCCGTGGGAGATTTTGCGGATATCACAGTGGAAAAGTGCCGCTTTTTCGATGTGGAGGGCTGCGCGGTGAAGATCGTGCCGGTGGATGGCGGAAATGTGGAAAATGTCACTGTCCGCAATGTGGAGATGCTTGCCTGTACAGGTCCGGTATTTATCAGCAACGGAGAGCGGCTGCGCCGGTACCTGGATCAGAAGCGGGAGCAGCCGGGGCGGATCCGTGGGATATTACTGGAACGGATCCGTGCGGATGTGAGAAAGGCCAAGGGCGGTACCTATCAGGGAAAACCCTGGGGCAACGCGGACGGCGGTGTGGTGATATCGGGACTTCCCGGCAATCCGGTGGAATCGGTTACGATTCGTCAGTGCCGGTTTTCCATGCCGGGCGGAAGCAAAGAGAGAAGAAATACTCCTGTGCCGGAGATGGGAAGTCAGTATCCGGAATTCCATCTTTTCGATCCGCTGCCGGCTTGGGCGCTGTATCAGCGCTATACAAAAGATTTCAAGATTGAAGATACGGAATTCACGGCCAGGGAGCGGGATGTGCGCCCGGCAGCCGTGAAAGAAGAGGAGGACAGCCATGAAGTATGACGACAGACCGGAGACATTTTATGAATTCCGGGATCAGGACAGAGAAGTGGAGTTTCACCGTTATGATATGCCTACTCCCTGGATGAATTATCTCTCCAACGGTACACTCCATGCTATGATTTCCCACGCAGGCGGCGGCGTGGCTTTTTATAAATCGCCGCAGATCTGGAGAATCAATCATTATCGCTTCTTCCATCTTCCAACGGACCGAAGCGGATTCTATACGTATATCAAAGATGGACAGGATATCTGGTGTCCCACCAATATGCCCGTGGGCACCCGGCCGGATACCTGGAAGAGCGCCCATGGAATGGGCTACACCCGGTTCCAGGCGGAAAAAAACGGTCTGCGTGCAGAAGCACTCTACTTTATCGGAAAAAGAGAAAACGCCATGATCTGGCGCCTTCGCCTGCGCTCTGACCGGGATCGCAGTGTGCGCATTTATCCCTTTTTGGAACTGGGAATGATGGAATTCATGCGAGAGCTGCAGTGGCAGTGCTACAATAAGCATCAGCTAAAGGTCAGCTGGATGGAGGACCAGCAGATACTGTTCTACCGTTACGGGGTGGAGACACAGCCCAGGCCGGATGAGACGCCGCTGGTTTATTTCGCCGCTACGGCTCCTGTCAGCAGCTTTGACGGTGACAGAGACGAATTTATCGGTCCCTACCGCAGTGAGGAAAATCCTGTGGGACTGGAGGAGGATTCCCTGAGCAATTCCATTCTTCAGGGCGGGGATCCATGCTTCGCCTTGGAGATTCCAGTGGAGTTAAAAGCCTGGGAAGAAAAGGAGATTTCTGTATTTCTGGGCACAGCCATGACGCCGGAGGAGATAAGGCGCAGTGTGTCCCACTGCCGTCAAGAGGGATTTGTGGAAGAATCGCTGGCAGGACTCCAGAAAGACTGGAGCGCGTATCTGGAGCATTTTCAGTGTCAGGTGCCGGATCCAGAGGTGCAGAGAATGATTAATATCTGGAATCCCTACCAGGCCCAGAGAAACTTCCTTTTTTCCCGGAATCTTTCCTATTACGCCACAGGAACGTTTCGGGGCGTGGGATACCGGGATACCTCCCAGGATGTGCTGGCCATGGTGCCCTTTGATTTGGAGGCGGCCAAGGAAAAAACACGGCTTTTGCTGACCCAGCAGTATGGTGACGGTCATGTGAATCATTATTTCTTCCCCACAGAAGGGTATGATCCGGTGACTACGATTCACTCCGATGACCATCTGTGGACCATACTTACGGTATGGAACATTTTATGCGAGGAGGGAACGTATGATTTTCTGGCGGAGCGGGTGCCCTATTACGACGGCGGGAGTGATAGCGTATACGAGCATTTGAAGCGGGCTGTGGCTTTTACCCATGCTCATCTGGGGAAAGAAGGATTTCCGCTGATGCTGCGCTCCGACTGGAATGATGCGCTGTTTCGCGTATGCCGGGAAGGAAAGGGAGAAAGTATCTGGACTTCCATGCAGTTTGGGCTCATGCTAAAAAAGATGGAGCAGATGGCAAAGGCCATGGGCGAAGGGGAATTGGCACAGGAGTATGAGAACTGGTATCAAAGCCAGAGAGAGCTGGTCAACACCAAGGCTTGGGATGGGGCCTGGTTTCGCCGGGCCATCATGGACAGTGGGGAATACGTGGGAAAAAAGGACAGCCAGGAGGCGAAGATCTGGCTGAATACGCAGAGTTGGGCCGTGCTGTCCGGTATGGGGGACCGGGAAAAATGTTTGGAAGCCATGGACAGTGTGCATCGCATATTGGATACCCCCATGGGCATCAAAAAAATCCACCCGCCCATTGTGAATTTCCCCGATCCCAAGGAACCGCTGACCAATTATAATCCAGGAACCGGGGAGAATGGTTCTGTTTTCTGCCATGCCAATACCTGGGCCATCATCGCCGAGTGCATGTTGGGACACGGTGATCAGGCCTATTCGTACTACAGAAAATTGATTCCTGCTGTGGCCATGAAACAGGCAGGGGTATGGCGGTACAAGGCAGAGCCGTATGTGTATGCTTCCAATATCTTTGGCCCGGACAGTCTGCGCTTTGGCCTGGCCAACGTATCCTGGCTCACCGGCACCGCCGCCTGGATGTATGTGGCCGTGATCCAGTATATTCTGGGAATCCGCCCTTCCATGGAGGGACTCATCATTGATCCCTGTTTGCCTTCAGGCTGGGGGGAAGTTACCGTCACCAGAGTCTTTCGGGGGATTACGTACCAAATCCGAATCCGACGGAAAAGAGAAAAGAGAGATGGACGAATCTACACCGTGGATGGCAAGCCGGTATCCGGGCCGTGTATTCTTCCGCCTCCGGCAGCGGACAGCTGTCAGGTAACGGTGGAATTATAGGAGCTCTCCGCAGCAGATGAGTAGAGAGATACCATCGTAAAACCCAGGAATGGGAAAAAGAGAAAACGCGCCGAAATGGAAAACGTGTATGTTCCAAATTCAGGCGCGTTTTCCTTTCCACGCTTTCATTGGGATATTGACATTGAAGGCATTTGATGGTATCTTTTAGATGAAATTTTGTGAAGGGAGGAAAAGAAGTGGACAGGATCCAAACCGGCAGGACGCGGATTTTTTTGTTTTTTATCATTGCCTTCCTGCTTTTTTTAACTCCATTTATGTATCGCCAGGAGGCGAAGGAAGCAGTTTGGAAGTTTCAGGAGGCGCAATATCAGGAGCCTGGCGCGGACTGGGAACATAAGATTTATCCAGCCAGTTCCATGCAGTCCATGCGGCCGCTGGCGCTGCTGCGCACCCGTCGCCTAAAAGATATGGCACAGAAGACCACATTTTATATATTGACATTTGCGGTATTGATGGAACCCTCTTTCCGGATGCGGGTGAAGAGGGCGTTTTTGGCATATCTGCAAACTCATATATTCCCTCTGGCCCAGTTTCTATATGAGCTGTCCGCCAGGCAGAAAAAAGATGGAAAGAAGAGAAAGCGTACATCTGCTTTCGAGGATATGGATGGATTTCAAAGTACAGTATTGATATCCGGATTACTCGTGGGGTAATCCTTCTTTTTATGTTTTGCCCATTCCCATGTGGAAAAATGAATGGGCAGAGAGAAAGGGAAAAAATGAAATACTTAATGAATGCCCTGAAACATCAGCCGGCCGGCAGACTGATTACATTGGGATTTGCGGTGGTGATTTTTCTGGGCGCAGGTCTGCTACTCATGCCTTTTTCCGTAAAGGATGGGGCGGAGGTGTCCTTTATTGACGCATTATTTACTTCCACCAGCGCCGTCTGTGTCACAGGCCTCATCGCCATAGACACGGCCGACCACTTTACCGCTTTTGGCCAGGGAGTGGTGGCAGGGCTGATTCAGATTGGAGGTCTGGGTGTCACATCAGTGGGAGTCGGACTGATTATTGCCATGGGGAAGCGGGTCAGCATCAGGAATCGTCTTCTGGTGCGGGAAGCGCTGAATATTGACAGCTATAAGGGAATTGTAAAGCTGGTGAAGTCGGTTCTTTTGATGACACTCTGTTTTGAGGGAGTCGGCGCCGTTCTCAGCTTTTTGGTATTCAGCCAGGACTATCCCCTGCCGCATGCTCTGGGAATCAGTATTTTTCATTCCATTGCGGCATTCAACAATTCGGGATTTGACATTTTGGGGGGACTGCGGAATCTGATCCCCTATCAGGATAATGTTCTTTTGAACCTGACCACATGTTTTCTGATTATTTTTGGCGGTCTGGGATTTTTCGTAATTTTGGATATTCTAAAACAGAGACGATTTAAGAAGTTGTCTTTGCACTCCAAGGTGGTCATCACCACCAGTATCGTGCTTCTGGCTGTGGGTACGCTTCTTTTGAAGGCCACGGAAAATATCACCTGGATGGGCGCCTTTTTCCACAGTGTCTCCGCCAGAACGGCCGGTTTTTCCACATATCCCATTGGTGAGTTCACCAATGCCGGTTTATTTGTCCTGTGTATACTGATGTTTATCGGTGCGTCCCCGGGCTCCACGGGAGGCGGTATTAAGACCAGCACCTTTTTTGTTTTGTTTCAGTCTGCCAGGAGTGTATTTTCCAAGAAGACCGTGGGCGCATTTCGCCGCGGCATTTCGCAGCAGAACATATCAAAAGCCGGTATGATCGCCATTCTCTCGGCGGTGGTGGTCTGCACAGCCACATTTTTCATGTGTGTGCTGGAGCCGGAGTATGATTTTATCCAGCTCCTTTTTGAAGTAATCTCGGCGTTCGGTACGGTGGGCTTGTCCACAGGAATTACTCCAGATCTGGGCTGGGCTGGGAAACTGGTTATCATTATTGTGATGTTTATCGGAAGATTGGGCGCGATGACGATCCTGTCCATGTGGATCAATCATCCCGAACCCAGAGCGCGGTATACAGAGGAAGGCATTGCCATCGGCTGATGGAAAAGCGTCCGCAGACGGCCGTGTCGGAAACGATGGGATACAGAAAATATGGTTATAGGAAAAGAAAGGAATAGAGAATAATGAAGAAGAAAGAATCAGAAGGCCTTTCCTACGGCGTCATTGGCTTGGGACGCTTTGGAACGGCTCTTGCCACCACGCTGGCGGAATCGGACAAAGAGGTGATTGTGGTGGACCGGGACGAGAGTAAGGTTCGCGAAATGCGCCAGTATACGGACTATGCGTTTGTGCTGGATGATCTGACCACAGATGGTCTGCGGGAAATCGGCATTCAAAATTGTGATGTGGTCATTGTCTGCATCGGGGAAAAGGTGGATGTCAGTATTCTGACCACCATGCGGGTCATTGAGATGGGAGTACCCCGTGTCATCGCCAAAGCCCTCAGTCTGGAACAGGGAGCTGTCCTGAAAAAGCTGGGAGCCCAGGTGGTGTATCCTGAGCGGGATATGGCTCTCCGTTTGGGAAAGAAGCTTTTGTCCAATAAGTTTTTGGATTATATTTCCCTGGATCACAGCGTGGAAATTCGTCAGATTCCAGCCACATCCAAAATCATGGGAAAAAGCATTGAGGAGCTGAAGCTTCGCCAGAAGTTTGGCCTGAATATCATTGCCCTTGAAAACGGCAAGTCAACGACCATAGAGGTGACTCCGGATTATCGGTTCCAGGACGGCGACATCCTTGTGGTAATTGGTAAGGTCAGCAATATGGAGCGGTTTGAGGCCGCCATCTGACCGAAGAAAGGAGAATAATACCATATGGATGTATCATTTTTGGGTTTTTGGCAGCAGGTGACGCAAAGTCCTGTGGTGGCTGTCACCACCCTGCTGACGCTGGGAGTAATTTTTGTAAATGGCTGGACGGATGCGCCCAATGCCATTGCCACCTGTGTCACGACTCGATGTCTGCGTCCCCGTACGGCCATTTGGATGAGCGCCCTCTTTAATTTTCTGGGCGTGTTCATTATGACTCAGATCAACAGCGCAGTGGCTTCCACCATCAGCAATATGGTGGATTTTGGCTCCAACACGCATGAAGCGCTGATCGCCTTATGCGCGGCCTTGCTTTCCATTGTCGTATACAGTGTGGCGGCATCAATTTTTGGCATCCCCACCAGCGAAAGCCACAGTCTCATCGCCGGCTTGACAGGAGCAGCCATTGCCATCCAGCAGGGAATCGGCGGAATCAATGGCGCCGAATGGGTAAAAGTACTGTATGGTCTGGTGCTGAGCCTGATCCTCGGCTTTGCCAGCGGATGGGTTGTGTGTAAACTGCTGACAATTATTTGCCGTAATTTGGAGCGGCGCAGGGCAGACCGCTTTTTTGCCGGAGCGCAGATTGTGGGAGCGGCAGCCATGAGTTTCATGCACGGTGCGCAGGACGGCCAAAAGTTCATCGGTGTTCTCTTTTTGGGCTTGGCCTTCTCCCATGGCCAAAGTTCCGTAACCGGCATGCTGATCCCCGTTTGGCTGATGCTTCTTTGCAGCGTGGTTATGGGGCTTGGCACCAGTGTGGGAGGAGAAAAAATCATCAAATCTGTGGGAATGGATATGGTGAAATTGGAGCGTTATCAGGGGTTTTCCGCTGATTTGGCAGGAGCCTTTTGCTTGCTTTTATCCAGCGTATTCGGCATTCCGGTATCCACCACCCACACAAAAACCAGCGCCATCATGGGAGTGGGAGCTGTGAAGCGCCTTTCTGCCATTAATTTCGGCGTGGTGAAAGATATGATGCTGACCTGGATTTTTACCTTTCCGGGCTGCGGTCTCATCAGTTTTGTTATGGCAAAACTGTTCATGTATATATTTTAAGGAGAATAACACAAATGTCAAAGAAACAGGATTCGTTCTATTTTGATAATTTTATTGCCTGTGCGGAATATGCCTGCCAGGCGGCCGATTTGCTGAAGCAGATCTTGACAGATTTCAAACCTGAGGAAATGGAGCAGAGGCTGGACGAGATCCACGCCATTGAGCACGCGGCGGATGAAAAGAAACATCAGATGACAGACCGGTTGGCCAAGGCGTTTATTACACCCATTGAGAGAGAAGATATGGTGGTGCTCAGCAACCGCATTGATGATATGACGGATAAGATTGAAGAAGTCTTTATCCGGATCTATATGAATCGCATCACTTCCATACGGCCTGAGGCCATCCAGATGCTGGATATTGTCATTGGCTGCTGCAAAGAGGTGGCCAATCTCATGGGAGAGTTTGCCGATTTCAGACATTCCAAGAAGCTGAAAGAAGGAATTATCCATATCAACACCATGGAAGAAGAGGCAGATTCCCTGTTTATCTCCAGCATGCGAGCTCTCCACGCCGAGAGAGAAGACATCTTTCAGGTACTGGCATGGAGAGAGATATTCGAGTTTTTGGAAAAATGTGCCGATGCGTGTGAACACGTGGCGGACGGGGTGGAAAGTGTCGTGATGAAAAATTCGTGACGGGACGTCAGATCAATCAGGTATCATGACAGTTTAGGCATATTTCGATTTCTCATATCCGGTGCTTTTAAAAGCATTTCAGGCGTCTTTAGGATGGCATTTGGGGTTTGTATCGGCATTTGTCAATGGGGGAGAAGAGCGGAATGGTCGGAACTGTTTTATAAATCACCTGCCGTATGAGGCAGAGAATGAGGAGGTAAGACCATGAGGAAGACAAAGATTATCTGTACGCTGGGACCGTCCACAGATAGAGACGGTGTGCTGGAGAAATTGGTGAGAGAGGGCATGGATGTGGCCAGATTTAATTTCTCCCATGGAACCCATGAAGAGCAGAAAGCGCGCCTGGAGCAGCTGAAAAGTCTGCGGGAACAGTACGGAAAGCCCATTGCCGCTCTTCTGGATACCAAGGGACCCGAAGTGCGCATCGGATGCTTTCAGCAGCATAAAATAACCCTGGAAGAAGGGCAGACGTTTACGCTGTGTACAGAAGAGACAGAGGGGACAAACGAGCGCGTATCGGTTTCCTACAAGGAGCTGTATCAGGATGTAAAGCCCGGCGATCAGATTCTCATCGATGACGGTCTGGTGGGCATGGAGATCACGGAAATCGCCGGAACCGACATTGTCTGCGTGGTGAAGAACGGCGGGGAAATCTCCGACCGGAAAGGCGTCAATGTACCGGGGGTAAAGCTGAATATGAAATTCATCAGCCCCAGGGATTATGAGGACCTTCTCTTTGGCATCAAGGAAGACTTTGATTTCGTGGCAGCCTCCTTCACACGAACAGCCGATGATATCCGTGAAATGCGGAAATTGCTCGACGAAAACGGCGGCCGCTCCATCAATATCATTGCCAAGATTGAAAATCAGCAGGGTGTGGACAATATCGATGAAATCATCGAAGAAGCGGACGGCATTATGATTGCCAGAGGGGATATGGGAGTGGAAATCCCCTTGGAACATGTGCCGGTGATTCAGCAGAGCATTATCCAGAAGGTATACCGGGTGGGAAAACAGGTGATCACAGCCACCCAGATGCTGGATTCCATGATGATTCATCCCAGGCCCACCCGGGCGGAAACCACCGATGTGGCCAATGCCATTTACCAGGGAACCAGCGCCATTATGCTTTCAGGCGAAACCGCTGCCGGCAAGTATCCGGTGGAAGCTTTGGAAATGATGGTGAAGATTGCCGAATATATGGAGGCCCATATTGATTATAATGCCATTTTCAAGAAGGATGAGAGAGACGATGAGCCGGATGTAACCAATGCCATTTCCCATGCCACCTGCATGACTGCCATTGACTTAAAAGCCAATGCCATCCTGGCGGTGAGCAAGACGGGAAGTACAGCCAGAATGATATCCAAATATCGTCCCAACTGCCTCATCGGCGGCTGCTCCAGTTCTCCCAAAGTATGCCGACAGCTGAATATGTCCTGGGGAATTTATCCCATGCTGGTGAAAGAAGAGTACAGTTCAGAAATTCTCTGTCTGCGTGCCATCGAAGCTGCTCAGCGTCACGGCATCGTGCAGGAGGGGGACAAAATCGTGTTCACTGGAGGCGTACCTCTGGGTATTCCTGGACGGACCAACTTGATCCGTGTGTGCATTGTGGGAGAGTAGTAACGGAAGAAAACGGACAGACCAGAAAACCGTAAAACGAGGAGGCAGAGAATGGTAGAAGAAATCTCCGGATTGTCCATCCGGGAAGTACAGGAACGACGGGAACGGGGAGAAGGAGGCAGCGCCCCGGCATCGGTGACAAAAACCAGGGGAAAGATCGTGCGGGAAAATGTGGTGACGCTGTTTAACTTGCTGAACTTCATAATCGCCGGTCTCCTATTGGCAGTTGGGGCGTATACCAACGTCATCTTTATTGCCATTATCATTCTGAATATTGTCATCGGAATTGCCCAGGAGCTGAAAGCCAAAAAGCTGGTGGACGAGCTGTCTATTTTGAACCGTCCCCATGTCCGGGTACGTCGGGAAAACAAGACGGTGCAGGTGGAGTTGGAGGAGCTGGTCAAAGACGACATCATGGTACTGGAGAGCGGAGATCAGATCTGCAATGACGGCGTTGTGGTGGAAGGTATGATCGAGGCCAATGAGTCTTTGCTGACCGGGGAAAGCGATGGGATCATCAAGGAAAAGGGAAGCGAGCTGTTTTCCGGCAGTTCCGTCATATCCGGCAGGGCTTATGCCAAAGTCACCCATGTGGGCGGCGAAAATTATGCTGCCAAGCTGGTCAATGAGGTGAAAAAGGAGAAGCAGATCCAATCCGAACTCTTGGGTTCCATGAAGCGGGTGACCAAGTTTACCAGTCTTCTGATTGTTCCGCTGGGGATTCTGCTGTTCGTGGAGGCATTATTGCTGCGGGATTCTTCCCTGCGGGATTCCGTGGTGTCTTCTTCCGCCGCTCTCTTGGGTATGCTGCCCAAGGGATTGGTCCTACTGATCTCTGTCTCTTTGGCCAATGGCGTGATTAAACTGGCCAAGATGAAGATTTTGGTGCAGAATATTTATTCTCTGGAAACGCTGGCTCATGTGGATGTGTTGTGTCTGGATAAGACGGGAACCATCACGGACGGCAAGATGAAAGTCCATGCCGTGCTGCCCATGACAGGGGAAAACCGGGAGGAAACCAACCGGCTGGTGCAGTCGTATCTGGCGGCCAGTGATGATAAAAACGCTACTTTTTTGGCCCTGGAGCAGGAATTCTCGGCCAAGGCCCATATTCATCCCACAGGGAAAATTCCCTTCTCTTCCAAGCGGAAATGGGGAGCCGTATCTTTGGAAACGGGTATCACTGTTTTTGTGGGGGCACCGGATCGCCTCATGGAAACGGTGCCGTCTTCTGTGGAACGGGAAATGGAACAAGGGCGTCGTGTCATTGTCATTGCGCGTTTCCAGGGCAGCTGGAACGACGGGGAACATTTGCCCGCAGGGCTGGAGCCCCTGTATACGGTGGTGCTTGAGGATAACATTCGGCCCAATACCCGGGAAACGCTGGAATATTTCCGGAAAGAGGGCGTGGATGTGAAAATCATATCCGGCGACCATGTGAGAACAGTTTCCATGATTGCCAAGAAGGCGGGGCTGGAGCGGTGGCAGGATGCCATCGATTTGTCGGCTCAGCAGGAACCCATTGATTATGATCGGGTATGTCAGGAATACGCGGTGTTCGCACGGGTAACGCCAAAGCAGAAGAAAGAGCTGGTCATGGCCCTGAAGCGTCAGGGGCACCATGTGGCCATGACGGGGGATGGCGTCAACGATCTGTTGGCCTTGCGAGAGGCAGACTGCTCCATAGGCATTGCCGACGGCAGCGATGCCAGCCGCCAGATTTCTCAGATCGTGCTGCTGGATTCCGACTTTACCAATTTGCCCCAGGTGCTTTTGCAGGGACGCCGGGTTATCAACCATGTGACTCGTACAGCAGGCGTTTTCTTTATCAAGACGCTGTATTCCATGATGGTATCCATATTTTGCCTGGCAGCCAATGTGCCGTTTCCGTTTATTCCCATTCAGATCACGCTCATCGATGCCTGCATTGAAGCGTATCCCTCCTTCTTTACGATTTTTGAATCTCACACAGAAAAGATTCGGGGGACCTTTCTGCGGACGGTTTTGGGAAATGCGTTTCCCTATGCCCTGACAGTGACAGCCATGATCGTGGCGCTGACACTGGCGGCGCCGTTTGATCAGGAACAGAATCAGACGGTGATGTATTTGCTGCTGATTCTCATGTCCATGACTGCCGTTGTGAAGAGCTGCTATCCGTTCACAAAATTGCGTGCGTTTTTGTGCATTACCATGGTGGTGGGAACCTTTGCGGCTCTGGTGATTTTCACTTCACTCTTTGAGATCAGCGCTGTGACAGGCGGCATGCTGGGAGTTTTGGTAGCGGCATTCGTCATCATGCTGGCGGTATTGGGGATTCTTTTGCTGATAAAGAATCGACTGATGAACAGCAGTAAAAAGATTCGCTGATACGTCAGAATTTCAGCGATGCGCTTTACGTAAAACGTCATATTTGGAGTCAGTTTCGTATCTTCGTGATCAGAGGCTGGCTCCATATTTTTATGGGCAAAAGCAGTGGTGTACTAAATTAAAAACATGGGGAAAAGCTCTTGATATTCTCTTCACAAAGTGCTATTTTTTAGATGATAAGGGCGATTAGTAAAGGCTAACCACCTAAAGAAAAGACAACATTCCCGAAAACCGCAGTGTTTGGCGGGAACAGTGAAAATTAGGAAGGTGATTTTACAATGGCACAGGAAGCATGGTTAGGATTTAAAGGAAGAAAATGGAAAGAAGACGTGGATGTCAGGGATTTCATTCAGCACAATTATGAGCCCTATGACGGAGACGAATCCTTCCTGGAAGGTCCCACGGAAGCCACAGATAAGTTGTGGGGTGAACTGCAGAAGCTGCAGAAGGAAGAACGCGCCAAGGGCGGCGTTTTGGACATGGAGACTAAGGTGGTTTCCGGTCTGACCGCATACCCGGCTGCTTATATCAACGATGACATGAAAGATCTGGAAAAGGTTGTGGGTCTTCAGACAGATAAGCCTCTGAAGAGAGCCTTTATGCCGTTTGGCGGTATTAAGATGGCAGAGCAGGCCTGCACCACATACGGATACGAACCGGATCCGGAATTGGATAAGATTTTTACACAGTATCATAAGACCCATAATCAGGCAGTATTTGATGCCTATACACCAGAGATGAAAAAGGCTCGTCACAACAAGATTATTACAGGTCTGCCGGATACATACGGACGCGGACGTATTGTAGGCGACTACAGAAGAGTCGCTCTTTACGGCATTGATTTCCTCATCGGCAAGAAGCAGGAAGACTTGGCCAACTGCGGCGATGGAACCATGACAGATGATGTGATCCGTCTGCGTGAGGAGCTGGCTGAGCAGATCCGTGCTCTGAAGCAGATGAAAGAGATGGCTGCTATTTACGGATTCGATATTTCCAAACCGGCTACCAATGCAAAAGAAGCCGTACAGTGGCTGTACTTCGGATATCTGGCTGCCATTAAGACACAGAACGGCGCTGCCATGAGTGTAGGCCGTGTGTCCACATTCCTGGATATCTATATGCAGAGAGACCTGAAGAATGGTGTGATCACAGAGTCTGAGGCACAGGAGCTCATAGATCACTTCGTTATGAAGTGCCGTATGGTGAAGTTCGCAAGAATTCCGTCCTACAATCAGCTGTTCTCCGGTGACCCGGTATGGGCGACCCTGGAAGTGGCAGGTCTTGGCATGGACGGCCGTTCCATGGTTACAAAGAATGATTATCGTTTCCTTCATACCCTGGAAAACATGGGACCGTCTCCGGAACCCAACCTGACGGTTCTCTACTCCTCCAGACTGCCGGAAAACTTTAAGAAGTATGCGGCTCTTATTTCTGTGAGAACCAGCTCCATCCAGTACGAGAATGATGATGTTATGCGTCCCGTATGGGGAGATGATTATTCCATCTGCTGCTGCGTATCCGCCACACAGACCGGTAAGGAAATGCAGTTCTTCGGCGCCCGCGCCAACCTGGCAAAATGTCTTCTGTACGCCATGAACGGCGGCCGTGATATGAAGACCAAGGAGCAGGTGGGACCGGAGTTTACGCCCATCACATCCGAGTACCTGGATTACGATGAAGTGATCCATAAGTTTGATATTATGATGGACTGGCTGGCAGGTCTCTATGTAAATACTTTGAATCTGATCCAGTATATGCATGACAAATATTACTATGAAGCTGCGGAGATGGCTCTCATTGACACCGATGTGAGACGTACATTCGCCACAGGTATCGCAGGATTTTCTCATGTAGTGGATTCCTTAAGCGCCATCAAATACGCCAAAGTAAAGCCGCTGCGCGATGAGGACGGCATGATCATGGACTTCGAGACAGAAGGCGACTTCCCAAGATATGGAAATGATGATGATCGCGCCGATGATATCGCCGTATGGCTGTTGAAGACCTTCCTGACCAAGATCAAGAAGAGACATACATACCGCAATTCTGAGCCCACCACCTCCATCCTGACCATTACTTCCAATGTGGTTTACGGTAAGGCCACAGGAAACATGCCGGATGGAAGACGCGCTGGCGAGCCGCTGTCTCCGGGAGCAAATCCCAGCTATGGCGCAGAGAAAAACGGCCTGCTGGCTTCTCTGAACTCCGTTGCCAAGCTGCCTTATGAGTATGCTCTGGACGGAATTTCCAATACACAGACCATCAATCCTGGAGCTCTGGGTCATGACGAGGATGAGCAGAAGAAGAACCTGGTACAGGTAATGGACGGCTACTTTGATCAGGGAGCCCATCATCTGAACGTCAATGTATTTGGCCGCGAGAAACTGGTGGACGCCATGGAGCATCCGGAGAAGGAAGAGTACGCAAACTTTACCATCCGTGTATCCGGATATGCGGTTAAGTTCATTGATCTGACCAGAGAGCAGCAGCTGGATGTTATCGCCAGAACCTGCCACGAAAGAATGTAATCTTTCGGAGAAGAACATGGTGACAGGGAATATACACTCCCTTGAGAGTTTTGGTTCCGTGGACGGGCCGGGAGTTCGTTTTGTGGTGTTCATGCAGGGCTGTCGAATGCGCTGTCAGTTCTGCCACAATCCGGACACCTGGAAATTGGATCAAAATCAGCTGGTGACAGCCGATGAGCTGCTGGAAAAAGCGCTCCGGTATCGGGGATACTGGGGCGCCGACGGCGGCATCACCGTCAGCGGCGGGGAACCGCTGCTGCAAATGGATTTTCTATTGGACTTTTTCAAAAAGGCCAAGGCGGAGGGGGTACACACCGTTATTGACACGGCAGGGAATCCCTTCACCAGGGAAGAGCCGTTTTTCGGCAAGTTTCAGCAGTTGATGGAAGTGACGGATTTGCTGCTTTTGGACATCAAGGAGATTGATGGTGAAAAGCACAGAAAATTGACGGGATTTGGCAATGAAAACATCCTGGATTTGGCATCTTATCTTTCGGATCTGGGCAAGCCGGTGTGGATTCGTCATGTACTGGTTCCCGGAGGCAGCGACTGTGACGAAGATCTGATCCGTCTGGATGCGTTTCTGAAGACGCTGAAAAATGTGGAAAGGGTGGAAGTGCTTCCCTATCACACCCTGGGAGTTTTTAAGTGGAAAGAACTGGGACTCTCCTATCCGCTGGAGGGAATCGATCCGCCCACAGCGCAGCGAGTGGAAAATGCCAATCGGCTGCTGCACACGGAAGCATACAAGGGATATCTGAAACAAGCATAAGGAATAGAGAAAAGCCCGCGGCCTGCGGTTTTTGCAGGGACCGCGGGTTTTTTGCGCGCTACCTTCCATGAGCGGTTTCTCGGTGACTCCCTTGGCTGACGGGGAACGGGCTCTTGACAAATGGTGTTTTGTCAGTTAAAAAGAAAGGGATAGGACAATGGAGAGGAGTTGAGAGCATGAGGATTCTTGTTGCGGAAGATGAAAAAGATTTGAATCGGCTCCTAAAAAAACGGCTGACAGAAGCCAATTACAGTGTGGATGCCTGTTTCAATGGCCGGGAAGTGTTGGAATATCTGGCCTGCGCCGAATATGACGCGCTGATTTTGGACATCATGATGCCTGGAATGAATGGACTGGAGGTTTTGAAAAAAATTCGCTCATGGGGAAATGGCGTTCCAGTGCTGTTTTTGACTGCCAGGGACAGTGTGGGAGATCGGGTCAACGGACTGGATCTGGGAGCGGACGACTATTTGGTGAAGCCGTTCGCCTTTGAGGAACTGCTGGCCAGGATTCGGGTAATGCTGAGGAAACCGGATACTGGAAAAACATCTGTTATCCGGGTGGGGGATATGGAAATCCGGCTGGATACCCAGCAGGTATTTCGGGGCGGAAGGGAGATTTCCCTTTCGGGAAAGGAATTTTCCATCCTTCGCTATATGGCGCAGAATGTGGGAGTAGTGCTTTCCAGAGAAAAGCTGGAGCAGCATATTTGGAATTATGATTATACTGGGGGCTCCAATGTGATTGATGTATACATTCGATATCTGAGAAAAAAGCTGGATGAGCCCTTTGCGGAAAAATTGATTCATACAGTGCGGGGAAGCGGTTATGTCCTGCGGGAGAGGAAAGAAGCGTGAAAAAAAGAGGTAGGAAACTATCATTAAAGGCAAAACTGACCCTTCTTTATACTCTGCTGATGACGGCAGTAGTGGCGGTCGCTCTGGCGGTTTTGCTGTCCCTGAGCAATCAGGAAATGCTTTCCGGTGTCCAGGGAAAACTTCGGGAACGTGTGGCGCAGGCGCCGGATGAGGTGGAGTTTCGAAACGGAGATCTGCGGTTCGACTCGGATCTTTTGGAGCTGAAAGATAATGTCTATCTTTCTTTGTATCAAGCGGATGGAACGCTTTTATACGGAAAAATACCCTTTGGGTTTGATCAGACATCTATGTTTCAGGACGGAAACCTGTGGCGGACTGACGAAGGGGAAACGCATTTTTACGTCATGGATATGAGTTGTACTGTGGATGGATATGGGGATCTTCTGATCAGGGGTATTACATCGGTGACAGACGCAGAAGGGGCATTTCGCAGTACGCTGGGGGTAGCGATCGTCCTATTGCCCATGGTGGTGATCTTTGCCGCCGTTTTGGGATATTTCATGACAGGGCGAACCCTGGCGCCTGTGAAAAAGATCACGGATACAGTAAGGGATATCCGCAGCAAATCCGATTTTTCCCGCCGAATTCATTTGGGAGAGGGAAAGGATGAAATTTATACGCTGGCCGATACGTTTGATGGTCTGCTGGATCAGGTGGAGAGCAGTATTAAGCGGGAACAACAGTTTACGTCCGATGTTTCCCATGAACTGCGTACTCCCATCGCTGTCATTTTGATGCAGTGTGACGCCATATTGGAACACCATTCCCTGGATAGGGAACTCTGCCAGGAAATTGATGTCATTGGGAAAAAGGCCCTATCCCTTTCCCGGATGATTTCCCAGCTGCTGATTTTATCCAGAGCCGATCAAGGCAGGGAAAAACTGGTAATGGAGAATCAAAATTTCAGCGAGTTGTTGGAGCTGTCCGTGGAGGAAATCAGAGAGCGGGCGGCAGAGAGGAAAATCACCATCTATGCGGACATTCAGCCGGACATTCGCAGAGAAGGCGATGAGACATTGCTGATTCGGATGTGGATGAATCTTTTGAATAATGCGGTGGCCTATGGGAAACAGGGCGGGCATATTTGGGTTCACCTCTCGCAAAGTGCCGATGCCGCTACAGCAGTGATCCGGGATGATGGGATCGGTATTGGAGAGGAGGACTTGCCTCGTATCTGGGATCGTTTTTATCAGGCAGATCCATCCAGAAGCAGCTCAGACAGTGCAGGGCTGGGCCTGTCCATGGTACAGTGGATCGTAAAAGTTCACGGCGGCACCATTCAGGTGGACAGTACTCTGGGGCAGGGAACGGTGTTTACGCTGTGCTTCCCAGATCACTGAAAATGCCGCTGTTATTCACATTACTTGTTGGAATAGATCGTAAAATCCTGTAAAATAAATGTTCCATTTTAATTTTCCTTTAATGTTTCTCCGATATATTTTAAGTGTCAAAA
>CAJFUP010000189.1 GCA_904420225.1 uncultured Lachnospiraceae bacterium
CGCGACAAATACAGCCGTAGAACTGGCATCCAACATAATCTGATCGCCATCCTTTATGGTATCGGCGATCAATTCCGCTATTTTCTGCTTCCCAGGCACATTGGTATTCTTTCTCACAACAAAGGGAAGCTCCATATTGTTGCTCTCGTTAATGACAGCACCGCCGTAGGTTTTAATCGCAAATCCGTCCTTCTCCAGCTTTTCCAAGTCTCGCCTGATCGTTTCCTCGGAAACGTCATATGCCTGGCTCAATTCACTGACTACAACTTTTTTGTCTTCCTGCAGTTTTTCTAATATCAGATTTCTTCTCTCAATTGCAAGCATCAAGCCAGCCTCCTAACCGCGATGCACAGCTGGCCGAAGTCTCTACTCCATGAAAACAGAGAAAGAACTTCGGCCCTATGAACCGGCCCATTTATGCCGATTTTATAAAATATGATCACGAATGCGCTTATCCGGTCTGGGGATTACTGAAGAATCCAAATACATTCCCTTGGGACCCACAGACGATTTGGCTCGATCAATGGCTGCTTCCACTGCTGCCACATCGCCGGTCAGAAACATATAAGATTTTCCGCACATACCCCTGGCCAAACGAAGCTCAATCAAATTTACCTCTGCTGTCTTTGCAGCCTCATCAGCTGCCACTATGATGGCAGCGGCATCATAAGTCTCCAACACACCCAGCGCATTCACCTCTTCGATCTGGGCTGCGCCATAGATGGCAGGAAAGATCGATTCATGAGGATTTCCCAGCACAAAACTGTCAATCAGCTGATCCGGATACGCCACCTTGGCATTCTCCACAGCTGCGTTGACTGCACTCAAATCTCCGGTAATAATCACGATATATTTTCCCGGACATACTGTCTGCGCTTCAATTATATCTACCTCCGATGTTTTAACCATGGCGTCCGCTGCTAAAATTCCGGTAGATACTGTCTTATATTCCACCATTCCTATTGCTTTACTCATACGGCACGTCCTTTCTAGTTATTATCAATCATAACGTAATTATCATTTGCCTCCATTACTCTTCCGTCAATGGAAGCATGAATCGCCACACTGAGTCCATTGGCCGGATTCGCAATCACCTGGCCGCGCGTCACCACATCACCTGTCTTGACAGCCAGCTGAGCCGGTGCGCCGATATGCTGACGAAGCATGATCTTCACCCTCTTCATGGGAACTGTTTCATCCTCCAGAGGTGCATCTACATTATATTTGGTTAATCCTAGTCTGGACATAAGCCGTTCCATTGGAACCTTACGCATCTCTCTGCTGGGTTTCACAGGTTCCGGAATGATTCCCTTGGGAACGGGAACTCCGGCCGCTCTCAGGCCAAGTTTATACTCAGCCATGAGACTTCTGGGAGATAACCCTTGCATACAGGAATACATCTCACAGAGTCCGCAGGAACTGCAGAAATATGTGTTAATAAAGATGTTGGGATCCTGTACGTCCTTGCATGTGGCCGCCCGCATAAACTTACTGGGGTTAATGGGATGACCCAGAGCATGTCTCGGACAGAGATCCGTACACATTTCACACTGACAGCAGCTGGCCGCCGCCCGTGCCAAATTAATTTTCGCTTTTTGATTCTTTCTCTGAATGATCAAGTGATCCTCAGGAAGAACCAAAATGGCATTACTGGTCTTTGTGATCACCGCCTGCCCGCTGACGATATTCCCCATCATGGGACCGCCCATGAAATACACCGGATTGGGGATCTTCGCCCCTCCTGCCAGCGCTACCACTTCTTCCACCGTAACGCCGATGGGCACACGGACAGTAACAGGATGATTCACCTCAGCCACCACGGAAACCAATTTATCCACCACCGGAGTATTCTGGTTCATGGCCCGGTACAAATTGTAGATGGTCTCCACGTTGAATACGGCCACCCCGCTTTCGATGGGAAGCCCGCCTGGTTTCACAACCTTCTTTGTCACTTCATATATCAGCACAACTTCATCGCCTGCGGGATATACCTCATCCAGCAAGCCCAGACGCATGTTATCAAAAGAACCGATATGCGCTTCCAAAGCCTCAATGGTCTTTTTATATGCCTTTTTAATGCCAATGATGATTTCCTTGGCGCCCACGGCCTGGCCCACCTTATGGAAAGTGTCCATAATCTCAAAGGCATATTTTTCCAACAGCTGTCTATGTAATCGCAATAACGGCTCACATTCCGCGCAGTTGAGAATTATCGTATCTGCGCGCTGGTCCAGCTTGGCATAGGTGGGAAAACCGGCTCCTCCGGCACCCACCACACCGTTTTGCTGCAATATACTGCTTAATTCTTTTATATCCATAACGTTACTCCAGTCCTGTTCCGTCATCAATTATTCCAACGATTGCCGCATCCACGGGAGCCCGCTCCATATCACAGCCGATACGGGCCGCGCTTCCCTGAGCCACCAACACAAATTCCCCTATGCCAGCACCAATTTGATCAATCGCCACAATCCGATGGTTGGAATTCAGGCTTTGAACCGGCTCCACAATCATAAACTTACTTCCCACAAGATTATCCAACTTTCTCGTGGAAACCACACTGCCGACTACCTTACCTATTAACATGATGTACTCCTCCGTCATCCCTTATGCTGATCAAATCTGATGCCCTGCTGCCGCTTCGTCGAATCCCGACTCCCGCGGCAGGCGCGGCATCCATCTCATATTTCGGAGAATCCCGTTAAGGCATAATCATAACCGTCTGACCGGTTGCAATCTTGGCCGCGTTGGCTTCATCCGTATCAATATGCATTTCCAGCGTAAAACTTTCATTCACGCGGATCAGAACCTCATTAAAAATCGTCCCTCTCTCATTGTCCGCTTTGACAGACACAATATCGCCGTCGTGAACACCTGCTGCAGCCGCATCTGCCGGTGACATATGAATATGTCTCTTGGCAATGATACAGCCCTCTTCCAGGTAAAGAACACCCTTGGGTCCCACAACAGCAATGGGAGCGGAGCCTGTCAGCTTGCCAGATTCACGGACAGGCGCTTTGATGCCCAATTTAATGGCATCTGTGGCGGAAATTTCCACTTGAGACTGCTTGCGAACCGGTCCCAAAACACGGACATTCTCAATGGCGCGCAGTTTCAACCCCACAATGGTCACACACTCATTGGCAGCAAACTGACCGCCCATCAATTCCTTCTTCTTTGTCAGCTGATACCCTTTTCCAAATAACGTCTCCACATGCTCCTGTGTCAGATGAACGTGTCTGGCAGACACACCGATCGGTACAACAAATCCATGAGTAGAATTTTTCTTCTCTTCCAGAGCTTCTACCACTAATCTTGTGATTTCTTCAATATTGTTCAAAGGATACACCTACTTTTCCTAGACTTTTCTGAAAGTCCGGCAATCATTTCACCGCCGCAGAGCCGAGACAATGAATCTCGGCTCTCTGACGGTCTGTCACTGACCGGCTTACTGTACCTGAGGCAGAATCTTCTCCACATCATTGTGGGGTCTCGGAATCACATGTGTAGCAACCAGCTCACCCAACTTGGACGCGCTCTCAGCACCAGCCTCCACAGAAGCCTTAACAGCGCCTACATCACCGCGAACCATAACAGTTACAAGTCCAGAACCGATCTTCTCTGTTCCCACCAGAGTTACATTTGCTGCCTTCAGCATAGCATCTGCCGCTTCGATGGATGCAACCAAACCTCTTGTTTCTACCATTCCCAATGCTTCCTGTGCCATTTCATTATCCTCCTAATTTTATATGCTATATTTAACATGTTTTTGTTTGTTATACTGTTTTCCCGAAAACGTTGCAAAACGCCCTCAGATGCGCCCCTGTTTTCTGAGACGGTCACGGCTCATTTCCACCATTTTCACCGTCTCCTCATGGGGACTTGCAATGACCAAATGGGCAACTGGCTTGATTTTTCCGCGGGCAACAGCCGTCTCAACCGCCTGAGTCACTGCTGATACATCGCCCTGGATTATTACAGTCACCAGTCTGCCTCCCAACTTTCGTTCCCATGTGAGGAACTCCACATCTGCGGTCTTCAGCATCAGATCCAGGAGATCAACAGCCCCTGTCACACTGGACACTTCCACAAAACCGTACGCTTTACCCATATCCATTCCTTCCGCTGCTTTATTCCTTCCAACGCCCTCGCCGGAGTAAGCGCCAGACCAACCTGCCTTCAGCCTACTTTATTTAATTCCCGGAAGAATCTTTTCCACATCGTTGTGGGGTCTCGGAATCACATGAACAGCCACCAGTTCACCCAATCTGGATGCAGCGCTGCTTCCTGCTTCTGTGGCAGCCTTAACGGCGCCCACGTCGCCGCGGACCATCACGGTCACCAGACCGGAACCGATCTTCTCTGTTCCCACAAGGGTAACCTCGGCTGCTTTCACCATGGCATCCGCTGCCTCAATGGCTGCTGTCAGGCCTCTTGTTTCTACCATTCCTAAAGACTGCATTGTCATTGTTTTTTTCCTCCTGTTTTCGGCCATCTGCCGTCTGTATTAAAAATTTAGTTTTTATCAAACGCTTTCAGATGAAGCATTTTTTCCGTATCCGCCTCCGGTCTGGCGATGATTAATCGATTCACCACTCCAGATATGCGGTCTGCCGCTTCTGCACCGGCCTCCACGGCAGCTTTCACATCTTCCACACTGCCGCGATACTTAACCATTACGATCAACGGTACCGGAAGAGAGTCTGCATTGGCCGGCTTGTTTTTATCAAATGGTTCCATTGTCACGTTTGCCGCCTTGCATCCCGCATCGCCTGCTGCAAACGCCGCAACCAAACCGAACACTTCCAAAATTCCTACTGCCAAACCCATGGAACTTCTCCTTTATTTCCCGTATTTTTATTCGTTGACAATGGCAATCTTTAAGCCTTCCATTCTCAGGTTTGTCTGATGCGCTTCGTTGATCTGATCCAGCGGGAAGGTATGGGTGATCAGCTCATCCATGGGAAGGCCGATTCCCTTTGCCCTCTTCAGGAAATCAAAGGTAGTGGCATAATCTCTCAGTGTATAAACCCAGGAACCCACTGTCGTGATTTCTTTGGAGCAAATATCAAAATGCGGATTAATGGTGGCATCTCCGCCGTTGATGAAGAATCCCAGTTCGCAAAGACCGCCACCGTTGCGAATAAACTTGTAAATGTTGGCATGAGCCACAGGAGAACCTGTACACTGGAAAGCAAAATCTGCCAAATGGCCGCCGAACGCATCCTTCACAGCGCCAGCCAGCGCCTCAATACCTTTGTAATCCTTGAAGTTTACGGACTTGGTGGCGCCCATCTTCTTGGCGAACGCCAGTCTCTTTTCCTCTCCATCAACTGCCACGATGTTTTCCACGCCCATGGTGCGCAGTACAGCGATGCAAATCAGGCCGATGGGACCGCATCCCTGAACAACCACACGGCTGTTGAACCGAAGGATATTGGTGGTTTTTGCCCTCTCCACAGCGTGAACCAAAACAGCGCAGGGCTCAATAAGGATTCTGGACTTCAGATCCAGATCGCTGACATTGAATACCGTGGAGCCGCCGCGGATCAGTATGTAGTCAGAAAACCAGCCGTTAAAATGCACATCATCATCGGGAAGGAGACCGTATACATCTGCTCCGCCCACGTTCTGCTTGTTCAAATCAAACATGGTGATCTCCGGATCGTCTTTGAAGATCATACAGGTAACGACTTTGTCACCCAGGTGCAGATCCTTTCCGGCACTGTCTTTCTTTACATTCTTACCCATTTTCACGATCTCGCCTGTGCCCTCATGTCCCAGCACAACGGGAATCAGACCAAAGGGATCTCTCTTGAACTCATGGGCGTCTGTTCCGCAGATACCGCAGCCTTCTACTTTTACAAGAATGTCATCGTCTCCCAC
>CAJFUP010000190.1 GCA_904420225.1 uncultured Lachnospiraceae bacterium
ATCTTTATCCTTCCTTTCGTCTCATTGAGACGAAATCTTTTTACTGTTTGTATTTCTATCCAAGCCGCGGTGTTCCTCAAAAAGGCTCAGCTGATGGTATGTTTCCTGTTTTTTCTTCACGTCCATATTCTCCCTCACCGCTTCCCGGTGGGTCAGAGGCTTTAGAAATGGGGATTCCTCCCCGGACACTGTCAGAATCAGCTGCGACTTGGCCCGCGTCATACCCACATACAAAAGCCGCCTTTCTTCCTGACTATCCACCGAATCCCCGGTATGTTCCAGAGGCACCGTCCCTTTCTGGACACCGCACAGGAGAACCACAGGAAATTCCAGACCTTTGGATCCGTGCATGGTCATCAGCGTCACCGCCTCCGATGGATGCGTCCCGGAAAACGAACGCTTTACATCACTTTCCACGCCCAACTTCCAGGAAAACAGCAGCGCCTCCATGGAATCATAAAAAACCGACATGTTCTCCAATTTTTTCATGGCCGGATCCTGGGTGAATCCCTGCTCGTTGATCCATTTGTTCAATATCTGCCAAGGTCTGCATTGTCCACGACTTTTTTTGCCTGCTCCCATTTCTCCCAGCAGTCGCGGCTTGTCTCTGCCACACACCAGCGGCCGGTACTCTTGGGCTGTCAGGTGCAGGATCTCATGGGCCAGAGGATTTTCATCCAGCCCCCACAGCAACCGCTGAGCCCGCTCCCCGGCATACGAATCCTCCTGGTTCAGGAGATATTGGAAAAAATTGAGAGTTCCCTGCACGCTGTCTGCCTCCAAAAATGATTCTCTTCCCGCCACCACATAAGGGATGGACTCCTGTCTCAGGCACTTTTCCAGCAGTTCCGCCTGCCTATGGGTTCTGTACAGCACCGCAATATCTCCAAATCCCCAAACCGTCTGGTCCGTAGTATGGGCCGCCGCCTCATGGGCCTCCAACATACCAATTCCCCCTGTGAGCCCATTGATTTCCTTGGCCGCAAATATGGCGGCACTTTTTTCACTGCCTCCTTCCACGATCCGCACAGGAATTCCCGTCCGGCCATCTCCCACGGCCTCCAATCTCCGCTGGCCGCCGGGATTTTCTTCTATGACCGCCAGAGCTGCCTTTATAATTTCAGACGTGGATCGGTAGTTTTTAAAGAGTCTCACCTGCTCCAAATCTGGGAAGTCTTCCCTCAACCGGTCAAAACATGCCGCATCGGCTCCCCGGAATCCGTAAATGGACTGATCCGGATCACCAATGACAAACAGTTCCCGCCCGCCTGCATTCCAGGCTTTCATCAGCCGATACTGAATGGGATTAATGTCCTGGAATTCATCCACCAGCAAATACGCACAGCCCTCCCGCCAGCGCCGGATAGCCGCAGAGTCCGCCCGATTTGCATCGCCATTTTCCGGTTCCAGCTGTGCCAAAACCTTCAGCAGCAAATCGTCAAAATCCATTCGTTTTCTTTCAGCCAAAAGCTCCTGATAGCGCGCCATGGCTTTTCGCCTTCTCTCCGTCTCCTCCAGGGTCAGCCCATCTGGCCGGGAAATCCCAGATTTCACTTTGGAGACCCAAGACAGAAAACTGCGGGAACTCATGGAAAGTCCGGTATCCTCCAGTGCCTGCTTGGCCAGTTCCCCGGCTTCTCTCTCATCCGTCAGCGCAACCTCCACACCTTGCTGACCCAAAAATTCCAGGCACAGAGCATGGAATGTGCCCACACGCATGTTTCCCAGCCGCCGTTTTCTGCCCAACTCCCGTTGGATCCTGACCCGCATCTCTCCAGCAGCCTGATTGGTAAAAGTCACCGCTGTGATCTGGGACGGCTTCACCCGCCTGGCCTCCAAAAGATATGCCAAATGGGAAACCATGGTTTTTGTCTTCCCTGTGCCGGGTCCTGCTGATACCGCCACATGGCGAGCCATGGAGCAGACAGCTCTCCTCTGCTCTTCGTTGAGCTGTCCCAGACTATCTTGCATTTGATCCCGTGTCTGGCCGCCGACACCTTTTTGCGGCGTCACGGACGCGGCGGACTCTGTCAGCCCACAGGCTGGGGCGATCTCCTCCGGCTCCTTTGCCAGCTCATTGTGGAAATCTCTTCCATCATTTGTCTGGATTTCCCCATTTACCCCGCCCAATAGGTCCATCAGACTCAGCTGTCCCTCCACTTCATCCTGCTCATTCTGAGAAAATAGACGGATCTTTCCGTATTCTCCGTCAAACCCCGGTATGGTTTCCACCTGGCCATTTCTCAGCCTCCGAATTCCTTCCGCCATTCTGCCGCCGCACACACGGCGAATATCCTCCACCGGCACCTTGCGCAAGATGTCAAATTCGGATCCCAACTTCTGAAGCATGCGCTGGTATTCCCGTCCCACTTTTGCGCTGGAAGCCGAACAGCCCAGGCAGGATCCGATGGCTTCCGGCAGAGGCATGATACTCTCAAAAGGACGGGCCCTGGGTCCCACAATCCCCTCCGCCCGGTCAGCCAAATCCTCCACCCGGTGGGATACGCCGATGGTTAGTTTTTTCCCGCACACCGGACAGATGCCTCCGTATTCCCTGGCTTGAATCGGCGTCAGGCAAATACCGCATTTTCTGTGGCCGTCAAAATGATATTTCCCCTCTTCAGGGAAAAACTCAATGGTCCCGCAAAGGCCATTTCCTTCTTGGATGGCCTCCCGGATTCCCGCATACGCCATGGGAATATCCAATAGATTGGCCTCTCTCCCCAGCTTGGCGGGGGAATGGGCGTCGGAATTGGAAATCAAATGATACGCATCCAGCGCCGAAACTCTCCAGTTCATGGGCGGATCCGAGGATAATCCCGTCTCCACAGCCCGGATATGAGACGTCAGATCTTCGAAACACTCTTCCATGGAATCGAATCCCGAAAATGCACCAAACACGGAAAAGTGCGGTGTCCAGATATGGGCAGGCACAAATATGGTATCCCCGGATGTTTCCAGAAACAGTTCCAGCAGATCCCGGCAATCCATTCCCAAGATGGGACGCCCATCGGAATGAATATTGCCCACCGCCTCCAGCTTTTTTGCTGCGATCTGCGCTTCTTCCATTCCCGGCAAAAGAATCAGGTTATGGACCTTCCTTACTTTTCCTTTTTTCTTATAGATGGAACTGATCTCTCCGGTGATAACAAACCGGGGAATCATGGTCTCCGAAGCCGCAGGATCATGAATCCGAAACTCCTCTTTCAGAACATACAATCCTTCCTCTGCGGGAGTTAATTTTTCTTCCAGTTCCTGCCTCCAGGCTGGATGGGTAAAATCCCCCGTTCCCACAATGTGGATCCCTTTTTTCCTGGCCCAAAGATCCAGCTGCTCCGGTGTG
>CAJFUP010000191.1 GCA_904420225.1 uncultured Lachnospiraceae bacterium
AAAGCCAAGGGAATTATTGCAGTGGAAGATAACAAGCGGGACGCGGCAGAGCGGCTGGCAGAGCTGATCAAAGGAGAATCAAGGATTCAGGTTATGCTGCTTCCCACCAAATATCCCCAGGGGGCAGAGCGCGTGCTGATCTATGCTGTTACAGGCAGAAAGATCAATTCCTCCATGCTTCCGGCCGATGCGGGATGTATTGTCAGCAATGTGGATTCCGCCATTGCAATTTGCCGAGCGGTTCGGGACTCCCATTCATTGGTGAGGCGGATTCTCACTGTGACAGGGGATGCCATTGCCAAGCCCCAGAATTTCCGGGTGAGAATTGGCACCAATTATCGGGAACTGATCCAAGCTGCGGGCGGTTTTGTAAAAGACCCGGTTAAGATTGTATCAGGAGGTCCCATGATGGGAACGGCTCTTTTAACTGCGGACGTTCCAGTGACGAAAACTTCATCCGCACTCACATGTATGACGCAGGACTGGGTTTCTCGCTGGGAGGCATCTCCATGCATTCGCTGCGGGCGCTGTGTCGATGTCTGTCCCGGCCATATTGTTCCTCAAAAACTGATGGAATGTGCCGCAAACCATGATTTGGAGGGATTTGAGAGGCTGGACGGAATGGAGTGCTGCGAATGTGGATGCTGTACATATGTCTGTCCTGCTCACAGGCCGCTGACACAGACATTTAAATATGCCAGAAGAGCGGTCATGGACGCGAGAAAGAGAAAGGGATGAAGGGGGGGAGTTACTTGAACCAATTACTGCATGTATCATCATCGCCTCATGTCCATGGAAATGGATCTACTGGAAGAATCATGTTGGATGTGCTGCTGGCGCTTGTTCCGGCCACATTATTTGGAATATATCGGTTTGGTATGGAAGCGGCCGTGCTCATTGCCGCCTGTATGGCAACGGCAGTTCTGGCGGAATGGTTGTTCCAGAAGGCGATGAAGAAAAAATCTACCGTGGGAGATTTGAGCGCCCTGGTGACAGGACTTTTGTTGGCCCTGAATCTTCCATCCGGTCTTCCTGTGTGGATGGCATGTCTGGGAAGTTTATTTGCCATTGTGGTGGTGAAACAGCTGTTTGGAGGATTGGGGCAGAATTTCATGAATCCAGCGCTGGCAGCCCGCTGTTTTCTGCTGATCAGCTTTACCGGCAGGATGACGGATTTCGGTACTGTGGACGGAGTCAGCAGTGCCACGCCTCTGATGCAGCTCAAAAGCGGAGGTATTGTGAACATTTGGGATATGTTTTTGGGAACCGGAATCGGAGGCACCATAGGAGAAGTGTCGGCAGTGGCCATATTGATGGGAGCAGCATATTTGCTGATCCGCAAGGTGATCTCCATACGGATTCCGGCGGCATATTTGGGAAGCTTTGCTATTTTTATACTCATATATCGCCTGTTTGGCGGATACGGGCTGGACTGGGCTTTTCTTGCCGCTCACTTGTGCGGGGGCGGACTGATGCTGGGAGCTTTTTTCATGGCAACGGACTATGTGACCAGTCCCATTACCAAGACGGGTAAGCTGATCTTCGGTATCGTGCTGGGAATCCTGACAGCACTGTTTCGCCTGTTGGGAGGATCAGCGGAGGGAGTTTCCTATGCCATTATACTGGGAAATCTGCTGGTGCCCTTGATTGAAAAGGTGACGCTTCCCCGTGCCTTTGGAAAGGAGGGACGTATCCGTGGGTGAGGGAATGAGAATTCTGAAAGATGCCTGCGTTCTGGGAGCCATCACGCTGGCTTCCGGTCTTCTTTTGGGAGCTGTGTATGTGGTGACAAAGGATCCCATAGCCCAGCAGGAACAGGCAAAAAAAATGGATGCCTATGGCAATGTGTTTTCAGCAGCAGAAGGGTTTCAGCCTTCAGAAAAGACGGAAACGGTGCAGGGAGAGGCTGCAGATATCCTGCTCCAGGCCGGAGGGGATGAATATGAGTCTGTTACAATCAATGAGATTCTGGAAGCCGTGGATGCAGACGGCAGCATACTGGGGTATGTGGTTTCTGTCACTTCAGGCAGTGGATACGGCGGCGATATCAGTCTTACCGTAGGCGTGGATTTAGATGGGAGCATTACAGGAGTGGAGATCACGGAGAGCAGCGAGACAGTGGGACTTGGCGCAAATGCGTCGGAAGAATCGTTCCGTTCCCAGTACGTTGGAAAACAGGTTGACCACTTTGTGGTGACAAAAAATGGAAGCCAAAATGACAACGAAATTGACGCCATCAGCGGAGCCACCATCACTTCCAATGCAGTGACGGATGCAGTAAATGCAGTGCTCTGCTGCACAGAGGCATTTTCCTTGGAAGGAGGAGGGGCATGAACCGATATGTGGAGCGAATTTATAACGGGATTGTAAAAGAAAATCCCACTTTTGTGTTGATGCTGGGGATGTGTCCCACGTTGGCGGTGACCACTTCGGCTGTCAATGGCGTTGGCATGGGGCTGACCACTACAGCAGTGCTGGTCTGTTCCAACTTTGTGATCTCCCTTTTTCGCAAGGTGATTCCAGACCGTGTCCGGATTCCGGCATATATTGTCATTGTGGCTTCTCTGGTTACCATGGTCCAGCTTCTCTTGCAGGGATATTTGCCGGATTTGTATGAGACTTTGGGATTGTACATACCGCTGATCGTGGTTAACTGTATCATTCTTGGACGGGCAGAATCGTATGCTTCCAAACACGGCCCCATTTTGTCTGCGCTGGACGGTGTGGGCATGGGACTTGGATTCACGGTGGGTCTCACCAGCATTGGAATTGTCAGGGAACTCTTGGGTTCAGGAAAGATATTGGGCATGACGGTTTTGCCCGATGCGGTGGAGCCCATTTCCATTTTTGTGCTGGCGCCGGGGGCTTTCTTTGTATTGGCAGGGTTGACAGCGCTGCAAAATCATTTCAAAGCGCCGTCTGCCACCAACAAAGCGGAAGGAAAGAAAAGTGGATGCAGCGGACAGTGTATTTCCTGCCAAAACGCACTCTGCCGGGAGGATAAGAGGGAGGGGGATAAATGAGAGAATTGTTGCTAATTGCTGTGGGTGCGGCTCTGGTCAATAATGTGGTACTCAGCCAGTTCCTTGGGCTTTGTCCTTTTCTGGGAGTATCCAAGAATACCAAGACAGCCGCCGGTATGGGGGCGGCAGTGGTATTTGTCATCACCATTGCATCGCTGATCACAGGGGTATTGTATGAATTTGTTTTGGTGCCTTTGCAGCTGACGTTTCTCCAGACCATTGTTTTCATCTTGGTCATTGCGGCATTGGTTCAGTTTGTGGAGATGGTATTGAAAAAGATCAGTCCAGCCCTCTATCAGGCTTTGGGTGTATATCTTCCGCTGATCACCACCAACTGTGCGGTGCTGGGCGTGGCGCTTCTCAATGTGCAGAACGAATATTCTGTGGTGCAGGGAGTGGTCAATGGTCTTGGGACGGCGTTGGGATTCCTGATTGCCATTGTAATAATGGCCGGAATTCGGGAGAGAATTGAACACAATGACATACCCACAGCCTTTCGCGGCACTCCCATTGTGTTGATCACAGCTGGTTTGATGGCCATTGCATTTTTCGGGTTTTCCGGGATGCTGTAAAGGGAGGTGCGTATGGATATGGGAATTATCGTGGCGGCCGCTCTGGTGGTGGGCATTACTGGCATTGTGATTGGCCTGCTTCTGGGAGCTGCTGGAAATATATTTCAGGTAAAAACCGATGAGCGGGTGGCAAAAATCAGGGATTGTCTTCCGGGAAACAACTGCGGCGGGTGTGGATATCCGGGATGTGACGGTCTGGCCGAGGCCATTGGCAAGGGGGAAGCGCCTGTTGGCGCCTGTCCGGTGGGAGGCGCTCCGGTGAGTGCCAAAATCGCGGTTATCATGGGGGTGGAAGATGCGGCAGAAATGCGGATGTGTGCTTTTGTGGCATGTGCCGGAACGTGTGCCAAGGTGGAGCGGCATTCTGTATATGACGGAATCCAGGGGTGTGCGGAGGCTGCGGCTGTGCCGGGCAGAGGTGGTAAGAGCTGTCAGTATGGATGTATGGGATATGGAACCTGTGTCAGCGTTTGTCCCTTTGGCGCCATTCACATTGTGGACGGAGTGGCAGCGGTGGATAAGGAGGCATGCCGCGGGTGCAGAAAATGTGTAGAGGCGTGTCCCAATCATTTGATTCAGATGGTGCCGTTTGAGGCAACGGTCCATGTTCGCTGCAGTTCTCCGGAAAAAGGGAAGGATGTTCGCGCTGTCTGTCAGACAGGCTGTATCGGCTGCAGTCTGTGTACCAAAGTTTGTCCATCGCAGGCCATTCACATGGAAGGCAGCTTGGCTCGCATTTCCCATGAGCTGTGTACGGGATGCGGTGCTTGCGCCGAAAAATGTCCTGCCGGTGTAATTTTTATGGAGAGATCAGACCAATGAGGTGGAGCGATTGGAGGAGAAGAACATGAGTGGAGTAGAACAGAGAAAACAATGGGTTGGGACCATGGAAAAAATTGTCGGTCCAGTGCTGGAGGCTGTCAGCAGAGGGCAGCTTAAGGAAAGTCTGCCGACGGATTTGCATCCGGACCGCGCGGCTTTTGCCCCGCTGGAGGCATTCGGCCGTACCATGTGCGGTATTGCCCCTTGGCTGGAAGCGGAAGGACTTTCCGGTGAAGAGGCAGCTTTGCAGCAGCGGTTTCGAAAGCTGGCTCTGGCTGGGCTGGATAAAGCAACGGATCCCGCTTCGCCGGATTTTATGCTATTTGACCGAGGAGAGCAGCCGCTGGTGGACACAGCGTTTCTCTCCCATGCCCTGATACGGGCTCCCAGGCAGCTGGTGGATCGGCTGGATGATAGGGTTAGGGCCAATGTGGTTGCCGCCCTGCGCTCTTCCAGAAATATTGTGCCGGGTCCCAATAACTGGATTTTCTTTTCAGCCATGGTGGAGGCCGCCCTTTATCGGCTGGGGGAGCCGGATTGGGACAAGCTTCGGGTGGTTTATGCCACCAGAATGTTTATGGATTGGTATAAGGGAGACGGACTGTATGGGGACGGCGCGGCTTTTCACTGGGATTATTACAATAGTTTTGTGATTCAGCCCATGTATGTGGACATTGTGAAGACATTCGCGCCTGTTTTGGCAGAAGTGGCGGCTCTGGAGCCGGTGGTCATGAACCGGGCGGCCAGATACGCTTCCATATTGGAGCGGCTCATCGGCCAGGATGGGACATATCCCATCATTGGGCGGTCCATTTGCTATCGCTTCGGCGCTTTTCAGCTGCTGTCCCAGGCCGCCCTGGAGCATTTTTTGGAGAACAGCGTGAAACCGCCTCAGGTCAGATGTGCTCTTTCCGCTGTCATTGACCGGATTATGGCCAATGGGAATATGTTTGATGAAAAAGGGTGGCTGCTTCCCGGTGTGTATGGCTGCCAGCCGGGGTTGGCGGAAATGTATATCAACCGGGGAAGTCTGTATCTTTGTTCGGCAGTATTTTTGGCGCTGGGGCTTTCGCCCGAGGATCCGTTTTGGACCGGTGAGGATGAGGACTGGACGGCAAAAAAAATCTGGAGGGGAGAAGATATGCCGTTGGATCACGCCATAGCGGATTAAAGGGAAATGGGGCTTGTCATATTCCGGGGAAATATGCTATACTCTCGTGGAGCGGTCTATCCAACAGATGGAGCAAAGCCTTATTTGCTGGTGAAATCGCATTGTATTGCATAGAAAGAGGGATTATATGTCTGAATTGGAAGAACAGATAAAGAAAAGAAGAACATTTGCCATTATCTCCCATCCGGATGCCGGAAAGACCACGCTTACGGAGAAGTTTTTGCTCTACGGCGGCGCCATCAATCAGGCCGGTTCCGTTAAGGGAAGAAAAACTGCCAGGCATGCTGTTTCCGACTGGATGGAAATCGAAAAGCAGAGGGGAATTTCCGTCACGTCCTCCGTTCTCCAGTTTGAATATAATGGGAAATGCATTAATATCCTGGATACGCCGGGCCATCAGGATTTTTCTGAGGACACTTATCGGACGCTGATGGCGGCAGATTCCGCCGTGATGGTCATCGACGGATCCAAGGGTGTGGAGGCACAGACCATAAAATTGTTCAAGGTATGTGTACTTCGCCATATCCCAATTTTTACATTTATCAATAAGATGGACCGTGAGGCCAATGATCCGTTTGACCTGCTGGACGAGATTGAAAATGTCCTAGGTATTAAAACCTGTCCCATCAACTGGCCCATTGGAAGCGGGAAAAGCTTCAAGGGGGTGTATGACAGAGAGTCTCGCAGAATCACTACATTTGTGGCGGCAGATGCGGGAACCCATGCTTTGGATACGGATGAGATTGATTTAGAGCATGCGGAGAAGCTCATCGGTCAGTATGAGAAACAGAAGCTGGAGGAGGATGTGGAGCTTTTGGATGGGGCCAGCGAACCCTTTGATATGGAACGGGTACGGGCCGGTGAGCTGTCGCCGGTATTCTTTGGTTCCGCGCTGACCAACTTTGGCGTGGAAAATTTTCTGCAGCACTTTTTGAAGATGACCACGTCCCCGCTGCCCAGAAAGAGCGACCAGGGAATTGTGGATCCGTTCCGGCCGGATTTTAGTGCTTTTGTCTTCAAAATCCAGGCCAACATGAATAAAGCCCACCGGGACCGCATTGCTTTCATGCGTATCTGCTCTGGAAAGTTTGAGGCGGGGATGGAGGTTAACCATGTGCAGGGCGGGCGAAAAATTAAGCTTACCCAGCCCCAGCAGCTGATGGCTCAGGAGAGAAAAATCGTGGAAGAGGCCTATGCGGGCGACATCATTGGTGTTTTTGATCCTGGAATTTTCTCCATCGGCGATACGCTGTGTTCATCTGATAAGAAGTTTCGGTTTGAGGGGATTCCCACATTCGCGCCGGAGCATTTTGCCAGAGTTCGCCAGGTGGATACCATGAAGAGAAAGCAGTTTATCAAAGGTATCAGCCAGATCGCTCTGGAGGGAGCCATTCAGATCTTTCAGGAGTTCAACACCGGCATGGAAGAAATCATTGTGGGAGTGGTGGGTATTCTGCAGTTTGACGTGCTGAAATTTCGGCTGGAGAGCGAGTATAATGTGGAGATCCGTTTGGATCGCCTTCCCTATGAGCACATCCGCTGGATAGAAAACTGGAATGAGATGGACGTGTCAAAGATCCAGGGAACGTCCGATATGAAGCGTATCCGTGATCTGAAAGGAAACCCGCTGTTGCTGTTTGTCAACAGCTGGAGCCCGGGGATGGTTCTTGAGAGAAATCCAGGACTGAAACTTTCAGAATTTGGAAATATGGAAACTCTCTGACGGCATAGCGGCAGGGAATGGGAACGTCCCCGAAGGCGGATCGGTATCAGCAGAATCCCCATCGGGGACGTTTTTTTGGCAAAGATGGCAGCAAAGGGGGCGCCATGGGAAACAAACGGCGTGGTTTGGCATATCTTAATAACAGATCATGAGGAAGGCGGAAAGAAAATGAGAATTTGTGATCTGCGCCAGAAAGAAGTCATCAATTCATGCAATTGCAAAAGACTGGGATTCGTCTGTGACATTGAATTTGACATTGCCACCGGAAAGCTCATTGCCATTGTGGTGCCGGGTTGCGGAAAGATATGCGGACTCTTTGGGAGAGATACGGAGTATGTGATTCCCTTTCACTGTATTCGCCAGATTGGACCGGAAATTATTTTGGTGGAAATTGTGGAGGAAGATGTGCTGGTGAAATGTAAATTCTGATGGAATTACAGGCGTTTTTGCTTGACCGAAAGAAAAGAAAAAATTATAATAAAAAAAACAAGGAAATTGATTCAAGAAAGGACAAACGGATGAAATGCCCATTTTGTAATGCGGAATTGACAAAAGTAATCGATTCCAGACCTTCCGATGATAACAATTCCATCAGACGAAGACGACAGTGCGAATCCTGCGGGCGGCGGTTTACCACATACGAAAAGTTGGAGATTTTCCCTCTCATGGTGATAAAAAAAGATAATACCAGGGAGCCGTATGATCGGACCAAGGTGGAAGCGGGCATTCTGCGCGCCTGCCATAAGAGACCTGTTTCCATGCAGCAGATCAATCAGCTCATCGATGAGGTGGAAAATGCCATTTTTAATATGGACGCCAAGGAAGTCCAGAGCAAAGTCATCGGGGAGATGGTCATGAATAAGCTGCGGGATTTGGAAGCAGTGGCCTATGTGCGATTTGCCAGTGTATACCGTGAATTCAAAGATGTGGGTACTTTTGCTGACGAACTGAAAAAACTCATGAAGAAGGAAGAGTAGGGTATGCTGGAGAAGTTTTATCCCACAGAATGCGCGGAGTCTGTGTATGATGTGGATTTTAAGACATTGTTTCAAAGAGGGATCCGCGGATTGATTTTCGATATCGACAATACCCTTGTTCCCCACGGCGCTCCTTCCGATGGCAGATCCAGGGAATTGTTTGCGCGTCTGCACGCCATGGGGTTTCAGACGTGTCTGCTTTCCAATAACAGAAAAACCAGGGTGAAACCCTTTGCCGGTGATGTGGATTCCATGTATATTGATAATGCCCATAAGCCTTCTTCCGTCAGCTATGAAAAAGCCATGGCCATGATGCACACAGGGCGCAGTACCACTGTTTTCATTGGAGATCAGATTTTCACAGATATCTATGGCGCCAATCGGACAGGGATTGCCAATATTCTGGTGCGTCCGATTCATCCAAGAGAGGAAATACAGATTGTTTTGAAGCGGTATTTGGAAAGAGTGGTGCTGTATTTCTACAGAAAAAGCGGAGGGAAGATACGGAAGAGATGAATATTATTTTGATTGGCTTCATGGGAGCAGGGAAGACCACAGTGGGAAAGCGGCTGGCAGAGAAAATGGGGTATTCTTTCTTAGATACGGATGAATACATAGAGCGGCGGGAGAAAATGAGCATCAGCCAAATCTTTTCCGTGAAGGGAGAGGTCGGTTTCAGAGAAGCTGAAAAAAGGGCGCTTCAGGAGATTTCCCAGAGGAAGAATACGGTAATTGCCACAGGGGGCGGCCTGCCTTTAAAAGAAGAGAATAGAAACTGTCTGAGGAATATGGGGACAGTCATATATTTGGATGTCGATGAGGAGGTTCTCTGGCAGCGTCTCAGGTTGGATGAGAGTCGCCCTCTGCTTGCGGGCCAGAACCCCAGAGAAAAAATACATGACTTGCTGCGGCAGAGAGAAGCGATCTATCGAGAATCTGCCCATTGGATCGTGCCGGTAAAGGATGAGGGCGCTTGGCAGCTGGCAGAGGAAATAGAAAAAATTGTAAAAAGTGCTTGAAATTTGTGCCCATATGGACTATAATACATCTTGTGTCTGCTTGATGCTTTAGACTGCGCATGGGCAGAATGAAAATCCAAGGAGGAAGTGCAATGATTTCAGCTGGTGATTTCAGAAATGGTATTACCATTGAGATGGATAATAATGTTTATCAGATAGTAGAGTTTCAGCATGTAAAGCCGGGAAAAGGCGCAGCGTTCGTCAGAACCAAACTGAAGGATGTGAAAAATGGCGGTGTCGTGGAAAAGACTTTCCGTCCCACAGAAAAATTCCCTCAGGCGCGTATTGAGCGTAAGGATATGACATATCTTTATAATGACGGTGAGCTGTACTGCTTTATGGATCCTGACACATATGAGCAGATTTCATTGTCCAGCAGTCTGATAGGCGATGCTCTCAAGTTTGTAAAAGAAAACGAGCAGTGCAAAGTTGTGAGTCATAATGGATCAGTATTCGCCATTGAGCCGCCGTTGTTTGTGGAATTGGAGGTTACGGATACGGAGCCGGGCTTTAAAGGCGATACAGCCACTGGCGCGACAAAACCGGCTGTTGTGGAGACAGGGGCTACCGTATATGTGCCTTTGTTTGTAAGCCAGGGTGACAAGATTAAGATTGATACGAGAACAGGTGAATACCTGTCCAGAGCATAATTTTGATGCGTTACCTGCCCGCTTGGCGGGCAGGGTATCTTATGCGCCTGTAGCTCAGTGGATAGAGCAGCAGAATCCGGATCTGTGTGCGGGGGTTCGACTCCTCTCAGGCGCAATTCTCCATTGAAAATTTTCTCCCATTTCTCATGGCGGAAAGGGAGGGTACTTATCATGAGCCAATCTATTTTGGATCCGTTCTTTGACCAATTCGTTTGTCAGTTTTCTTCTCTGAAAGATCAGATTATCTTTTATTTTACTTCTCCCATCATTCAAAATGGACGGGAATCTAATTTGTCCGGCAGAGTGATTTTGGATATGGCGCTTCGTTATGGTTTGCTGTGGAAGAGTCGGGAAGGGCAGGAATATTTGGTGCCGGTGACGGAGAAGTGCCGTCAGGCCTGGGGCATCACGGAAGGGGAGCTATTTGCGCTGGCTCGAGTGAATACGCCGCGCTTGCTTCCGCCGTTGCTATGCCCTATGAGGGAAATTTTGGGTGATATGGCCAGAGCGGAGAATGAGGCAGCGGATGTGGAACTGTCGGTGCTGACCAATTCCAGGAGATTCCTGGGGGCGGCGGCCATGCTGTATGATGAGGTTTTGGCCGCTTTTGCGGCAGAAATAGACAGCGATTTCTATATTCTGCCATCCAGTATTCATGAGGTTCTATTGCTGCCCTGCCGAGGACAGGATAGACAGGCCTTGGAGACCATGGTGACAGAAATCAACGCACGGGAAGTGCGGAAACAGGATGTCTTGTCCAATCATGTCTATCAATATCAGAAAAATTCAGGTAAAATAGTGTAAGACTATGGGCTGCCAGCCGTGGAAGTGGACTCTGGCAGGTAATGACAGCCATCTGCGCTGTTCCCAGAGGGAAGGAGAAATACATGGCGATGCGGACTAAAATCACAGGAAGGACGAAATTGACAGGATTATTGGGGCGTCCAGTGGAACACAGCATTTCCCCGCTGATGCACAATGAGGCTTTTTCCAGCTTGGGGCTGGATTACGCCTATCTTTGCTTCGACATCGGGGAAAAAGAATTGCCTGCGGCAGTGGAGGCTTTGAAGGTATTGGGAGCCAGGGGATGGAACTGTACCTGGCCGGATAAAAATGAAATGGCACTTCTGTGTGACCATCTGTCCCAAGCTGCTGAAATCATTGGCGCAGTCAATACAGTGGTCAATGACAGCGGTGTTTTGACCGGACATATCACTGACGGCACTGGCTATATGATGGCAGTGAAAGATGCGGGATACGATATTTCGGGAAAGAAGATGACGATTTTGGGCACAGGCGGTGCTGCCACAGCTATCATCGTCCAGGCGGCTTTGGACGGCGCGGCAGAGGTGGCGGTATTCTGCCGCAAGAGCAGCCGCTTTTATCAGAGAACGGTGGAGATCGTCCGGCGTTTGAATGAAGAGACAGCCTGCTGTGTCCGGCTGGTGGCCAGTGACGGGGATTACGAGGAAGATAGGTTAAAAGAAGAGATCGCTACATCCTACCTGTTGGTTAATGGAACCAGTGTGGGAATGGCTCCGGATACGGAGAGATGTCTTATACATGATCCCGGTGTGTTTCACAAGGATCTGGTGGTATCGGATATTATTTATAATCCGCGGCGAACTGCGCTGTTGAAAATGGCGGAAAAAGCCGGATGTCCGATTTTCAATGGACTGTATATGCTGCTGTATCAGGGGGCAGAAGCATTTACTCTTTGGACAGGAAAGAAAATGCCTGTGGAGGAAATCAAAGAGAAATATTTTTCCGCAGTATGAGGGGAAGGTTGCTTTTTTGCGCCGTATTTGGTAAAATACCACCATTGGAGCGATACGATAGAACAGACGCAGCAGGAAAATGCAGGAGGAAGAGATGGAGCAGAAAAGACGACCTTTGAGAAAAAAGCGGAGAAGTCCGCTGATACAATTCCTGCCATACATCATCATTGTGGTCATTGCGGCAGTGCTCATAGTGGCAGTGGTTGTTGTGACAGACAAACAGGAGGGTGGAAGACAGGAAAGTCAGCATGTGCAGACAGATGCTGCCGGAGGGGAGAGTCTGGGAATAGTCGATGAGGGAGAAAATCCCATGCAGATTTTATCGGCTGCCAATGAAACAGATGAGAATGGCAATGTGATCCAAGGGCAGACAGCGGATGGGTTGGATACGAATCATCAGATTCTGAACTTAATCCAGACATATTTTCAGGCGGAAAAAGATGGGGATGCGGATACCCTCAACAGTATCATGGAAGCAGCGGCACCGATTACCCAGGAACAGCTGGATTTGACCAATGAGATTATAACAGATTATCAGAACATTGTCTGTTATATCATAAACGGATTGGATAGCAGAAGCTGGGTGACGTACATATCTTATGACATTGAGTTCATTAATGTGGAGCAGACGGCGCCATCATTGGATCGATTCATTGTACGTCAAAACGATGATGGCACATTGTATATTGATATGACTCCGGCAGATGAAGACTTGAGTACATATTTGGAAGAAGTGAGAGGTCGTTCAGATGTGAGACAGCTTTATACAGATGTGAATAACCGCTATATTCAGGCGTGCAATTCCAGTCAGGAACTGACTAACCTGGTGCAGATGCTGAATGAGGGAAGTCTTGAAATGTATGAAAGTGAGAGCGGGGAAAGCCAGCAGGCGGAAAGTGAGACAAACCCTGCTGAAACAGGGGGAGAGGAGATTACATCCCAGGAGACAGCTGAAACGGCTGAGGAATCGGGTACTCTTCAGCAGAACGAAGAAGAATAAAAGGATTACCGGAAGAAATGTATCTTCTGGAGGACAAAAGAAAAAGAATTGCGGGACGATTTTTGGCAGTTGCTCGGAAAATGGGAGGGGATGCCTCCACTGGATGAGGAAATGACGGAAAAGAGTCCCGTATTTTTTATTGATTTCTTACAAATATGTTTTGACAAAGAGATCATTTTTTGATATTCTACTTATAGGAAATAGGCAATTATGACGGTTTTTGTGCACCGAATGGGAAGGAGGGTGCGTGGTTTGAAAACTCTGATAGAATTGTATGACAATGAGGCCATTGAAAATATTCTTGCTCCCATTGCCATCCATCCGGAACGTGTCATCTATTTGTGGGATGAAAGCGTCAATGGAATGGTCGATGGGAACCGGGAAGGAGGAATCCGGCGTTTCCTCAATGGCCAGAAACCGGTATCCAGTGCGATATTTTATGAGATCGAGTCCGCAGAATTGGCGGATATCAGAAAAGAGCTGGAAGCGATTTTGGGAAGATATGAGGACTGTGTGATTGATTTTACCGGCGGAAGCGGGATCCTTTTTTTTGCAGTCAGTATGTATGCGAGTGAACATCATGTCCCGTCTTTTTTCATTGACTTTTCCAGCAAAAAGATGGTGAATTTGTTTGGATGTGAGGAATTGGCAAGAGAATTTAAGATGCCGCCTCTTACTTCCAAGGAGTTATTCCGGATCACCGGGGGCAGCGTATATCGGTATGGAAATTTTGAGGATAAGTGGAAAGAAGAGACGTTTCAGCAAGAAGTGAAAACCGTATGGGAACTTTATTTCCAGTCCCCGGATCTTTGGAACGCGCAGATGGAGTATATCGAGTACATAGATGGGCATTATGGAAATCCTTCCTCATCCCTGGCCATAACAGCCCCGTGTATGATCAACGCTTATAAAAAGATGTACCGAAATAATGAAACGCTTTTGGACGAGTGGAGAAAAATAGGGATTCTTCAGTACACCAGAACCCAGCAGAATATGCTGCATATCTTATTCAAAGACGAATCCATCAAACGGTGCGTCACCAATATGAAATCCAGTCTCCTTCTTTATCTCTATTCCACGGCCTGCAGCGCCAATGTGTTTGACGAAGTGCGCATCAGCCTAATGGTGGATTCCGATGAGATCAGCAGGCAGTATCACAATGCGGCCAGCAAGATCGACTTGCTGCTGATGAAAGATATTGTCCCTGTGTTTGTGAAATGTACAGTGAACGCGCCCACCAGACAGGATTTGGAGGGACTTTATATGCAGGCCAGGAAATTTGGCGGAAGGTTGTCAAAGATGGTGATCGTCACCTTGAAAGATGTCAGATATGCCCATCCGGCCACAGCTGAAAGTGCCAGAAGTCTGGGCATTGAGATCCTTGATCGGTTTGACCTTCCGCAGCGGAATCTCCTGAAACAGCTTTGCTGGATTGCCAGTCAGAACGGCTAACTGATCATACCGCCCACCATGCCGCAGACGCCGCAGATGGCCATGATCAGGATGGAGGAGGCAATACCCTGAAGGATTTCTTTCTGAATAACAAAGGATAAGAGAATCAAAATCAAAAAATAGAGGATGCCAAATAGAAGTCCCCATAAGAATTTTTTTTGATGCATGGTTTTACCGATGATGAATCCGCCTGCCAGGCAAGAAATGATGTAAATAGCGTAAATTCCAATTCTAAGCTGGCTTTGGGGTAATTTCAGCTGGTAGAATAAAAATGCCAGGACAAAAAGCAGTACAGCAGTCAGCAGATATGTAAAAAGAAGACTTTTAAGGAAAGACAGGACATGGGGATTCAGTTTCATGGATGACCTCATTTCTGCGGAGGATATCCCGGCATTGCAGCCCGCCGCAGATCCTTCCGTCCGCACAGATTATTATAATGCATTATATGTGAACAGGGGAAAAATGATTCATAGCCATGGGTTGCCCAAGCGCTGCTCTGGGAAAGAGAAGATGGGGAGAGGCTTAAAATCCGGAATTGAGAGAAAAGTAATTGCGAACCGGAAAAGAATATGGTATACTGTCATTTGATATTACAGCGGAATATTGTGACCAATATCCGCATGCTGTGAATAGGAAATATGGAGGATCGATCATGAAGAGAGTAAAGACATTGACAACAAAAACTTTGAAAAGCACAATGAAGAAAGGCGGATGCGGCGAGTGTCAGACATCCTGCCAGTCAGCCTGCAAAACATCCTGCACAGTGGGAAATCAGAGCTGCGAAAACAACAAATAAGATAAAAAGAGAAACAGCCGAGGGGGATTCCTCCTCGGCTTTCCAATGTGAAAGACAGATGGCAGGAGGAAGTATTGTGATTCACCAGTATAAAAGTAACGGTTATAACATTGTGCTGGATGTCAATTCCGGTTCCGTCCATGTTGTGGATGATGTGGTTTATGATGTGATTCCGTTATTTGAGAAATATGGAAAAGAAGAGATTAGAGAAAAATTGAAAGACCGCTATAAGGCGGAGGATATCGATGAAGCCATGGAGGAAGTGGAGGAGTTAAAAGACCAGGAACTTCTTTACTCTCCGGATGTATACCAGCAGTATATTTTTGACTTCAAAAAGAGAAGTACTGTGGTCAAGGCGCTGTGTCTTCATATTGCCCATGACTGTAACTTGGCGTGCAAATATTGCTTTGCCGAGGAAGGGGAATATCACGGCAGAAGAGCGCTGATGAGTTTTGACGTGGGAAAACGGGCGCTGGATTTTTTGATTGAAAATTCTGGGAACCGGGTTAACTTGGAAGTGGATTTTTTCGGCGGGGAACCGCTGATGAACTGGGAAGTAGTGAAACAGCTGGTGGAGTACGGCCGTTCCCAGGAGAAGCTCCACAACAAGAAATTCCGCTTTACCCTGACCACCAATGGAGTGCTGCTCAATGATGAAGTAATGGAATTCTGCAACAGGGAAATGAGCAATGTGGTGCTGAGCCTGGACGGGCGAAAAGAGGTCAACGACAAGATGCGTCCTTTTCGCGGCGGCCAGGGAAGCTATGACCGGATTGTTCCCAAGTTCCAGAAATTTGCGGACAGCCGGGGGCAAATGAATTATTATGTCCGCGGCACGTTTACCAGGGATAATTTGGACTTCTCCCAGGATGTCATTCATTTTGCCGATTTGGGCTTTAAGCAGATGTCCATCGAGCCGGTGGTGGGATTGCCGGAGGAGCCGTATTCCATTCGGGAAGATGATCTTCCTCAGATTATGGAGGAGTACGATAAACTGGCCAAGGAG
>CAJFUP010000192.1 GCA_904420225.1 uncultured Lachnospiraceae bacterium
AGTATAAAAAGAAAGTACAGAACAAATATTCGAATTCATCCTGTACTATAAAAACAACCATATTACAAATAAAAATTGACTATTTCTTTAATTTTGTGATTTTTATTACCACACAACCGACACTGCCGCACCTTTTTCGCCAATCCAAGCTCCTTGCGTCTTCTTCAGCACGCTATCTGCCCTGCCGCATGGCCAATCTCCTGTTAACTTCCTTTTCAAACGACCGACCGATGGGAATCTTGGCGCCATTTTCCATCCGAAGCAGCTGATCTTTCCATCCTCTGACATAGCACTCCTGCACCAGAAAATTCTTATGGCATCTCAGAAAACCACTTTCCCGCAATTCCCGCTCCAAATCGTCCAGTTTTCCCTGAAAGCAGTACACCGCCTTTTTGGTATTGAGATATAGCAAAGACTTTTCACTCTCAAAGTACAAAATATCTCCCTTTGGCACCTGTGCCATTTTCCCATCATGAGAAAAAGAATAAAAGTCTCCCGTTAAAAGCTCCGCTCGGCAATCATCCATCACTTTCCCCAGCTGTCCCTCCAGTTGCTCCCGCAGAAGGCAGCGAAACGCTTTTACCTCGTATTCCCTCTGGATACAAGAAAAAAGGCTGGTCAAAAAAATCATCAGACAGCGGCATCCCAGATCTCTCATTTGTCTCGCTGTCTCAAATCCATCCCCGTCCAGCATCTTAATATCCAGAAACAGCACATCTATATTGTTTCCATTTCGGACAGCTTCCATGACTTCCTCGCCGCTCTGAAATTCCAATATGGTTACATCGTATCCTTTTTCCTGGCTGTCCCTTCCCATCCACTTTCGGAATTGGGCGGTAAACTCTTTCTCTCCGTCACAAATCGCCACTCGCATAAACCGCTCCATTTCTTTCGCCACTCTTTAGCCACCTATCGCCGATGCCAATTTTCTTAATTGCATCTATTGGGATTATACCAAATTTCACCGAAAAAGTACAGTCCAGGCTTCACCATTCCGAAATCAAAAGATCCCCCTGGATACGTGCACATTCCATCCACTGTTTCATATATTCCAGCCAATCCAAATGGTGCTGATACATGGTATTCTGCTCCTCCCTTAGATGTTTTGCTTCTTTCCTATACTATATCACGGCTTTCTCCATTTGTCATAACACGATTTGTCACGACATGCTTTGTCACGACATGCTTTGTCACGACATGCTTTGTCATAACACGCTTTCTGCAAATCTCCACAATACCAGTGGCCGCCGAAAGTCACCATGGCTGTTCCACGGTGGCTTCCGGCGGCCACTCTTTTCCCGCTTTTCACAGGGTTCCTGTCAAATCCTCTATCTATAATTCATCAATTGTCCCATATCCTCGCGGCATATGGATCTTAACTTCCTATGCTGTATGCCCAGAATGACTTCCTCCCAGCGTAACACTAACCGTGCTCTGTTCATACGCCGATTGCTGGGCATTCGGCCTATAAACCGTCACATTGACCGTTTCTCCTGCGGAATAATATGACAGTGCCTCTTTCAATTCAGACGTGCTGGTTACCGAACGCCCGTCAAACTCAGTGATAATGGAACCTGCTGAAATTCCCGCCTGATCAGCAGCTCCGCCGCTGGTGACATCGGCTACGTATACTCCCTGAGGAATCCCATAAGCCTGAGCGGCCTGTGAGGAAAAATCTCCACACTGAATATCCAGCGTCCCCTGGCTTCCCTCTTCCACCTTGGTGCGAGTGGGCTCATTCATCAATGTTTCTATGATATCGTACACTCTGGAAATCGGTATGGCGTATCCCATTCCTTCCACTTCTGTGGAGGCCAATTTGGCAGAATTGATACCGATTAATTCCCCGTTCATATTCAAAAGAGCCCCGCCGCTATTGCCCGGATTGATGGCTGCGTCTGTCTGAATATATGTGTTGGCCTCTGTGGATGTACTTCCGTCTTCCGTGCTGGTGCTGATGACCCGATCTGTAGCGCTGACAATTCCTGTGGTCACAGACTGGCCATAGCCCAAAGCATTCCCGATGGCAACCACCTGTTCTCCTACTTTTAATTCATCTGAATTACCAATGACTTCCACAGAAATTTTGGACATGGTATCGTCTGATATACTCTCCAACGGAACGGCTATGACTGCCAAATCATTGGAAGCATCTGTTCCCTTTAGATTGGCCTCATAAACCTCATTATCCACAAAGCTGACTGTGAGCGTATCCGCCCCCTCCACCACATGGTTGTTGGTCACAATCAAAAGTTCCGTATCGTTCTGGCCAATGATGATTCCTGATCCGCAGCTTTCCGTCTCTTCCTGCTGCGGCTGCTGGAAACTGTACCCGAACGTCTGGAAGTAGCTCTCCACTTCCTGAACCGAACGGTTGGTGATGGATACAATGGACGGCATGGCTGCCTCAGCAATGGCAGACACGTCCATGGATCCCGTCTGTTTTTCACTGCTGCCGGATACGGTATTGACATTCAGCAGGCGGCTGGTGGAATCTTCGCCGCTGGATACAGGGGACTCTTCCGATCTCTGGGCATAGCCGGTCAGGTAATTCACTCCCTGGAAGGTTCCTGCCGCGATTCCCCCAAACAGGACAGCGCTAAGCGTCAGAACACCGATTTTTTTGAACACTTTTCTGCTCTTTCCGCCTCTCCCCTGTTTTCTGTTCTTGTCATTTCCATTTTCCCTGTTTTCATGCATCGTTAATTTATCTTCCACAGAATCCTCTTCAAACCATTGATCTCTGAACTCCACCATAATTGCCATCCTTCCCCGCACCGTACTTCTGCGCGAAACCGCCTGGGATCCGGCCTTCATTTTCAAGTCTGACCGTTTCCCTTGGCTTTGCCTTTTTGTTTCTACGCTTCGAAGTATAGAGAAAATCTGTGAAGAAAAAATTGTGATTCTGTGAAAAAAATAACATGGAATTGTGAAAAATCCGTAGCAGTATTTTATAAGTGTTCCCAGCCCTCTATGCTCTTGATTTCCTCCAGAATGGCCTTCTGCCGATCCTCAAACAGCAGCGCCTGATTATACGTAAAGTATGCCTCGCATCCGTTTTCCTGGATGAAATTCAAAGTATAAAAATTGGTGGTCAGCTCAGTCAGAAAAATTACCATCTCCTGGCTTTCTCCAAAAGCATTTTCCATAAAGGAAAATGCCTTCTCCAAACGCGCCTGCACATCCTGTGTCTGTTGGCGCAGCTGCTCGGTTTCCTCCTGAAATTCTCTGCGAATCAGGGAAAAACTGTCCTTTTGCGGTGTCTGGCAGAGTTTTTTTCCATATATCTCTAGTTTCTGTACACTGTTCTTCCATGCATACTGTTCGTCCTTTGTCAGCAAACCTGCTTTCATTTTTTGCTCCCATTGCCGCCGATACTCTTCGGCACGCCCCAGTACATATGCACCTGTGTCTCCCCCCATTTGATCTTTTTCTGTCACCGCCTCTTTTTCCTGTTTCAATATGCCAAACAGCATTCCGACAAAAGCGTCTCTCTGATAAACATCTCGGCACAGCCCGCCCAGACTTCCCATGAGCAAACCGATGATGCTCAGCCTCTCGTCGAAGGGAGCGCGCTTCAGCTGTTTTGCGAATGCCTCTGCCCGCGCATCCCCCGTTAAAATGGCTTCCATATCGTATGTCACCCGATACTTTTCATAGAAATCCAGATAATTGGCGAAATCCTTGGCAATCTTTACATCCTGAATGTACTGTCCCACCGTGCTTTCCCCAGTTTTCTGCCCCAGGAGCTCATAGGCTGCCATGATCTCTGACAAATCCTCCCAGCCCCGCGCCGTGACAAATTCCATCCCATCCACAGTTGTCTGCACATGATAAAAATTCTCTCTCTTCATGTCCAAATAGCTGATAATGGCGGGGTGAATTCCCCGCTGATATGCATACTCCTTCCATACATCATAATTATCTTCCACAGAAATTGTCCTGACCCGATCCAAGGTGACAATATCAAATTCCCGAACGGATTTATTATATTCCGGCGGATTACCTGCGGCGGCAATGACCCATCCCTGGGGAATCCTATGGCTGCCGAACATTTTAAACTGTAAAAACTGCAGCATGGTGGGAGCCAGCGTCTCAGACACGCAGTTGATCTCGTCCAGAAACAAAATGCCTTCTTTGAGACCAGTCTGCTCCATGGTCTCATGAATGGAAGCCACGATCTCACTCATGGTATACTCTGTCACAGAGTATACCGTCCCCCCATACTTCTTTTCCCTAATGAAAGGCAGACCGATGGCACTCTGTCTCGTATGGTGCGTAATGGTGTAGGATACCAGTGCCACTTTGCACTCCCTGGCCACTTGTTCCATAACAGCTGTTTTTCCGATCCCCGGCGGCCCCATCAAAAGCACCGGGCGCTGACGCACGCTGTCCATGCGATAGGCGCCGTCTTCATCCTTCAGCAGATAGGCTCGGACGGTACGGATTAATTCTTCTTTTGCCTCTTTAATATTCATTTATTTTTTCCTCTCCTTCATCCAGAATCAGACTCATAGCCCACGGCGGGACCCGCTCTTCCAGGCGGCATTCCCCCACAAACACAAATGCCGTATCAAAATCCGGTCTTTTTTTGGGATATTCTCCATATCCGTCTGTGAAATAAATGAGTCCTTTCATGTTCCGCAATTCACCTTTTTGGCGCAGTTCATCAATATAGGAGAAAACTGGCCGAAAATCCGTTCCTCCAAATCCCTTCACCTGAAAATGGTCAGCATAGTCCTTCATCTGTTCCAGACTGGTGATTACATCATCCCTCTGAATAGCGGCATCGCACTGAATCAGATGAATCCGCACCTTCTGAAAAAAGTGTTCTGTTTCTGTAAGTATCCGGTATGTTTCTTCCAAAAAACGAGAAATGAGCCTGCCGGAACAGGAACCAGAGGTATCCACTGCGATGGCGAAATCTCGGATTTTTTTCTCCTCTTTCCATTCCACCGGCTCCAAAAGCGGCATGTTTCCATACACACGCATACCGTAGGAGTAAAACCCATAATCGAAGGTATCTGCATCCAGCTTTATTTCCTCCCGCCGAATTGCAAACCGCCGCAAAAATTTGCCATAATCCTGCTTTCCCCTGTTTTGAACCCGAATCACCTGAGAGAGCACACCGGCTTTTTGGGCCGCGCCTTTGGAGAAGGTTTCCATATGAGTCTGTGTCTTGTCCGCAATATCTTTCCACTTCTTTTCCAGCTCCTCCCTCTGGCGCCTGCTGATTTCCAGAGCCTTGGAATCGGCAGGCCTGCCAGGCGGCGTCTTCCCACCATCCGGCAGTACTCCCGGCGGCATTCCATCCGGTTTTTTTTGATCCCGCAGATTTTCCCAAAAGCTGTGGTCATCGGCGAGAAACAAACGGCTCCACTCCGCAGCTTCTCCATAGCTCATCTGCCGCCGTCTCAACACTTTGTAAATTCCCTCAGCCGTCAGAACCGGCAGTTCCCCGCGCAGGCTGTCATATATTTCCTGACGCTCATCCGTCACCACGCGCCGAATACATGGATACTCCAGCGTATCCAAAATGGATTCCACCGCCACATCGCAGGCCAAATTCCAAAACATGGGTTCTTTCTCCCGGATATGCGTCATGTGACAAAACATTCCATGAAGCAGCATGTGCAGATACGCACGATTGATCTGGATACGGTCATCTCTGTAGTTTCTCGCAAGATAGGCTGGATTATACAGAATGGATATACCGTCTGTGCCAATGCTTTTGGTGGACAGATTCATCTGAAAAGAAAGCGCATGGAGCGCCACATCCAGAAACCGCATGGCCACATACAGCTCATTGCGGGCACTGCTGAGAATCGCATTGGAAATATCCTCCATTTTTTGTTTTCTCTCATCCATTTGTTTTCTCCTTATTCCCCTCACTGCATCTTCCATCACTCTACGATACGCTCGCTTTTAGAGTTCAAAGCGTTTTTCTTTTCTTCTGAATGTTTTGTGCCGATGATCCATGAGAAAACTGGCGGCTTCTATTTGCTCCAAACGGGCGGCTTCTCCAATCAGCTCCGCCAAAGCCTGTTCCGTGAAACAGCCCTCTCTGGCCAGAAACCGAATGGCATCCACATCACCCTTTTTCAGCATCCGCTTCCCCGCAGGAACTGCCTGTTCTCTGAGGTAATCCCGATATCTGTCTGCGGCCTCTCCGGTCAAAGCCAGAGGATACCGAAGTCTGCCCAGCGCCATATCCGTCAGCACAGGTTCCGTCTCCTGTCTCCGGCACTGGGAGAAGAGCCGATCATACCCCGCGTAGTCCATATGATCCCCTGATATGCATTGCCGATATGCCTGACCAATTCCATAGGAAAATTCATGAAAAACTCTGGCCCCATAATCCTCTTCATAATCCACCACAAAAAAAGGAAATACCAGTTTGGCTGTACTCCCATCCCGCTGGGTAATCCACGCGTCCATCCTTCTATCCATATCCTCCATAAGAAACTGAAAAGCGCGAAACGGCGTCTTCTTTTTCCCTGTGATCACCAAATGTACTTGACAAAACTCCAAATCGTTTTTAAATGCTCCATCTCCGATCTGAGACAGCTGATCTGTAAATGTAATGGATTGAAAGCTGCGGCAATTGAAAAACGCATGGGCGCCCACATTCTCCATGGAGACCGGGAGTACCGCTTCCCGAATGGATGGGCAGCCACAGAACGCATAGGGAAGAATACCCGTCACCGGCCGTCCACTCACCTGATCCGGCACCTCTGCCCGCGACCTGCCGCCGGTCCATGCTTTCACCCAGGCCCGATCATCCAAAATGGAAAACACAAATTCTCCCTGCTTTATTTCCTTCTCCTCACTCATAGTACACCTTTCCATCTTCCACCACTGTATAGACGCCGTCCGTTTCATCTACAATGGTTACACCACAGTTTCGAACCAGATTTCCCATCCAAAAGTTTTCCAAACGCTCTCCCCGAATGGTAATCATGAGTCCTCGCATGGCCGCTCCGTGGGTGGTAATCAGAATCGTCTGATCTTTCCATTCTTCCCGCATGGACAGGTCCTTGAGAAAATCTCCTGTCCGCTGGCACAAATGGGGAAGCGTCTCCCCTCCCTCCAGCGGGACATAGCGCTGGGGATGGCAGAAAAAATTTTCAAAAACCGGAAGATAAACGCCGTCCTTCTTGGCTGCCAT
>CAJFUP010000193.1 GCA_904420225.1 uncultured Lachnospiraceae bacterium
ATGGATTTGGGCGGATTAATGGTGTGGATATTTCCAGGGGAGATCATTTTATCATTCCCGCCGATTATGGCAACAGCCAGCTGGAAGGAGAGATGGTATTCATTGCGTCGGCTCCAGTTCTTTCGAAAATCTTACAAAAAAATGAATAAACCGACAAAAAACTGTCCCAAAATATTTCAAAATAATTGACTATCAGTAAAGAATATGATAATATGTTACCATGTAGATTTAAAAAAAATAAAAAGAGGAGGTGCGATATCCGGTCTTGGAGACAGGATATTCATGGGAAATGAGAAATCATATGTTGCTGACGCAAAGCGAAGTGGAAATCATGGAAATATTGTGGGAAACGGGGGAACAGGGAAAGCAGATAACAATTTTGGAACTGATTGACGCTATAAATAGTAAATATGATCGTGAATTAAAGCGTCAGACAGTTTCCACCTTCCTTTCCCATCTTGTGAGCAAGGGAGTAGCTGATTATACAAAGAAAAGTAAAGTTTCTTATTACGTTCCAGTGATCACCAGAGAAGAATACGCTGCGATTCTTTTGAAGGAACTGGTGGATACGTGGTATGGCGGAGATACAGCCGCATGTGTGAAATCGCTGCTGAAGAATGGAAAGATCAGCAAAAGGGAAAAGGAAGTATTAAAAGAGGAGATCAATGAGCTTTAATACACAGTTTCTATATCTAATTGTGACAGAGAGTATTACCGGAGCTGTTGTCGCGGTGGCCGCAGTGATCTTGATGGTATTGATACATAGATGTTATCCCGCAGTTTCTTATGGGAGGGCCATTGGTTGGCTTACGGTTGCAGCTTTTTTACTTCCAATTTGGTATGTGGGAAAGTATATTCGGGAATGTGTGATTCCCTATTATCTCTATGAGGCCATATCTGGGGATATGTGGATCTTTGGCGGCTCCAGAGCGCTGGAAATACCCCATTCCATTGTTATGTCTTTGTGGATAGCAGGGATATTTGGAGGAGGAGGAATCCTGATTTGGAGACAGGTGCAAGTGTCCCGAATCCTTAAAAAAGCCGTCCCGGTGAGAGATCCGTCCATTTTGTATGAATTGGAGGAAATACAGGAAAATCTTGGAATTTGCAAGGATGTCAGAATTCTCCATATACCCAATATTCCCTCACCTGGCTGCGCCGGTGTGAGAAAACCTTGCATTGTGCTTAATGATAGTGCCATGAATCATGAAAATGTTAGAGCGGTGCTCTGCCATGAGCTGATCCATATCAAGTGTCAGGATGTGATGTTTCGCCATATTCTGGATCTGGTGGCCGTTCTGCACTGGTTTAATCCCATGGTTCATATTTTCCGCTCTGTGATGATCAGACAGATGGAGTACGGGTGTGACCGATATGTTTTGACAGGCACCGGCTGGGGGATCGGTTCCGGAGAATATATTGAAACCATTTCACGCGTAGTAAAAAGAAAGAAAGGTGGCTGGGAGTATTTTCTTCCCTTTGGGGGAAGAGAGGAAAGCACTGGGCGGCGCATCGGGTATCTGCGTCGGATTACCTTCCCAAGCTCCATCAGAAGTTTGGCAGCCATGCTGGTGACAGTCGGAGTGCTGCTGGGAGCATCTTTTACGGCGTACGGGGCCAATTCGGCGGTCACGAATATCTATGAAGAATGGTTGCATCAAGAAGGATTTACTGAAACCTGCGAGGGAGGGGGAGAACAGATACCGGAAATCCAGGAAGTCAGAACCACATGGGAGACAGATGTGGATGGCCTGGAGGAGAAGGAAACATATGTTAAAAATGAAGTCATGGGTTTGTGTTGGCAACTGCAGCCCGGTGAGGCCGCTGTGTCGACTGTAATGAATGGAACATCCGGTGAGGATTATGGCATCTTTCTTACTCCCCAGACAGGGAAAACAGCCAGGGTGGGTCTCATGATGCCGGATGGACTGACCAGATGGCTGGAAGCAGATCAAGCCAGTTATTATTCGGGACAGCTCAGTCAAAACGGGACATTTCGGATCATAGTGGAAAATCTGTCGGACTGCGTCAATGAAGTTTCCGTATCCCTCATGCAAATTGAGCCGTGATGCGGATGAGTCAAAGTCATAAATCATGGTTTTTTAGAGAAATGTGTGCAATACTGCCGCGGACACCTGATGATACAGGGCCGTGGCAGTATTGTTTTACAGAGCGCCTTTCCCGGTGCTCCGTTTTTATTTCAGGTGAAGGGCCTCCATTCCCAGAAACTTTCCAAGGCCTGCGGAAGCTCCTCCAAGAAGAATGGCGGTATCCTGGAGAGAAGAAGGCAGGATGGGACAGCGGCGGATCCGGTTATTGGACAATTTGGCCTCAATCATGGGGATGAGATCCGGCAGATAAGCGGTGAAGGCACAGTTAATGACGATAACATCGGGATCGAATATGGCTGCAATATTATTGACGGCGATGGCCAGATACTTTATAAATTGCTCCACTGCCTGGATTGCCGCAGGGTTTTGGCGGCGGTATGCGTATACCAAATCATCCGCGGTCGGCGAGAGGATCCCGGACAAACGGGAAAACTCTGCCAGAATAGCCGGTTCTGAGGCATATTGTTCTACACATCCCCGATTACCGCAGGGGCAGAGACGTCCCTGGGGCTCCACGATGGTATGGCCGAATTCCCCGGCCGCGCCGTTGACGCCGCAGTAAAGTTTGTGGTTTAGAATTACGCCCAAGCCGATTCCAGTATGGATGCTAATATTGACCATATTGGGGACATCGTGGAAAAAGGTCTTCTCACCCAGGGCCGACAAATTGGCCTCATTTTCAATGGAAACGGGAATGTGGAAAGCGGATTCCAGTTCCTCTGCCAAATGAAGTCCTGTCAAATCATAGTAAGGGCAAAAGGTGATGGTGTTTTGATGGACAGCGGCGTGCACTCCGATTACAATGGCAATGACTCCATGGATAGAGGGAGGAATGGTATCCATCACATTTTGTATGATGGTTTTCAATGGTGACAGGAGACCTTGGGGGGAATAGTGATTGGAATATTGATACAAATGACAGTTTTGCCCTCGTAGATTACAGGTCATCAGAGTGATGTGTCTGCCTGTCAGATCAATGGACAGAATGTGGCCACTATTTTTTGCAAAAGTCAGCATAATGGGACGACGGCCTTTTTTGGTATCTCTGCTCCCTTTTTCTTCCAACAGACCTTGGACCAGGAGGTCAGATACGATGGCAGAAACCGTGGCTTTTGTCAAACCAAGAAGGCTGGACAATTCCGCTCTGGATATGGGGTCATGTTGTATGACTGCCTCCAGGATCAGTCGCGTATTGAGGTCACGGATCATTTCTTGGTTCCCGGTTTTCATATTTAATACACCTCCTGAACTAATTATGGATTTATGGTAACATAAACCGTCTCCAAGTGCAAATCCTTTTTGCAATGGGCGGAGAGAGGATTACGTGACAGGGAAGACCAGTGCCGGAAAGGATGGAATTTGTTTCTGTCAGACGGCTATTGACAAGCAACTTTTTCTGTAGTACAGTGTAGATAGCTTATTTAGTTTAATAGGTAAATTAAGTGGGACACATTTCCAAAGCTGTAAAATTGCAAGAGTAAAGGAGAGATGGGAATATGAAAAACATACCGGAAGTAAAATTGGGAATCATTGCTGTCAGCCGTGACTGCTTCCCAATGACACTGTCAGCTCGCAGGAGAGGGGCTGTGGTGCAGGCTTATGAGAAGAAGGGCGGAGAAATTTTTGAATGTTCCATCACCGTGGAAAACGAGAACGACATGGTCAAAGCAGTGAGACAGGTGAAGGAACAGGGCTGCAATGCACTGGTGATCTTTTTGGGAAATTTTGGACCGGAGACCAGTGAGACGCTGATGGCCAGAGAGTTCGGCGGACCGGTTATGTATGCCGCTGCTGCGGAGGAGACGGGAGAGAGCCTTTTGGACGACAGAGGGGACGCCTACTGTGGTATGCTGAACTTGAGTTATAATCTGAAGCTGCGCAATATAAAGGCGTATATACCCGAGTACCCAGTGGGGACAGCCGATGAGGTGGCGGATATGATTCGTGACTTTATCCCCATTGCCAGGGCACTTTTGGGATTGGGCCGATTGAAGATCATCTCTTTCGGTCCCCGTCCACAAGACTTTTTGGCCTGCAATGCGCCCATTAAGCAGTTGTATAATTTGGGCGTGGAAATTGAAGAAAATTCTGAGCTGGATCTTTTCGCATCGTTCAATGAGCATAAAGATGATCCCAGGATTGCGGCGGTGACGCAGGATATGGAAGAAGAACTGGGAGAAGGGAACAAACTTCCCGGTATCCTGCCAAAGTTGGCCCAGTATGAGCTGACTCTTTTGGACTGGGCTCAAAATCACAAAGGGTCCAGAGACTATGTGGTATTTGCCAATAAATGTTGGCCGTCTTTCCAGACACAGTTTGGCTTCGTTCCCTGCTATGTAAACAGCCGTCTCACAGCAAGAGGTATGGCAGTTTCCTGTGAGGTAGATATTTACGGAGCGCTCAGCGAGTACATAGGAACCTGTGTCAGTCAAGACGCTGTAACCCTTTTGGATATCAATAATTCTGTGCCTGCTGATATGTATGAGGCACAAATTAAGGGGAAATATCCCTATACGCTTAAGGATACATTCATGGGCTTCCATTGCGGAAATACGGCGGCCTGCAAACTTTCTTTCAAAGAAATGCGCAATCAGAAAATTATGGCCAGAACACTGCCAAAGGAAGTGACTTACGGAACGCTGGAAGGCGATATTGCGCCGGGAAAAATTACGTTCTTCCGCCTGCAGAGCACGGCGGACGCAAGATTGCGCGCCTATGTGGCAGAGGGGGAAATTCTTCCGGTGCCCACCCGTTCCTTTGGCGCGATTGCCGTTTTTGCCATTCCGGAGATGGGTCGATTTTATCGGCATGTTTTGATTGAAAAGAATTATCCCCATCATGGGGCTGTGGCCTTTGGCCATTTTGGGAAAACCATGTTTGAAATTTTCAAATATCTTGGCGTGGATGATATTGGATTCAACCAGCCCAGGGAAATGCGTTATCCCACGGAAAATCCGTTTGCATAAGCAGGGGGCGCGTCCAAAACAGGCGGGAATGTCTGCGCTGGACGCGCCTTTTTCTCTTTTTTGTTGGTTTGAGGTCTGCGGCAGCGCCGACGCGGCCTTGGTCTACAGAGGCGCAGAAATGAGGAATTATCATGCTCTATATTGGAATTGACTTGGGAACATCGGCTGCCAAATTATTGATGATGAATGAAAAAGGAGAGATCCAAAAGATTGTATCCAGGGAATATCCCATCTCTTTCCCCGCGCCTGGTTGGTCGGAACAGAATCCAGAAGACTGGTATGCCGCCTGCCTTGATGGACTGCGGGAATTGGCCGCGGCAGCCGGATCAGAAAAAATAGAGGGAATCAGTTTCGGCGGGCAGATGCATGGCCTGGTGATTTTGGATCATGAAGATCAGGTGATTCGTCCTGCCATTTTGTGGAATGACGGCCGTACAGTGGAGGAAACGGCATATCTTAACGAGAAAATTGGTACCGCCGCGCTGTCATCTTATACGGCCAATATTGCGTTTGCAGGATTTACGGCTCCTAAACTTTTATGGCTGAAAACACATGAGCCGGAAAACTTTAAGCGTATTGCCAAAATCATGCTGCCAAAGGACTATATTGCCTATCGTCTCACGGGAATGCATACCACCGATCCGTCGGACGCTTCGGGTACGCTGCTGTTTGATGTGAAAAACAGGTGTTGGTCCTCCCACATGCTAAAGATCTGCGGTGTGAGCGAGGAACAGATGCCTGTTGTGAAGGAAAGCTTTGAGATCATCGGCACGGTGAGAGAAGAAATTGCCGTGGATTTGGGACTTCCGGTGGGAGTGAAGGTGGCAGCCGGGGCAGGGGATAACGCCGCAGCTGCTGTTGGAACAGGAACTGTGGGAGAAGGAAAATGCAACCTGTCTTTGGGCACCAGCGGAACGGTATTCATTTCCAGTGAAAGCTTTCAGGTGGACAGCCATAATGCCCTCCACGCATTTGCCCATGCCGATGGGCACTACCATCTCATGGGATGTATGCTCAGCGCGGCCAGCTGCAATAAGTGGTGGATGGAATCGGTGCTGGGAACAGAAGATTTTCAGGGGGAGCAGGAAGTCATCGGTGAGCTGGGAGAAAATCGTGTGTTTTTTCTGCCCTATCTCATGGGGGAGCGCTCTCCCCACAATGATCCCATGGCCAGAGGTACATTTCTTGGAATGACCATGGACACCACCCGAGGGGATATGACCCAAGCTGTGCTGGAAGGGGTTGCCTTTGGACTTCGAGATTCTCTGGAGGTGGCCAGATCGCTGGGTATACAGGTGACTTCCTCCAAGATCTGCGGTGGGGGTGCCAAAAGTGTTCTCTGGAAAAAGATGATTGCCAACATTTTGAATGTCCGTCTTGATGTGGTGGCCTGTGAGGAAGGCCCATCTTATGGGGGCGCAATCCTGGCGGCTGTGGGCTGCGGGGAATACCCATCCGTGGAGGCGGCGTCTGCGGCCATTGTTAAGGTCATTGATACCGTGGAGCCGGAACCGCAGCTGGTGGAAAAGTATGAGGAGCGATACGGGAAATTCCGGAAAATTTATCCAAGACTTCGGGAATTATTTCAACAGATGGGATAGTGATATGGATACGGGTGTGCAAAAACGTGGAAATATCCAAATTTGGCATGGGAAAGTGAGGTTGAAGGAATATGTTTTGTATCAGGGAAGGGTTGGTCCACGATGCCGTCAGCAGAGAGCCGTATACGGCGGATATTTTTGTGGATGATGGCGTTATAAAAGCAATGGGAGAGCATCTGGCAGTTCCAGAGGGGACAGAAGAGATCGATGCCAGAGGGCTATCGGTGTATCCTGGTTTTGTTGAGGCCCATGGCCACATTGGTCTGGACGGATATGGCATTGGATATGAGGGGCAGGATTATAATGAGATGGGGGATATCCTATCCCCGCAGCTGCGGGGAATTGACGGGATCAAGCCTGGGGATTTTGCTTTTCGGGAAGCGGCCGCGGCTGGTGTGACCTGCGTCTGTGTGGGGCCGGGAAGCGCCAATGTGCTGGGAGGTACGTTTGCCGCCATCAAAACCGCCGGAAACCGTGTGGATGATATGGCTGTCAAAAGAGAGGTGGCGATGAAGTGTGCCTTTGGGGAAAATCCCAAACGGGTTTACCGGGAAAAAGGAAATTCTTCCCGTATGTCCACAGCTGCCAAGCTGAGAGAAATGCTGTATCGCGCCTGTGAATATGACGAAAAATTGAAGAGAGCCGGGGATGATATCTGGAAAAGACCGGCGTTTGATATGAAGCTGCAGGCTCTTTTGCCGGTGATTCGACGGGAGATGCCATTAAAGGCCCATGCCCACCAATTGGATGATATGTTCACCGCCATACGGATTGCCAAGGAATTCCATGTTCTTTTGACATTGGAGCATTGTACCGAGGGACATCTGGCGGCTGACCAGCTGGAAGAGGAACAAATCCCCATGGCGGTGGGTCCCACGCTGACCAATGCCACCAAATATGAACTGCGGAAGAAATCATGGACTACGCCGGGAATTTTGGATCGGGCTGGATGCCAGGTATCCATCATCACGGATTCCCCGGTGATTCCCCAGAAATATCTTCCCATATGTGCGGGACTTGCTGTGCAGGCAGGCATGGATCCATTCCATGCCCTCCAGGCCATCACCATTCGACCGGCGAGACACATCGGCGTGGAAGATAGGGTTGGTTCACTGGAAGTGGGGAAAGATGCGGATATTGTGGTGACAGACGGCTCGCCATTCCAGGTCAGCACCAGGGTCAAACATGTATGGATCAGCGGAAATCCCCAGCCCACAGAGGTAAGTTACGATGAACCATAACTTCAAGTTATGAAAAAATATGCGAAACTGATATGCTGGAAATGGCTGAATTCCATTGACAAAGAAGTTTTTCACTGCTATATTGGATGAAAGCGAAAAAATAGATCAAGGGCCGATGGCCGCAGGAAGCGAGGTAAGTATGAGCAAAGTGGTTTTATCCCTCCTTCTGGATAACCAGGTAGGAGTCTTGAGCCGTGTGGCCGGGCTGTTCAGCAGACGCGGCTATAATATAGACAGTATCACGGCTGGTGAGACAGAGAATCCCAACCGAACCCGCATGACCATTGTGGCGCGGGGAGAGCCGGAGGTGCTGGAACAGATCGAAAAGCAGCTGGCCAAGCTGGTGGATGTGGTGGATATCAAGATGCTGCCACTGGATGAGTCTGTCTGCCGGGAGCTGATTCTGATCAAGGTAGGTGTCACAGCAGAGGAGCGCCAGCAGGTCATTGCCATTGCGGATATATTCCGTGCACGAATTGTGGATGTGGCATTTGACTCTGTCATGATTGAGCTGACAGGTGAGCAGCAGAAGTTGGAGGCATTCATCAATTTGTTGGATAAGTTCCATATTAAGGAACTGGCTCGAACAGGGATCACAGGTTTGGCCCGCGGCTGTGCAGACTGAAACGATCCGCTTGTTTTGCTTTTGCAAATAGACTATCAATGGAGGAAAAAGATATGGCAACAATTTATTATCAGAAAGATTGTAATTTATCCTTGCTGGAGGGAAAGACCATTGCAGTAATCGGCTACGGCAGCCAGGGTCATGCCCATGCTCTGAATGCGAAGGAGTCTGGATGCCATGTGATCGTTGGTTTATACGAAGGTTCCAAGTCCTGGGCCAAGGCTGAGGCAGCAGGATTTGAAGTGTATACAGCAGCGGAAGCAGCCAAGAGAGCGGATATCATCATGATCTTGATCAATGATGAGAAACAGGCCAAGATGTACAAGGAAAGCATCGAGCCCAATCTGGAGCCCGGCAATATGCTGATGTTCGCTCACGGGTTTGCCATTCATTTCGGACAGATCGTTCCGCCAAAGGATGTGGATGTCACCATGATCGCGCCCAAGGGACCGGGCCATACCGTGAGAAGCACTTACCAGGAAGGCAAGGGTGTTCCCTGTCTGATCGCCGTACAGCAGGATGCCACAGGAAAGGCTCATGATATTGCCTTGGCATATGCCTTGGCCATCGGCGGAGCCAGAGCCGGTGTATTGGAGACCACATTCCGCCAGGAAACAGAGACGGATCTCTTTGGTGAGCAGGCAGTTCTCTGCGGCGGTGTGACGGAGCTGATGAAGACAGGCTTTGAAGTACTGGTTGAGGCTGGGTATGAGCCGGAGAGTGCATATTTTGAGTGTATTCATGAGATGAAGCTGATCGTGGATTTGATTTACGAGAGCGGTTTTGCCGGAATGCGTTATTCCATTTCCAATACAGCAGAATATGGCGACTACATCACAGGCCCCAAGATTATCACAGAAGATACGAAGAATGCCATGCGCCAGGTTCTTAAGGATATCCAGGATGGCGTATTTGCCAAAAATTGGCTTCTGGAAAACCAGGTGGGATGCACAAGTTTCATGGCCATGAGGAAGAAGGCCGCTGAGCATCAGCTGGAGAAGGTGGGAGCAGAACTCCGTTCCCTCATGAGTTGGAAGGATACCAAAAAGCTGATCGACAACTGATGGGGCGAAGAATAGCATAAACAGATATTGAAAAGCATGAGATAGATCCCTGGGGGACGCGTGGGCGCATATTGCGCCAGGCGTCCTGCGGGGATTTTGCGCTGTTTTTTTGCGGGACGTTTATACTTTATTTACTTGTCACCGGGGAATAGTTCGGATATAATGGAATGGTGTTATGAGACAACATCACACCAATAAGGAGAGTTTATATGGCAGAAGATAAAGATGAATTGAAAGAAGTGAAGTCAGGGGACAACGCTGACCATCAGAATAAAGAAGATGATTATGAAAAGGTATGTTATGTTTGCCGTCGGCCGGAAAGCAAGGCGGGAAAGATGATTACCATGCCGGGAAATATCTGTATTTGCAGCAGTTGTATGCAGAAAGCATTTGATCAGGTGGAAAAGGGCGGCTTCCCAGGAATGATGGGATTCAATCTGTCGCCCGGGATGATGAACATGCCGTTTCAAATGGAGGACATGCCCAACACAATTCCCCAAAGACAGAAAGTGAAAAAGAAGAAAGAGCATGCCGATCCGGTTTTGGATATTCGTTCCATACCGGCTCCCCATAAAATCAATGCGCAGCTCAATGAATATGTGGTGGGGCAGGAACATGCAAAAAAGGCAATCTCTGTGGCTGTATATAACCACTATAAGCGAATTGCCGCTGATGAAAAAGACGGAGTGGAGATAGAGAAATCCAATATGTTGATGATTGGACCCACTGGTTGCGGTAAAACGTATTTGGTGCGGACTCTGGCAAAGCTGTTGAATGTGCCGTTGGCCATCGCGGATGCCACATCTTTGACAGAGGCGGGATACATCGGCGATGACATCGAAAGCGTCGTATCAAAACTGCTGGCGGCTGCTGACAATGATGTGGAAAAAGCTGAACACGGCATCATTTTTATCGATGAGATCGATAAATTGGCACGGAAAAAGAACACTACCAGCCGGGATGTCAGCGGTGAGGCGGTTCAGCAGGGCTTGCTGAAGCTCCTGGAGGGAGCCGAAGTGGAAGTACCGGTGGGAGCCAATAGTAAGAATGCCATGGTTCCACTGGAGACGGTGAATACGAAAAATATTTTATTTATCTGCGGAGGGGCATTCCCCGATTTGGAGGAAATCATTCGAGAGCGGCTGAACCGCACGTCCTCCATGGGATTCCAGGCAGATCTTAGGGATAAATACGATCACGACAGAGATATTTTACAGAAAGTGGAAATCGAAGATTTGAGGAAATTCGGTATGATACCGGAATTTCTGGGCCGTCTTCCCATTGTTTTTACCATGGATGCTCTGGACGAGGATCGGTTGGTTCAAGTCCTGAAAGAGCCAAGAAATGCCATTTTGAAGCAATATCAAAAATTGCTGGCCATGGATGAGGTGGATCTGCAGTTTGAAGAAGAAGCCCTCCACGCCATTGCCAGAAAGGCGCTGAAAAAGGATACCGGCGCCAGGGCGCTGCGGGCGATCATCGAAGATTTTATGCTGGATATCATGTATGAGATTCCAAAAGATGACAGCATTGGGCGCGTGATTATCACGAAAGATTATATCGAAAATACTGGAGGCCCCATCATAGAGCTGAGAAGCTGAAGGGAGCGAGGGTGCCGACTTTTTTAGGCAAAGCGTTTTGTTGAAATAAGGAGAAAGATATGCTGCTGAAACGGTGATTTCAGACGACAGGTCTTTCTCCTTTTTGATGCGTTTCGCAATACCCAGTATGGGAAGTTTTGTTGGAATATATCAAAGGTCATAGATGGGAGGGGAGATTCATATGTATGTGCTGAGAGAGCGGAAGGCGGGAATGTATGGCAGAATTATGCAGAGAAGTCATTTTATCCAATGATTATTATGATTTCATTGTCCAGTATGGATATGGTATGGATCAGATGGGGGATTGTATTTTAAATATCATGGATCGGTTTGAGATTTATTACTGGCCAAGGGATTGGAGAGAATTCAGCATTAATAACTATACGTACTATGCCATCCCTAAGCTATTTGGGCTTCTGGATACCAGCAGTATGGATGTGTCCGGTATTACAGCCCTGCAGAATCAACCCATATTGAATTTGACCGGGAAAAATGTTCTCATGGGCTTTGTGGACACGGGAATTGATTATCAAAATCCCCTTTTTCTGGGAAAAGACGGGAAGACCCGGGTGACTGCCATATGGGATCAGACCGATCAGAGCGGCACGGCACCGGAGGGTTTTTACTATGGAACTGAATACAGAGAAGAAGCCATTGATGCTGCCCTACAGACAGAGAATCCAGAGCACACAGTGCCGTCCAGAGATGAGAATGGACACGGAACATTTATGGCTGGCATAGCTGCGGGGGGCATGACAGAGGACGGTTCTTTCACTGGCGCCGCCCCAGATGCCAAAATCGCTATGGTAAAACTAAAACCGGCAAAACAGTACTTAAGAGATTTCTTTTTTATACGTGAAGATGCCCTGGCCTTTCAGGAAAATGATATCATGGCAGGTTTGGCATACCTTAGAAGGCTGGCCAGAGAACTTCGGCTTCCCCTGGTGGTATGTTTGGGGGTGGGATCCAATCAGGGGGATCGAACCGGAGCGATGCCGCTTTCTAGGGTGATGGAATATATGGGGACAGATACAGGGACTATTTTGGTAGCGGCGGCTGGCAATGAGACTGGGCTGGCCCATCACTATATGGGAATGTTTGGAAGAGAAAAGGAGATGGAATCTGTGGAACTGCGGGTGGCAGAGGGAGAAAGGGGATTTTCTCTGGAATTTTGGGCCCAGGCTCCCGAAGTATATTCCATTGCGCTGCTGTCTCCCACTGGCGGGAGTATTCCCCAGATTCCGGCTCGGCTGGGGAGAAGCGAGGTGGCATCTTTCATCTTTGAGCGTACAGTGGTATACATTGATTATCAGATCGTGGATCCCATTTCGGGAAATTTCCTAATTGTGATGCGGTTTCAGGATCCTACTCCGGGGGTTTGGACGATTCAAGTATACAACTCGCTTTTTATATCCGGACGATATGACATGTGGCTGCCCATGGAGGGATTTTTGTCTCCGGATACGGTTTTTTTGCGGCCGGATCCCTACACCACGCTGTGCAATCCTGCCGCCGCCAGACAAGTAATTACTGTCAGCACATATAACCATGTTGATGGGAGCTTGTACCAGCATTCCAGCCGCGGATATACCAGAGATGACAGAATCAAACCGGACATCACGGCGCCGGGGGTCAATGTTTATGGACCTGGGCGTGATGGCCGGTTTGTGCGAAAGACGGGATCCAGTGTGGCTGCCGCTCATGTGGCCGGCAGCGCGGCACAGCTTTTGGAATGGGCAGTTGGCATGGGAAAACGCCCTTCCATCAACACCAACGATGCGCTGACTTTTTTTATCCGAGGTGCCGATAGGCGTCCCGAGTTGGAATATCCCAACCGGGAATGGGGATTTGGTACACTGAATGCCTATCAAATTTTTGAGCGTCTAAGTGATGTGTAGATTTTTGGCGCTGTGGGCTTCCGACTTTGTGACGCCATTTTGACTGTAACGCGCTTGTTCATACAGTCTGTGTAGCATTTGGACCTCATCGGTCTTTGAAAGACCCGAAAAGGTTTCCAATTCCTCCGGCGTCAGGTTGGACGGCGGTGTTTGGGATGTGTGTTTTAATATGACTTTTTTATATTTTCTGCGCACAATGCCGTTGGGATCTCTGCCCAGTTTGTCATCCCGACGACTCACTCGCTGCTCCGGGGTAATGGAGGAAATGGTATCGGTTTCGTTGGATACGTTTGTAAGAAACCTGGAGTCCTCCGCTGCGCCGGAGCGGTAAAAATGACGGATAAATTTATATATGAAGAAAATAATCGCCAGCGGGATGGCCACATAGGCCAGCAGGAAGAAAACATCTGTGAGAAAATCCCACATGGCAGTGAGCCAACTGGGGTCCGCATTGGGAGTCTGATCTGTGAACGGGGACTTTATGGGCATGGAAATTTCTGGCTGCTCTTCGGCTCCATCATTGGCAGAAAAGACAAAGCGGAGAATAGTTTTGAGCAGACCAAACAGCACGGATCCCAGTGCTTTGATTCCGTCTCCCAGGCCCGAGAGGGGAACTAAGATCATGGCGGCGATGGTAATTACGGAGAGTATCA
>CAJFUP010000194.1 GCA_904420225.1 uncultured Lachnospiraceae bacterium
ATGATCTCATCAAAAGACTGTACTGTCAGGAATTCCTGGATGAAATCCCTATTTAATGTTCCGCCTGTAATGATCAATATTTTCATCTTTACCCCATACGCCCCTCTATTTCATTGTCTGAAGATGGGAATTCTCATATTCTTGAAAAATGTTTTGAAACTCTCGGATATTGTCCTTGATATTACCGGAAAATATGGAGCTTCCCCCCACGATCACATTGGCTCCGGCATCCAGCACTATGCCTACGGTATCCCTATTTATACCGCCGTCCACCTGTACGTCCACATTCAGCCCTCTCCGCGTAATTTCCCCGCGCACTTTTCTGATTTTTTCTGTCATGGCATGTATATATTCCTGTCCGCCAAATCCCGGCTCCACTGTCATAACCAGTACCATATCCAGCTGATCCAGCACATCATACACCACCTCCACGGGTGTATTGGGCTTTACTGTGACGCCTGCCCGACAGCCTGCGGCATCAATGGCCGCAATGGTCTTTGACAAATCGCGGCAGGCTTCCTGATGTACTGTGATAATATCTGCTCCTGCCTTGGCAAATTCATCCACATATCGTATGGGTTCCTGTATCATCAAATGCACATCGAATACCATTTGGGTCAAAGGCCGAATGGAGCGGATAACGGGGAATCCATAGCTGATACTGGGCACAAACAGCCCATCCATCACATCAATATGGAGATATTGGGCCCCGGCGCGATCCGCTTCCTTTACATCCCTTCCCAAATTCGCAAAGTCCGCTGATAGTATTGACGGGGAAAGTTTAATCATAAGCAACCTCTCATTCTTTTCTCTAATTTCTGCTGTCTTTCACAGACACTCCACAGTACTTCCCATGGATTCAATTTTTTTTTTTCTCTTTCAATTCCTGATACAGCATTACATAATCGTCATACCGGAGACGGCTGATTTTTCCCTGCTCCACTGCCGCTTTTACACCGCATTCCCGCTCCCCCACATGCATGCAGGACGTAAACCGGCAATCCTCTTCATAAGGTACAAACTCCGGAAAATACTGCTTCAACTCCTGCGGACTGATATCTTCCAAATAAATGGAACTAAACCCCGGCGTATCCAAAATATAAGTGTCTTTGCCAATACAAAAAAATTCTGAATGGCGCGTTGTATGCCTGCCTCTTTTGATTTTTTCGCTGATTTCCCCTGTCTCCATGTTGGCATCCGGCTTCAGGTAATTGATCAGAGAAGACTTTCCCACACCGGATGGTCCCGCCAAAACTGTTGTCTTGCCGCTGAGAATTTCCCGCAGATCCGAAAGTCCTTTTTTCTCCTGAACACTGATGAAGTGAAGCGGATAGCCGCTGGAGCCGTAAATTTCCTCCAAATGCCGCATCCTGGCATTATCTGCCAAATCCGTCTTATTAAAACATATCACAGTGGGCACATTCTGTTTTTCCATCATGACCAGAAAGCGATCCAATAAGTTAAAATTGGGCTCCGGATCCACTGACGCAAAAATAATAAGAGCCTGATCCACGTTGGCCACTGCCGGGCGGACCAAAAGATTTTTTCTTGGCAAAATCTCCTCGACACTTCCGTTGGGCGGCTGGCCATCAAGGAGCCGAACCTTCACCATATCTCCCACAGTGGGCTTTTTTTTATCCTTCCGAAAACTGCCTCTGGCTTTACACTCCACCAGTCCCTGGGATGTTTGGACATAATAAAAGCCGCCGATTCCCTTTATAATTTTTCCCTCCATGAATCTCCTTCTGCTTATGCCTGCCGTTTTGCCGCAGGAAATTTGATTCCGCAAACGATCAGGCCAGACGGGAGTCTCCCCCGCCTGACCTGATATTCGGCCTCAATGTTCATGAACCTCTGCTTTCATCCGGCCGCGTCGTCTCCGGCGCAGTGGTCTGCGGTTCTGTGGGCTGCGGCTCTGTCTCCGGTTCTGTTTCCGGCTCTGTCTCTGGTTCCGTCTGAGCAGGTGTCTCCGGTTCTGTCACTGGTTCTGTCTGGGCAGGTGTCTCCGGTTCTGTCGCCGGTTGGGAAGCGCCGCTTCCCATGCTGACAAACTTGGTCACCG